>CAZHIF010000001.1:0-189117 GCA_964532505.1 uncultured Candidatus Peribacteria bacterium
AGTCATAAAATCAGCTGACTTGAATAAACTCGCTGAGGCAGTTAATATTTTGGATAGCAGAACAAAATGGGTAGATGTGCCACTTACAGATACTTCGGATTTTGATCTGAATTGTGAGTATAAAGCAACATATACTAGTGCTGCTAACGACTCTAGGGTTATAGTATTTCCTTGGACCGTTGGATCATTTTTGTCGACTGCAGGAGGTGTGGATGGCGGCAATGATGTAATTACACTCGAAATGCTTAAAGAAAGTAAGGGTACTCTTTCTGACAGAAGAGGTCCTACGACTAATCCTTATCCCGTTACAAAACTGCAAAAACGCTGCGAATAATTCAATACAACAATTCTCTTGCTGAGCCCTCTCAAAGACACACAAATATTGTGTGTCTTTTTTTGTAAAAAATATCAATTACTCCAAGCATCCAAAAATCCACAATGGAATATCCCCGTCAGCATTTGGCAAAAAAGTATCGGTTACACAAAAGGCATTTTCTTGCTTATAAATTTGTCGCCTCGATTTTTTCTTCCCTCCAATCTCAAAAACATATTCCTTTTCCTTATAAATAAGATGAAAATCTCCCGAAATGGGAACATAAATTTTCCCTTTTTCTCTTATGGCAGAAAGAAAAAACGATTCACGAATAGTTCCAATCTGATCAGAGTGATATAAATGATATAGATTGGGATTTCCAAGAAACATCTTATATTCTTTTCTTATCGAATCTGCAGAAAGATGAGATTTTAGCACTCTATGAATAACTCCTATTTCTGATAAAAATGAAATAATATTTTCGAGCAAAGAGTGATTTACTCCCAATTTTTTACTCAATGATAAAATACTTATTTCCGAAGGACTGCTTTGTGAAAGAATATAAAAAAGATTTTCTATTTTTTTTAAACTCATCGTATTAAAATCAACAATACTCGTTAAGTCTTCCCAAATAACACGCTTTAAAGTTCGCTGCAAACGTTCGGTACATTGTGTTTTTTCTAAAGCAATTCCAAAAGTATAAAACCCTGTTTCTACATATTCTTTAAAATACTTTTCTGGAAAGAGAGATGATCTTGCGATAACCTCTTTTGCAGAGTGTGTAAAAATATCTTCTAAAGATAACGAAGGCATCTTAATATCATATTTCAATAATAAAAACTCTCGAAATGAAAGCCCCCTAATGTGCTTTACATCAATTCTTCTTTCAATATCTGCCATAGAGGAATGCAATGCCAGAGAAGAAGACCCTGAAAAGTAAAAAACACACTGAGGAAAAGAATCGATACAATTTTTGAGTTCTTGTTGCCATGATGAATACCAAAAAAGTTCATCTATAAAAAAAGTGGTAATATCGGTATTATTGGTCACCCAAAAAATAAAATTAAAAAGTCCAACTGATTGAATTTGGACATTATCAGCAGAAAAATAGAGAGCTTGCTCTGATGAAAACTCATTTCTTTTTTGCAATAAAAGAGTCGTTTTCCCCACTCCTCTTTCTCCTATCAGCCCAAGAGCATGCGTTGTTTTTGGAAAAGTAAAAAATACTGATCTTTTTTGATGATTTCCAATATTTTGAAGTATGTTTTTTTCTATAGACTGAAGAGCATATAAAACAGTATGCATATTAAATCATAAAAGATATTTTGTTTATTTATGTTTTATCATGAAAGATATTTTATTTTATGCTTTTTTGTGTTTTTTCGCAAAAAAAGCTTGAAAAAAAAAAGACAGTGTAGAATACACTCTAAACAACTTGGTTCAAAAAAAGAAAAATACTACATTTTTCAATATTATTCTCCTAGCATACCCCCTGTTTCAGCGCTCAATTAATAGAATTATGAAAAAATTAGTGTATTTTGTAGAGACTCCTTAATTTATTGTGTTTTATTGATTGTGTAACTACAATAGAATAAGCATCTTTTGTCTCATAGAATTTTTGTGCTTCTTCTTTTCTTCTTTCTTCTGCTCAATACCTTGGTGCTCATAAGCGCCATTCTTTTATCGTCATTTTTTTCTGGCAAACGGCAAGGAGCTATGGATTGGAAAAAATTCATTCTCACCACCTCCCTCTTCTATTTTCTTCTGATTTTTTCTTCCGAAATAGTACTGGGAAGCATTGGTCAGCTTTCTTTTGCCTATATCTGGTGGTGGCATGAGAGTATTTTGCTGATTCTCATTTTTGTAGCATGGAGGTGGAAATGGGAAATCCCAACCATTCTGATTCCTAAATCTCTTTTGGAACCCATATTTTTTGCTTGCCTTTTCTTTCTTCCATGGCTCATTATCCTTGGAATGCGCTTTGGAAACGCTCTTTTCCAAATTCCTCTGGAATATGATAGCCTTGCCTATCATTTACCATTTATTGCCAAATGGATTCAAACCGGTAGCATTTGGGAACCATATTACAGTGCTTTTTCAGGTCCTATTGGGTTTTATCCGAGCAATTTTGAATTGTTCGAACTGTGGGCGATGCTCCCCTTCCATTCCGATTGGCTTGTGAATTTGGTCAATCTTCCTATTTTTTTTCTTTTCGCGCTGGCGATGTATTCGGTGTGTCGAAAGCTGAAGATTTCCATTCCGCTTTCAATGGGGGCAGTAGCCCTTTTCCTTTTTATGCCACAAACCTTTCGGCAAATGGGAGTGCCGTTGGTCGACATCTTTTTTTGCTATGGGTTTGCCATGGCTCTCTATTTTCTAGCGGAGTACTATGAAACACGTCGGCATGCTGATTTTTTTCTTTTGGGGGCTGCATTGGGAATATTTATCGGAACAAAATACCTAGGAGTTCCATACGCAGTTCCTATTCTTTTAGCAGGATTTTTTTTGATGTTGTTTCAAAAGAAAAATCCTCTTACGCATCATTTCCCAAGTATTATCTTGGGAAGTCTTGGAATTATTTTGGGAGGAGGTTTTTGGTATTTCAGAAATTGGATGATTACTGGGAACCCTCTGTTTCCTACTGATTTTTCACTACAAGGAGTGCAGATTTTAGATGGATATACTGGATATGCTGAAAAATTGGAAACAACTTCGCTTATTGCTAATATTCAAAGCTGGGGAGATGCGTGGAACGCTGTGCAGAAGATTTTTTTGATGATAGGAGCTTCTGCCTTTCCTCTCATTTTTGGTATTATTCTTCTTTTTTGTCTTCTTCTCGTATATTTATTTCAATTGATCTGGTATCGAAAAAAAGAGTATTTTGTGCGCCTTGGCTTTGCGAAGATTTTAGTGTTGACGCTTGGGTTTTATACTGTTGCGTATGTGTATGCACCATATACATTTCAAGATCTTTTTCCTAATGTTCGCTATGCCATGATGCTTTTTATGATCGGCTGCATCACGTGGGCATACACCATTTCTCGCATCAAGTGGCTCGAATGTTTTTCGATTCCTATAATGCTCATGATGATGTGGTATAGCCTTTGGTATTTGGTCATCAATTCCCCAAGCGAAATTATTGGAAATGATAAAATGGTAATCGATTGGGGAATACTCACTCAGCACTTAGATATTATCCTAGCTTTCTTTGCGAGTCTTGTTGGTATATTGCTCAGTATAGGGCTTCATTTTTTTCAGATTTATAGACATCAAAAATATAAATTTATAGAAATAAGTGTCATTCTGCTGACTTCTTTTGGAGGGCTTGCGTGGAGTGTCCATGCATCCATTCCGATTCGAGAGCAAAATGCATTACTAGCTACAGAAAAATGGTATGAAGGAAGTGGTATCAATGCACAATCTCTTTCCATTGCCAAAGCTGCCTATTGGCTCGATGCACAAAATATATCTGACCCCATCGCCTATTCAGGCTTCAATATTCACTATCCATTTTTTGGTCGGATATTGGAACGAAGTGTTGATTATGTGAATATCAACAAATGTGCGGAATGTGCCTATCAAGATTATAAAGATGATGTCAATTCTATTCGGACAAGTCCTGATTTTGCAGCGTGGAAAGCAAATCTTAAAAATATGAAGAAAAAATATTTGGTTATCGCACCTCTCCGCAATCCAAGTATCAGAAGCTATGAATGGGAGTGGGCAACCTCTCATCCCAATAATTTTTCATTGGTATACAGCGAAAATAATGTGTTTATTTATAAAATTCAAGAACTATAAAATTACCCGTTGAAAAAAAAATTTAAACCCAGTACACTTCCAAAGCATTATTTTGGAGAGATGTCAGAGTGGTCTATCGTGCACCCTTGGAAGGGGTGTGTACTGCAAAGTACCTAGGGTTCGAATCCCTATCTCTCCGCCATTTTCTTTGTTTTTCTCTCTATGAACATTACCGCTAGCTCCGATTGTTCGTTTTTGCTTGATACAAAAACCGCATCTATTGCCCTTAATCAATTGGGAGGCGATATTGCTATTTTTTCCACGTTTCAAGAGGGAGAAGAAAATCATTCAGTGTTTCACTGGCCTGGAGAATATGAAACAAAAGGAGTTTCTGTGTTCATCTCACCAGTGCTCGAAAGCCAATCCATTGTGAAAATTTTTGCAGAAGGAATTCGAGTGGTGTTGTTTTCCGATAAAAACCTTTCGGGATATTCTGATGAAATACTTCTTCCTTATTTCGAAAACACAGATATTCTCATTTGTTCAAAAGAAGAAAACGGAATTGCTGATTCGGCATATAAAAAACTAATTGAAAAAATTGATCCTCGAATCATCATTGCAACAGAAGGACTCACCACTAAAACACTTTCTTCCTTCTCATTCCCATTGCAAAGCACTGCTAAAATTTCACTCAACCAAGAAAAGCTTCCCACCGACACCACCGAATACTATTCTCTTTCGGCATAAAGTCATGAAAATTTTGCTCAAACGGCTTTCAACCATGGCGATTATTGGCATATACCCACACGAACGCACCACACCTCAAGAGGTTATTTTTTCGGTAGAATTAGAGTACGATTTTCACACCGAAGCCTATATCGATTATGAAGAGCTGCAAAATATTATTGTGGAAACACTCCATCAAAAAGAGTTTTTATTACTCGAAGATGCTATTGTGGGGATTCAACAAGTCCTAACAAATGCATATCCAAACCTAAAAAAAATGATTATTTCACTTTGTAAATCCAGTATCAGCGATTCTGGAGAGGTTTGGGTTTCTGAAAGTTTCCATACTTAAAATTATCGCTTTCGATTGTATGAAAAAGGTATTTTCTTGGCAGATGGGCACACTTTGGATGCTGATGGGATGCGGAAGTGTTTGGGGAATTTCCTTACTCCTCTCTCGACTTGCTCCTTCTTTTTCTCAAGCTCATTGGGTAGTGGAACACGCAGATATTCCCACTCTTTTTTGGGGACTTATCGCATTTGTTTTGTGGAGTTCTTCTTCCCCTCAATCTGATTGGATCGGTAGCAAAGGAATATGGCTTTTGCTGGCAGGAATTGTATTTTTTGCATATTGGTATTTTTCTATTCTCTAAGCCTCCTTCTTTCATTATTTAATTTTTATATGCTGCATTCTTTCATTACTTGGCTACTTGATATTATTTCCGCATGGGGATATTGGGGTATTGGAATTTTAATGATGATGGAATCAACCGTTCTGCCAGTACCTAGTGAATTGGTTTTAATTCCCGCTGGATATTTGGCGCAGCAGGGAGAAATGAATGTCTATATTATTTTATTGGCTTCCACAATTGGATCGTGGGTCGGAGCTTGCATCAACTATTTTGCATCGCTCTACGTCGGAAGGCCTTTTCTCGAACGCTTTGGGAAATATTTTTTCGTAAAGGAAAAACACCTACAAATGGTGGATCATTTTTTCGAAAAATACGGAAATATTTCCACGTTCACAGGACGGCTTTTACCTGTTATCCGACATCTGATTTCTATTCCTGCAGGTCTTTCCAAAATGCCATTTTGGCTTTTTAGTGGATACACTATCGCAGGTGCTGCTATTTGGTCTGCAATTCTCATAGCTCTTGGATATTTTTTGGGAGATCAGCAAGAAGTCCTAAAGGAATATTCTGGATGGATTACAGTTGGAATTATTGTTTCTGTGATCGTTCTTTGGGTGGCATATGTGAAGTTTAAAAATAAAAGGTAAAAAAGAAAGTGAATAATCAAAAAAAATGTAATTCATAATGTCCTATGTGGGAGTATTTGGAAACAGCGGGAAAAGGAATTTTTGTCTTTGGAATCACATCTATTGCAGGATTGCTTTTTGGTTTTTGGCAAAGCAGTGACTTGAAATCAAATAACACCGCACAAATCACTTCCATTCCCACCACAGAAATTCCTGTTATCACTCTTGAGACTATAGAAAATGGTGAATTGAAGGGAACTGTTCGAGGGAATGCTCGTATCGTTGTGAAAAATTCTGAAGTGAAGATTTTACCAGAAGGCAGCTTTAGCACTTCCGTAATTGATATTTTACCGATGCTCAAAATGCTTCCTGCGCCTGAAGGTGCACAATTTGTGGCATCAAAAGCAGGGAAAAAATATTATCCTCTCGATAGCCCTTCCGCATTTGGCTTGGCTCCAAAAAATCGAGTGTTTTACTCCACCGAAGAAGAAGCACAAAAAGCAGGGAAAGTAAAAGGAAAATAGTATTTTGCATTTTAACACTTTTCCACTACACTTGTTTTTGATAATTCGTTGAATGTTATTTATGCAGTATAATAAAAATCTAATTTTCGGAAGCACCCTTTTTGTGGTAGGAATCGTTTGTTTTCTCTATTCTTCATGGGGAGTGCTGTTTTTTCGAAATGATGACCATGCGAATTCTATCCCGTCTCATGCGCCAGAATATACCCCTCTTTCGACCATCAAAGAAGCTACTAAAAATTACTCTCTGGAACTTGCACAAAAGGCGTTTGACGAGGGTCGATTTTCTTCAGCTGCAGAAATGATCGAAGGAAAATCAGGAAATCTTACAGAAGACGAAGCCATCTTACTTTCCAAAGCCCAAGAAAAAATAGGAGAGCCCGAGAATGCCATCAATACTATTACAAAAAATCTCACCACCCCTCCTTCCGAAAAAATGCTTTCGCAGTGGATGGATCTGCTGTTGAAAGAAGGGAAAACAAGTGATGCGACCAATACTTTACAAAAATTCTCAGAAAGTCCATCTCTTCATTTTTATAGCTTAATTCTTGCACTTGCAGCAGAAAACTATGACGAAGCAAAAAAACAACTTCTAGAATTAAAAGAGAACAAAGACTACAAACCGCAATATGATGCTATTTCTAGCATTTTCGAAACCTACAAAAGCTTTTCCGATGGAAGCCCTGATTTTTTAAATGTGATGGTGGCAAATACGCTCAAAAGCCTTGAATATGAACGACTTGCCTTGCCAATTCTAAAAAAAACACTCAAAGAAAATCCAGACTATCGTGATGCGTGGATAGTGATGGGGAGTGCATATCTTTCTTTGCATCAGTTTGACGTGGCAGAAAGCATGTTTGAAAAAGCTATTTCTCTCGACCCAACACACCCTCAAAGTCCTTATCTCTTGGGACTAGCACTTTCTGAGCTGCATTTATACAATGATGCGATTGATCAATTTGATACCGCACTCAAAAACGGGTATAAACCAGAAGAAAAAGTGAAACGAGCAAAGGCCGACGTGTTTATGCGCGAAGGGAAATATCAAGAAGCCTTGAGGATCTATGAAGATATTATCAATCATGGGAAAAATCCAACTATTGCTGACTTCTCTAAAGCAATTACCTTGAGCATTTATCAGCTCAATCTTCCCAGCAAAGCCATGAGCTTTGCACAGAAAGGAAGCGAACTCTTTCCAAATAATGTTTCTTTGATGGCACAAAAAGCGTTTGCTACGGCAGAAAATGGAGACCTCGCCAGCGCGAAAACCACACTCGAATCAATCAGAATACAATATCCAGATAATGCGGAAGTTCTCTTATATCTTGGAGAAATTGCCAAGAAAAATAATGAAAAAGAAGAAGCAAAAACCTTTTTCAAAGCATGTTATGAAAAAGGAAATGGAGACGCATTTTCAGCGGAATGTGCGGTGAGATATAATAAAAGTGAATAATGAAAAAAATGTTTCAAGATCTCGGAATGTAATTTGTATTTTTTTATGTCTCGTGTTCTGGTTGCTGGCACTTTTGATTTTTTCCATGCGGGGCATAAAAATTTTTTAGAGCAGGCAAGTCAATTGGGAACTGAACTTCATGTTATTATTTCCAGAGATGCATCGGTTGAAAAAATAAAACACCAAACCCCCATTTTTTCTGAGGAAGAACGAAAAAAGAAACTGGAAGATTGTCCTTATGTAACCAAAGCATATTTAGGGGATTTAGAAAATTTTATGAAAATCCCTCTTCTCATTCAGCCTGATATTATAGCACTAGGATACGATCAACAGATCCCCAAAAAACTGAAAAAAACTCTTCCCAATACCAAAATAGTGAGGATGCAACCGCACTATCCAGAACAATATAAATCTTCGATTTTTCGAAAAAAACAAATTCAATAGCTATTTTTTAGTTTTTGCTTCCAAGAAAACAGTGATATACTGAATATGGCAAAATATACCCTTGCCACTCTTACTTCTGATAAAAATCTTTTTTCCCTATGCTTAAAACAACTTTTTGCGGAGTGCATTTCGAAAATCCATTAGTGCTGGCAAGTGGAATCTTGGGAGTAACGGGAGATAGTTTTCATCATACGGTGAAAAACGGAGCAGGAGGAATCACCACCAAAAGTTTATGGCTAAATCCGCATCCTGGACACAAAAACCCTGTAATGGTAGGATATGAAACACATTTTATCAATGCGGTGGGGTTGAGTGATGCGGGAATTGAAAAGGCAAAAGAAGAGCTTGAAAAATATATACCAGAACGAAAAGCACCACTCATTGCCAATGTGGTGGCGGGAAAAAAGTCTGATTTTGGGATTATTGCTGAAGAAATCGAGAAAATCAATCCAGATATTATCGAGGTGAATATTTCATGTCCAAATGTAGAAGATGAGCTTGGTAAGCCATTTGCGTGTGATATCTTGGATGCAGCGGAGGTGACAAAGCTCGTGAAATCTCGAGTGAAGAATACACCGATCAGCATAAAACTCTCTCCAAATGTGCTCAATATTGCAAGCATTGCTAAAGCGTGCCAAGATGCTGGCGCCGATGCCATCACAGCAGTGAACACCTACGGGCCCGGAATGAGGATTTCTTTGGAGATGAGAAGTCCTATTTTGGCAAATAAAGTTGGAGGAGTTTCTGGTCCAGGGATTTTTCCCCTCGCCCTCAAAGCAGTACATGACGTGGCAAATGCAGTTGAAATTCCTATCATCGCCACAGGAGGCGTGACCACAGGACTCGATGCCATCGAAATGATTATGGCAGGAGGAACTTTAGTCGGAGTGGGAACAATGGTCTATTATCGAGGAGTGGAAGGATTTGCAGCAATGACGCAAGAAATGCAGGAATGGATGGAAAAAGAAGGGGTGAAGAATCTTGATGAAATCAGAGGATGTATTTAAATCACTACGGTTGGCTATTTTTATTTTTCGCCTTCCAAGCTAAATATTCTTTTTGAAAATCATCCAAATCACCGTCCAATACCAAATCAGGATTTTGTGTCTCAAAGCCTGTTCGAGTATCTTTAGCCAATTTATACGGGTGCAGCACATAATTTCGAATTTGTGTTCCCCAAGCAGCTTCGGTGTGCTCACCTCTCACTTCTGCTAGTTTTTTCTGCTCTTCCTCTTGCCGTTGCTGTGCAATTCGTGATTTGAGGATCTGCAATGCTTTGTCTCTATTTTGATGCTGAGAACGCTGATTTTGACAGGTGACTACAATGCCCGTTGGCAAATGAACCATTCTTACAGCAGAATCAGTTTTATTTACATGCTGCCCACCTGCTCCAGAGGCTCGAAACGTATCCACTCGCAATTCTGAATCAGGAATTTGAATATCTGCCGTATCTTCTTCTTCCAGATCAGGCATGATCATGACTCCAGCAAATGAAGTCTGACGAAGGTTTTTGGCATTAAAAGGCGATTGGCGAACAAGACGATGGGTCCCTTTTTCTGCTTGCAAAAATCCGAAAGCATATTCTCCAGAAATTTCGAGCATAGCACTTTTAATTCCAGCCTCCACCCCATCTGATTGCTCAATAATTTCTGCTTTCCAGCCTTTTCGTTCGCAAAATCGAAGATACATTCGAAGGAGCATTTCTGCAAAATCTTGAGCTTCTGTTCCGCCTGCTCCTGCAGTGATTTCCAAAAGTGCATTTTTGGTATCAAAAGGATCCGAAAGCAATAGTTCGATATTTGCATCAGAAAATTTTCGAGAGAGTATTCGAAATTCTTTTTCCAAATCTTGTTGTTCGGGTGAATCATCCCCTTCTAAGAGTTCTATCATTTCAAGAATGCCAGAAGTATCAGAATAAAGACGCTCCCAAAAATTTTTCTTTTTTTCTAAAGATGCCAATTCTTGAGAAATTTTCCCTGCTTCTTTTGGATCATCCCAAAACCCAGAAGCCTCAGTTTTTTGCTGAAGCTCCTGAATTTTTTCCGTTATTTGAGGGATATTGATGCATGAATACGCAGATTTCACCTGATGGAAAAACGATTCTGCCAGTGTTGCAAATTCTGATTTTAGCAATGTATGAAAGATAAAAAAAATATTATTCCCCGATTCCTCCTTTCAAAACATACGCCTTTGGGAATCCAATCTTTTGAAGGGCTCTATAAACATTTTCTGATCGGCTTCCGTTGGAGTCATAGAGAAAATAGACAGCTTCTTTATCAGCTGTTCGAAAAAAATCTGAAACAGTTTTATCGCTATAAAAATCAAGATTTTTTGCAGATGGATCAATCATTGGAATTTTTTTAATCTCCTCTTCCATTCGAAGATCAATAATTACCCCATTCATCGATTTTGCTTGTTCTAAAAAAGCAGTCTTCTCCAGTTGATAGGAAAGAGAAGGTGTGTTGGCAGAATCTTCTTTTAGCAATTGGATAAGAGGATCTTCCATTTTTGTAGGAATGGGAGAGGGAGCGGGTGATGAAGGAGCTCCACATCCTGCTAATGCGAAAGGAAGCAAAAGAATCGAAATGGGCAAAAAGTGTTTCATAAAAAAATAAAAAATAACATTACTAGTATACTTGACGAGATCCACTATGAGTGTAAATGCTAAATATCAATATTTTCAGCATGCACCGCATGTCGCTCAATAAACTTCCTTCGAGGAAGTACCTCTTCTCCCATCAGTGTCGTAAAAATCTTATCGGCTTTTTCGGCATCCTCAATATGCACTCGAAACATTGTTCGAGCATTGGGATCCATAGTTGTTTCCCAAAGCTGTTCTGGGTTCATTTCTCCAAGTCCCTTATATCGCTGAATAGAAATCTTTGGAGTTTTTGTCTTCAGCTCTTCCTCTTCTGACGTCTCATCATCCCCTTCTTCAGATATTTCTTGAACAGGCTCAAAACTTCCTCCCATTTCAAGAATAATCCGATCCCTCTCTTCATCGGAATAGGCATAGTGAGACTGTTTTCCTTTACTAATCTTAAAAAGCGGTGGATTGGCAATATATAAATATCCTTCTTCTATAATTGGCTTGAAATATCTATAAAAAAGCGTCATGATAAGCGTTCGAATATGAAGTCCGTCCACGTCGGCATCGGTCATCACCACAACTTTATGATATCGAATTTTTGACACATCAAAGGTTTCTCCAATCCCAGTTCCCAGTGCAATAATCAAATTTCGCACTTCTTTATTGGCAAGAATTTTATCCATTCGAGCTTGTTCGGTATTGAGAATTTTTCCACGGAGTGGCAAAATAGCTTGAATTTCTCGGTTTCTTCCCTGCTTTGCCGAACCTCCTGCCGAATCTCCCTCGACAATAAAAAGTTCAGAATCTTCAGGATTTTTAGAAGAACAGTCTGCCAATTTCCCAGGCAGAGTGAGTCCTTCGAGGGCTCCTTTTCGAATAACCGTATCCCTCGCCGCACGAGCCGCAATTCTGGCACGAGCTGCCAATAAACACTTATTTACAATAGCCTTTGCATCATTTGGGTGTTCTTCGAGAAACGAAGAAAAAAGTTCAGAAAATGCTTTTTCCACAACAGGTCGCACTTCTGAATTTCCAAGTTTAGACTTTGTTTGTCCTTCAAACTGAGGCTCTGGAACTCGCACGGCAACGATTGCTGTAAGCCCCTCCTTCATATCATCTGCCGTCAAATTATCTTCTTTTTCTTTCAAAAATCCTTTATCCCTCGCATAGCTATTAATAGTTCTTGTGAGCGCTGTTCGAAACCCTGTGAGATGAGTTCCCCCTTCGCTAGTATAGATATTATTGGTAAAGGAGAGAATTGTGTCGGTAAAGCTATCATTATACTGCAGTGCCACTTCCACCGAAATATCATCCGAAACTGTTTCTACCGCGATAATATCCGAAACTGCAGTTTTCGGCTCGTTGAGATGTCGAACATACGCTGCCACTCCCCCTTCAAAAGAAAATCGATATCGAGTGGGATGCAACTTATTTGCTCGTTCGTCGACAATGGAAATCGTCACTCTCTTGGTGAGATATGCTTGCTGACGCATTCTTGTATACACCGTTTCCAAATTCATCTCGAGCGTTTCAAAAATCTGATTATCTGGATAATAGGTGATCTTTGTTCCTTGATATGCCGTTTCTCCAATAACCTCCACATCAGATTGAACAACCCCACGAACGTAGACCTGTTCATGAATTTTCCCACCTCGAAAGACATGAGCAATTACTTTCTCTGAAAGTGCATTCACCACTGAAGCCCCCACCCCATGCAGCCCTCCTGATACTTTATATCCACCTCCTCCAAATTTTCCTCCTGCATGCAGCACGGTCATCACTGTTTCTAGTGCAGATTTTCCTGTTTTAGGGTGAATATCAATAGGGATTCCTCGCCCATTATCAAGGACAGAAATTCCCCCATCTGACTGAAATGTGATGGTGATATGATTACAAAATCCTGCCATGGCTTCGTCGATTGAGTTATCGACAATTTCCCAAAGCAAATGATGAAGTCCTCGTACATCGGTCGACCCTATATACATTCCAGGACGCTTTCGAACCGCTTCCAACCCTTCGAGCACCTGAATATTACTCGCGCTATAATTCTGATCAGTCATGAACTCATTTTTTTAAATGCCAAAAGAGTGTAGCAAAAAATCCTATATTTTCCAAAGATAAGGTTTTTTGTATTGCCCAAAAGAAGTTGACATTTTATTTTTAACAATTAAAATGTTTTTTATTAATGTAATGTAATATTTTATGAAGCTAAAGGATTATACAAAAGTACTTACACCATCATGGGTTTTACCTGGAGTTCGAACAGCATTGTTAAGCCTTCTTCTTACTCAAAATTCTTTTGCCAATAGTCCCAATTGCCCAAATGAAGTCAATAGTTTTACAATGCTAGGAACCTATACTTGTTTGCCCGGAGACATTGTGACCCATACTCGTCTTGGACTCATTATTAAAGGATCCTATCAATGTGGTAACAGTGGACATTGGAGTAGAATTGCTGCTACTCCTGGACTTTCAAACCAAACAATGGGATCTCTTTTTAGTTCTGAGTTTTCTATAGGAATGGGACCTTTTGCAAAAAAATTCATTTGTCATCCACAATAGTTTTTTCATTGTTTATTTTTTATCATACATACTATACTCGTCTTTGGTTTTTAGTATTGGCTCTATGTTCACTGGCATCATCGAAACCTTCACTCCTGTGTTGGAAAAAACAGAATATTCGCTCACCATTGCGCGCCCATCAATTTTTGAGAAGCTCACAATTGGGCAATCTATTGCAGTGAATGGAGCGTGTCTTTCAGTGGCGAGGGCTGATGAAGTAAGCATTGGATTTGATGTGCTTTCGGAGACATTTCGAAAGACCAATCTGGGGGACGCAAAAAGCGTAAATCTGGAACGGGCGATGCGCTCAGATGGTAGATTTGAAGGACATATTGTACTAGGGCATGTAGATACCACCATTCAACTATTGAAAAAAAACATCGAAAAATCGGGAATCGAAGCAGTTTTCTCTCTCCCTTCTCAAAAACAATATCTCGTGGAGAAAGGAAGCATCTCTCTCAATGGAATTTCTTTGACGATTGGAAACATCACCGAAGAAAGCTTTTCGGTGTTTCTTATCCCCCTCACACTGGAACATACCAATATGGGAAATTTGAACTTAGGAGACTTGATTAATGTGGAATATGATTATCTTGCAAAACTACTCATCACTTCCCGCAATAGTAAATGATATTTTTTCTGGAAGTGATGGAATATGCGTATTCCAAAAGGGAAAGAGTGAAATACTCACATCCGACACTTCTTTAAAATTATTCAGTAAAATGGTTTTTGCTTCTTCTGCGCTTTTCCCCACAATCGCCTGCTTGGCAGCAGCAATAAACGCTTCCGATTTATCACTTCGTGGCTCCACCACATATTCATAAATTCCTCTGGTGGAAACAGCTGCTTTTATGAGATTTTTTTCAGGATTAACGATTCGGATTTGCAGCACTAAAATATTTGTATTGATGCTTGAAAGCTTCATTCCATCAGGCGCTAGTCGTTCAAATTTTGCTGCAATGATTTCCTTCATACTCGAAAGCGAGTAAGCATACACACGCACTTTAATTCGTATACTTCCTGAAAAAGAAGGAATTGCACTTCCAATGAGCTGATCTTCTGGCTGACCGAAAGAATATCCTTTCACTTGCACCGAAACATAATCATCATACGGTGTAATGAGGCGAAGTTCGTCGTTTGAAATACCTGATTGCATCGCAGAAATTTTTTCAGAAATTTTTTCTGAAATCTGTTTTCTGGCTTCTTCTTCCCATTCTTTCTTTGCCTCTTCCAGATTTTCTTTGGTAACAAAATATTTCCACGTCCCACGCCCTCCTGAAAAATCTTCCACACTCACCGCGTACACTTCTTTTTGCATACTAAGAGAAAGCCCTGGAAGAATCATCAGCGTATTCTTGGGAATATTTGCCCTATCTGCTTGCACTTTTCGATAGACATCTTCAGTAGCCGCTTCTACTCGAATTTTTTTGCTTTCTCCAGGATTGATCTGCACCCAATAGGGAAGCAAAAACAAAATCCCTTCCTGCGTTTGCAATCGAGTACCCGAAACCAATTTTATCGGATTTTTTGATTTATTGATGATTTCCACCATCCCCTTCGCATTTTCTCCTTCCACTTGCTTGTGCACATCGGTGTAAATCCCTTTATACTCAAATTCGGTATCCACGGGAATCATAAAGATCCCATTATTTTTTTTCCAAAGATCTTCTTCAGAATACACTTCCTTAGAAAGCAATTCGGTATTGAGGTGCATTTCCACTTCCCGTCGCTCAGGAGTGACCGTGATGCTGGCGTTTGGAACTGTGATGAAGACAATAAACGCAAAAAACGCCAAAGCCAACACCCCCAAAAGAAAAAGCGCATGAAGGCTTGGCTTGGATATTTTCTGAACGATTTCGGCAGAAATCGCTTCTTCGGAATGTTTATTGCGAAATCTTTCTGGATCGATGGGATGCTGAGAAATTTTATGGAGATGGGGAAGAGTGGGTTTATTTAGCTCCATAATACTTTTGGTTTCTCGATCGGAAATGGCCGCAAGTACCGAAATTCCAATACTCTGCATTTCTTTCCTAGCTCTTGCATTTTGCGTCACCAAAATAATATTTTTCTTCTGTTCATCTGCTAGTGTGTGCAATTTTAGTAGATTTGTTTTTTGCTGAAACAAGATACTATTTCGAGGAAACTGTAAAAAAATAGTATCTGCAGAGGTCGTCTTAACAAACTCCAGCAGTTCTTCTATTTCTTCTTGGCCAGTGCATTGAAAAATTCGTTCGTTCACCGCGTTTATAAATTCTGGTGGGGTCAGTATAGCATGGGCATATTTTTTTACTCAAGCAGGTTTAGTGTGCATTTTTCTAAAAAGTATTACATTTGTTCTTTCAGCAGCATAATCTCATCTCGAAGATCAGCTGCCTTTTCAAATTCAAGATTTTCAATCGCTATCTGCAATTTTTCTTCCAACTCTCTCACCCATTCCTTAAGGCTATCTTTTTTCATACCCTTCACTTTGGTGATGACTTCTTTTTTCTCAAGATTCAGTGATTTGATTTCTTTTATAATCGTTTTAGGAACAATACCATGCTCGGTGTTGTAGGCCTCTTGAATGGCTCGACGTCGATTGGTTTCGGTAATAGCTTCGCTCATTGCTTCTGTCATTTCGTCTCCATAGAGGATCACCGAACCTTCTGCGTTTCGCGCCGCTCTACCAATGGTTTGAATAAGTGCATCCCGAGAACGCAAAAACCCTCGCTTATCGGCATCTAAAATAGCCACCAAAGCCACTTCTGGAATATCAAGCCCTTCTCGAAGCAAATTCACTCCCACAATCACATCAATCTTTCCTTCTCGAAGCATCTGAATAGTTTCGATTCGTTCAAAGTTTTCTATTTCCGAATGGAGATGTTTAGACTTTACATTATTTTCAATAAAGTATTCTGCCATGGTTTCTGCCATTTTTTTGGTAGCAGTTGTCACCAACACACGCTGTCCCTTTTCTATGCGCGCCAACGTTTCAATCATTAGATCATCAATCTGATTTCTCGCCTCCGATTCGGCAATAGTGTGCACAGCAGATTTCCAAAATTCAGTTCTAGAAGGGCGCACAGAAATAGTGGGATCGAGTAGCCCTGTAGGACGAATCACTTGCTGTGCAAAATCTTTTTCTCGATCACATTTTTCATATTCATACTTTCCGGGAGTTGCCGAAACATACACCGCTTTTTTCTCTTTCTCTTCAAATTCTTCAAAGCGAAGAGGTCGATTATCGTGCGCCGAAGGAAGCCGAAACCCATGCTCGACCAGCGTTTTTTTTCGGGCTAAATTTCCATTATGCATTCCTGCAATCTGCGGAATGGTTATGTGTGATTCATCCACAAATAATAAAAAATCATCAGGGAAAAAATCAAGAAGGGTGGCAGGAGGAAATCCTGCAGGAGATCCCGAAAGGTATCTCGTATAGTTTTCGATTCCATTGCAATATCCTGTTTCCTGCAACATTTCGATGTCATATTCTGTTCTGGTTTTGATCCTCTCTGCTTCCACCACTCTCCCCTGCTCTTCATATTCTTTCACGCGCTTTGCCAAATCAATGCGCATTTGTTCCACAGCTCGTTCCAATCGCTCTTTTTGAGTGACGGTATGCTTGGCAGGAAACACGATCAGTTCTTTTTGAGACGCGTACACTTCTCCAGTGAATGGGTCTATTTGCGTAATATTTTCGATTTCATCCCCCCAAAATTCAATTCGATATGCCACTTCTTCGGCAGGAGGATAGATTTCAAGACTATCTCCGAGTACATGAAACATTCCGGGTTTAAAATCTGACGCCACTCGCATATATTGAATTTCCGTGAGTTTTTTGAGGAGTTCGTTTCGCTTGATAATCTGCCCCACAGAAAGCGGAATCGCAAGAGCTTCATAATCTTCCACACTTCCAAGCCCATAGATGCACGAAACAGACGCAATAATAATCACATCATTTCGAGTGAGCAAATTGAAAGTAGCAGCATGTCGATGTCGATTGATCTCATCGTTAATCGTTGATTCTTTTTCAATGTACGTATCAGTTGCGGGCATATACGCCTCAGGCTGATAGTAGTCGTAGTATGACACAAAATAGGAGACCGCATTTTCTGGGAAAAACTCTTGAAACTCGGTACACAGCTGCGCGGCAAGTGTTTTGTTGTGCGCCAACACAAGTGTTGGTTTTTGCTGTTCTTGAATAATATTCGCCATGGTAAAAGTCTTTCCTGTTCCTGTCGCTCCCAAAAGGGTTTGGTGCTTTTTATTTTCATGAAGCCCTGCAACAAGTTTTTCAATCGCCGCTGGCTGATCTCCCATAGGAGAAAAAGGTGATTTGAGCTGGAATGGTTTTGAGGTTTTTTGAATAGCCATAGAAAAAAATAATTGACGAAAAAAAATAATAGAATGGGAATACAATATGGAAGGGGGTCGAGTAAAAAATAATGCTTACTATTTACGCCCTTCCGCTTTTTTGTATTTTCCGAGTAATATGCTTTTTTCCAAGAAAGACATATTGATATTTTTACGTTTCAAAAGATGTGAACAATATTTTCTATTAGGAATGATGAGTGATTTAAACATTTCTTTTTCTAATAAAAAATCAACTAAACAAGAAAAATCTCCATCTCCAGAAGCAATAATAGCAGACATCTGACAAAAAATAGAAAAAATACCAAAACATTGTACCTATTTTTTGTGAAATTGAGGCTTGACATATATATTCATATATATTACTTTGTAATATTATTTTTTTAAGTTGGTGATTTTTTATGAACACAATGACAAGAGAGGAAAGAACTTCACACAATATTGCAATCGCAGAAAAATTAAAAAGAAAAGGCTATAAACCTTATGCACTCTTAATGGATAATCAGCCAGATACTGCTACTATTCAATCTATAGTAATAGTAGTAGGGCATTCTTTATATCCCTTTGTAAAATCAGATATAATTCTTATTCCTAACCCTATAGCAAAAACAATACAAGGAAAAATACGATATATATTATCAGGAAATAACACTGCCTATACTGTAATGAACGATGGTACAAATGTACGATTTTATGCTGTTCAAACAGATGAGGGATTACACTTTCAAATTGCTCGATATAATGACAAAAAAGAATGCACTTATTCAGCAACAAATACCTTAGAAGAGCAAGAAATGGCAAATGAACAAAGAAAAAAGAAAAGGTATGTAGCAAGATTTATGGGAACAAAAAAACCACTACAATCTCCTGTTGAAAAAAAAATGCGCTGGAGACATAATGGAAAAAGACATTTACATAGAGACAATGAAACGAGAATAAATGAATGGGGAGTTACAGAAGATTCATACATTTTGTATAAAACAAATAACGATATTCCAAAAGGAAAACTATAATTACCCCCTCACCCAAACCCCATTCTTTCTACAAAACTCTTTCAATTGAGGAATCATCACCTCACCAAAATGAAACACTGAAGCTGCCAGTGCACCAGTGGTTTTGGTATTTTGAAACACCGAAACAAAATCTTCTAACTGCCCTGCTCCTCCAGAGGCAATGAGAGGAATGGAAACAGTGTTGCCCACAGCAATAAGCATTGATTCATCGAATCCTTCTTTCACTCCATCACAGTCCATCGAGGTGAGCAAAATCTCCCCTGCCCCCAAAGCTTCTCCTTCTTTTGCCCAATCGAGCAAATCTTTTCCCGTAGAAATTTTTCCTCCCGAAACAAACACTTCCCAGCCACTTTTTGTAGTATTTGTTTTTTTTGCATCAATCGCCAGCACCACCGCTTGCGCCCCAAAGTTTTCAGATAGCTCTTTAATGAGAAGAGGATTTTTAACCGCAGCAGAATTGACTCCCACCTTATCAGCTCCTGCCAAAATCACAGCTTGTGCTTGCTGCACAGAAGCAATCCCCCCTCCAATGGTAAATGGAATATTGATGGTTTTTGCCACTTTTTTTGCAAATTCTACAGTCGTCGCTCGTCCTTCTTGTGTTGCCGAAATATCCAAAAACACTAGCTCATCAGCACCTTGATCAGAATAGATTTTTGCAAGCTCCACTGCATCTCCTGCATCTCTCAAATTTTCAAAATTCACACCCTTCACTGTTCTTCCGTTTTTAATATCCAAGCAGGGAATAATTCGTTTTTTGAGCATAGAAAAGTATGATAAAAATAATCGTTATTTTTCTTTTTCTCCAGTGAACACGTCTTTTGACCGGAAATCTTCCAAAAATAAACCAATAATGGAAGCAAGAGGGATTGCCATCACAGCGCCCAAAATTCCCAAAAATTGGTATCCAATAAGCATGGCAAGCACCGTCACTAGAGGAGAAACCCCCACCGCTTTTTCCATCACCAATGGAACCAAAATATTTCCTTCCACAAACTGTAAGCATGCAAAAAAGATAATGGTATAAAGCCCCACGTCTACCCCTTGACCAAATGCTAGTGGAAGCGCCACGAGCAACGTGAGCGGAGGTCCTATGAATGGAAGAAATTCACCAAGCCCTGCTATAAAACCAATAGCCATTGCATACTCCACTCCCATCGCAGAAAGAAAAATCCATGTGGTGGTCCCCATAAACAAAAACAATATCATTTGCCCATGCACCCATTCTGAAAGCTTTTCTTGTACTTGATGCGATTTGAAATATAAATATTTCTGAACACGCTGTGTAAAAAAAGAAAGAATGAAGTCTCGGATAGCTTCTCTATCTAAAATGATAAAAAAGACCATGATCATCACCAAAAATAAACTTCCCAAAAACCCTATTACAGCAGAAATAAGCCCTGTAATACCATCTTTCCATGTTGAAATTTTATCTACATTATCATTAAGAATTTGCAAAAATCCCTTTTGTGTTTCACTACTGGTTTGCAGTGATTGAAAATATGTATCCAATTTAAAAATCATTTCTTGCAGCAATGCCCCATACGACTGAAGAAAGACAGGAAGTCCAGAAAAATCGCCAGCATAAAGCATTTTGGCATGAGAAACAAACCACCCTCCTAAAGAAATAACTTGGCTGATAATGGCTGGAATAATGGTGGAAAAAAGAAAAACCAAAAAAGAAATGAGCAACGCAAAAACAAGTGCTATCGCCAAAGGACGAGGCACATGATTCCTTTCAAAAAATCGAACAGAAGGATAGAGCGTGGCAGAAAGAAATGCAGCAAAAAAAAGAGTGATCAAAATATGAGAGGTTTGATCCACAAATTTCCAAAACAGAAAAAGACAAATCAAAACCGTAATAATTTTTATAGCACTTGTCAAAGAAACCTCAAATAACAATGTATTATCTGAAGATTTTAAAACTTCTTGGATTTTAAGAGGCTCATGCTTTCGAGATTGTTGCTTTTTTTCTAAATATCCTTGAAAAACATTTAAGTATTCCTTTGATTTACTGATGAGAACATGGTGTAAAGCCATAAAAATCAGAATTAAAAACCGCTTTCTACATACACAGATAAGTATATCACAGTTTATGCTCCTGTCGACACAAAACTAATAATGAGATCTAAAATAATCCACGAAAACACAGTTATTCCAAATCCAATAAACGCGTTGATCATCGTGTTTTTCCCAGCTTCTTTAGTGGCAACGCCTGTCCAATCGGAAAGGATAAACTGTATCCCCGCATACACATTCATCACCACATAAATACTTCCCGCCATAAGCGCAATCATTTTAATGAGATACATTCCATAGAGCAAAATAATTTCAAATGAAAAATCTCCAGTGGCAAACGCCCGTCCCACTTTTCCGTCGGTGGGAATAATAGTAATATCAAGAATATCAGCATTCAAAAATCCAACGCTCGAAAGCTGCAATGTAAAAAGACAGAGTGCAAAAGCGCTTCCCCACTGAATTGCTTGTTTTTTTTGAGGAAGATCAGAGCATATCACCGAGAGTATTTGAGAAAAAAAAGTCATAGGAAAATCTCTATTTAATCGTTCTGTACAACGCTTCTGCTATTTCCGCCCGAGTCATTGGTGCATTTGGGTTAAAATTCAATCCAAAATCCAAAAGTCTTTTTTCTTTTGCCCACTGTGCATATGGTGCCACCCATGTGGTTCGCTCCACATCAGCAAATGGATTTTTTTCAGGAAGAGAACTTATATCAACATGCAATGCCTTGGAAAGGATTTTGAAAAACTCTGATCGGGTGACATTTTTTTCTGGACGAAATGTTCCATCCGAATATCCCTGTGCCAACGTAAGATCATACGCCGTTATAATATATGGCTTAAACCAATCGGATGAAGACACATCAGTAAATGGATTACTCACGATTCGATTTGTTCCCACATTGAGACTTTTGAAAATCATTTTTAATGATTCAGCTCTATTTACTTTATTATCTGGCTTAAAATTTCCATCGGAATATCCAGAAATAATTCCCTTAGATTTCATATACGCAATCGCCGCGGCATCTGGGTGGTTTGAGGAAACATCTTTGAAAACATTTCCTTTGAGCGAAATAGGAGCACTTGTTGGATTTGGCGTGGCAGCAATTGTGGCTTTAAGGGTTGGCAAAGAAGTAGGCCGAGGCAATACTTGCACCAAAACAGTTTTTGTTTCTTTACTTCCATTGATGGAAAATGTAGTAGTTCCCTCTTCGTTCAAAATAATTTTCTGCTCAGCAATTCCATTAGAAAGATTGTAAGAAATGGTTTGTTTTTTTCCATTTTGTACGTAGGAAATGGTTCCAGAATCAGAGCATGTTTGACACCAGTTATTATTTTGATTTTTTGCATAAATACTGACATACACCGTATCTCCTACAAGAATTTTGGAAGGTGCTACTAGTACAGAATATCCAGAGAGGATTTCAGATTTTGGAGTGGGAGTATTTGGTTTTGGAGTTGAATTTGAAGTAAGAGTAACAGAGGGTTTTGAAGTACTCACCCCCACCGCAGAGGCCTTGAGGTCAGAGGAGGTCGGCAATCGACTTCCTGTCAAATTTTCAGAAATAAAAACGAAAGGGTGAATTGTATACTGCGCTCCTTTTTCTTTCCCGAGCCCCATATTTATGGCTTCAAAGAAGTTAACTTTTTGAGCAGTTGCCTCTGCCGTGGTGAATGGCCAATAGGGACGAAATGGCGCAGATGCGAGATCGATTTGAAAATGAACATGTGGAGTTGTGGAATTCCCAGAACTTCCCACTTCTCCAATTTTTTGCCCTTTTAGCACAACGTCTCCCACTTTTACTTCTCTGGCAGAAAGGTGTGAATATGAAGAATAAACCGTTCCATATTTAGGAACCTTATCATGCCTCACCACAATATGCTTCCCAAAACCGCTCGTTAAATCTTGTGATTTTACAACGAGTCCATGGGCGATGGAGTACACAGGGGTTCCTTCGGGAAGCTTGATGTCAACAGCTGGGTGAGACCCTCCGTTTTCAATATGATCATATTTATAATTCCCTTGATAAACCACAGAGTAGGTTATTTTGGTATTTACAATGTTTTTTTCCCATTCATCTTTTTGCATTAGTGCAATATCATATTTGGGCGCATCCACCAATTCAGAAGGCTTATATTCCGAATATAATCGAGAATTTTTTCCCCCTGTAGCAAACCAATTAGGAGATTTGGCAAAAGGATACACCGCGCCATCAAAAGCCAAAGGAGATTCTTTATTGACAATGCTGGAATCGGCATAGAATAGATTTTGAGAATTTTGACCAATCCAAAGCCCCCCAACCATAATAACCATAGCCAATGCCCCCAAGACACGATTGGAAAGTCTCGAAAATTTTGGAAGCTTTGGAAGCTCCAAAAACTTCCCTTTTCCCAAGCGAAGCACTTTGAGAAATGGGAATCGTCGAACAGTGCTTGCTTCCAATCTCTTAAAGGAAAAATAACTCCTCACTTCATGCTGATGAGGAAACCGATTATCAGCTTCCAGCTCCAAAATTTCCTGATGTACAGGGTTTTCCAATTTCAAAGGAGCTTCTGGTGACAATCCTTTTGGAAGAAGCTTTGTGGTGAATGGCGAATCCATATCTGTATTTTGTTTTGACATATTGATATGATAATATTTCCAAGCAGTATATCATATTTTTCTTCGTTATGAAAATAAAAATTTCACGCTCTCATCTCAAAAACATTTCTCAAGCAATAGTAAACCGCATGAAAAATTTTCCAGAGGGTGGGAAAATCATACTTTTAGAAGGAGAAATGGGGACAGGAAAAACGACATTCAGCAATGATTTCTTAGAAAATTTATGCTTAGAAAAAGGATCGTCTCCTTCTTTTGCACTGGTTCAGGTGTATGAAAACAGAGAGGTTTGTGTAGTGCATGCCGATTTTCAGAGAATTGCTCAAGAGGAAGCGATTCATATTTTCGAAGAATACGAGGCTCAATATCCAAACGCATTTTTTCTCATCGAGTGGCCATTTGAAAACTGGAAAGAATATTTTAATCAGCCTATCATTCATGTGCAGCTGGAACACGGAGAAGACGCTTCTTTTCGATATTTGGAAATGAGTTTTTACAATCCTTGGGCCATCGATTTGGAAAGCGCAAAAAAAATGCAAGAGGAATGGAAGACACCAATACATGTGCGAAAACATATTGAGCTAGTGCACAAGGTATCAGTTTTTTGTGCGCGCCAATTGGAAGCGCAAGGAATTCCTATTGATATCAACCTAGTAGAAAGTGCCGCCATACTGCATGATGGAGTTCGGTATATTGATTTTAAAAGTTTTGAGGAATTTGATTTAAAGTATTATAAAGAAGAAGTTACTCCAGAAAAAATTGCATTTTGGAAATCTGTTCAAAAAAAATATCAAGAGGTAGGTCATGAAAAAGCCATGCGAATGATTTTAGAATCACAAGGTTTTTTTGCAACGGGAAAAGTAATAGAAGCCCATCGAAGTAAAAAAATATACGAAAAAGACCAAATGAGCTGGGAAGAAAAATGTTTGTATTATGCCGATAAAAGAGCCATGCATGACCAATTTGTCTCACTGCAAAAAAGGTTGGAAGACGGAGCTATGCGATATGGACATGCGAGGACGGAAAATTTTGAATCGTTGGTTTTTGAGCTGGAAAAAGAGTTGCAAAAGGCAGGAAAGTGGAAAGAGGTTGATTTGCAAGATGCAATAGTGTAATATTTAAAAAGAATATTTTATCTTTTTTTATGTTCTCTTCTTCTTCTCTCGAGCTGGTGTTTGCTCGTGCATTTGCCTTGCTGAAAAGCAATTTTCTACGAATTATTGGACTAGGCCTCCTCACTTTTATTGTCTTTGTGGGAATAATGCTTGCATTGGGGCTTCTGGGCGCCTTGATTTATTTTCTTTTTCACAGCACCATCTTTATATTCATTAAATATTCTCTCATATTCTTATTAGGGGCATGTGCTCTCATTATCTATTTTGCATCACTCTCTGCGTTTGCCTTTTCTTGGTATAAAATTCTTACCAAAATGACCGATGGAGAAAAAGTGGAAATAAAAGATCTCTGGTTTGGATTTTCTTACAAGAAAAAATCAATTTTCTTAGTTTTTGGAATGTTTTTCAAAACCTTTCCTTGGTTTTCTATTGTTCCCGCTGTCGCTGCTTTTGTTTTTGCCGCTAGAACTTCGCTTCCAAGTAATGAGTTTACAACATTGGGAATTATTTTAGTAGGAGTCACCTTGTTCCTATTGGCTTTGGAAGTTATCTGGAGACAAGCACGGTACAATCTTCTTCCTTTTTTAGCGGTGAATAATGTGGAAGAAAATATTTTGCCATTAGCAAAAAAAAGCGATGAGCTTATGAATGGAGCAAAATGGTATTATGTTGCTATGTATGTTATTCTTTTTTGTACTTCGTTGTGTATTTCTCTCCCTTTTGCATTTATTCCTGAAAGCTCGAATTGGACAATGCTCTATTGGCTTTTCTTTATTCCTTTTTCAATCTTTTCATGGCTCTGTTCTGTGTGTTTTTATGCGGTATTAGTAAAAAAAGAAATGAAAGAAGCAATCGAAAAATAAGATAAAAAAATTTGAATCCCCAAAAAAAAGACACTGAAAAATATATCAGTGTCTTTTTTGAAGTTGGTAAAATCACAGCCTAATACTTGACAATAGTAATAGCACCTTGAAACCTATTTCGAACTTGCTCTAGGCATTTTTTTACAGCATTAGGATTTCCACCCTTCCTTTCAAGGTGAGCACATCCTATCATTTGCTTTCCCGTCTCTCCTCTTATTCTTTGAAGAGGCATTTCTTCTCCATCTTTTTCAACTACCACAGGGCAAGCATCGCAATCGATAACCATAGAAGTGGGCTTAATCCTCTTCAAATTATCACCAGACATAAAAAAATATAAAAAAATAAGACACAAAAATAATATATATATATATACATGTCAAGTATTTTTTTATAATTTTTTTGATAAAATATTTGAAGATTTTTCTTTGTCGAAAAAAACTAGGAGTCGTCAGTGAAGAGCCTCTTTACTCTTTGTGAGATATTGAGATATAACTTACATGCCTTGGAGCTTCTTCACTGCTTACTCCTGAAATCCTCAAGATAAAGAGAAATTATATTTTTCTCTTTTTTCTTTTTTTTATGGCCTACTACGCAAACCACTCGGTGCACACCCTCGACTATGCAGGGAACACCTATTTGTTCGATTTTGGAAAATTCGCAACCCTTGCCAACGCTTCTTGCGTGGTGACGTGTGGAAGCACTTCGGTGCTTGCCACTGTGGTAATGTCGGCGGAAGCTCGAGATATCGATTTTATGCCGCTAATGGTCAATTATAACGAAAAATACTACGCCGCTGGAAAAATTCTTGGATCACAATACCAACGCCGAGAAAATCGACCATCAACCGACAAAATACTCACTGGACGACTAATCGATCGATCTCTTCGACCACTTTTCCCAAAATATCTTCGAAATGATGTGCAGGTGATGCTTACCGTTCTCAGCTATGACGGAGAACATGATCACGATATTTGTGCTACATTGGCAGCGTCTGCGGCGCTTCACGTGTCAAACATTCCGTGGGCAGGTCCCATTTCTGCAAGTCGAATTGGACTCATCGATGGCGAATTGGTAGTCAATCCTTCGGTAAGCATGCAAATCAATTCTGATCTCGATCTTTTTGTAGCTTCGTCTACCTCTTCTGTGGTGATGATTGAAGCAGGGGCAAAGCAAGTGAGCGAAGAAAAAATGATCGAAGCAATTGAACTAGCAAAAAACGAAGGAGGAAAAGTGTGCGCATTTTTTGAAGAGCTCAGAGTCAAAATCGGAAAAGAAAAAATCATTATTGCAGAACCAGAAAAAGATGTAGAAATGAAAAATTGGGTTTTGGAAACCTACAAATCAGCGTTCATGGATTGCCTGTGGGGAATTCCTGGAAAAAAAGAACGAATGGCTACAAAAAACAAAATTTTTAAAGAAGCAAAAGAAAAAGCACTTGAAGAATTTGAAGACAACGAACGAGTGATAAAAAATATTGGAGATGCGTGCAATGGAGTGTGGAAAAAACTATTGCGAGACTCTATCTTGGTGGAGGAAAAACGAATTGGAGAACGAAAGCTTGACCAGATTAGACCCATAAATGTGGAAGTAGATCTGTTTGATCGACTGCATGGATCGGCGTTGTTTCAACGAGGAGAAACTCAAGGGCTTTCCGTGGTAACACTTGGAGCTCCTGGAAATACATTGGTAACGGAAGGAATTGAAGGCAGTGAAGAAAAACGATATTTTCATCATTACAATTTTCCCCCATTTTCGGTAGGAGAATGCTCAAATCGATTGGCAACAGGAAATCGAGAAATTGGACATGGAGCATTGGCGGAAAGAGCATTGCAAGCGGTACTCCCAAAAGAAGAAGACTTTCCATATGTAGTACGAGTAGTGAGTGAAATTTTGATGTCGAATGGATCGTCTTCGATGGCTGCAACATGTGGATCCACTCTTGCGCTTATGGCGGCAGGAGTTCCTATTCTTGCACCTGTTTCTGGAATCGCAATGGGAATGATTACATCGGAAGATGGAAGTACTTACAAAATTTTATCGGATATTCAAGATGATGAAGATTTTGTGGGAGACATGGATTTTAAAGTGACAGGAACAAAAGACGGAATTACCGCTATTCAAATGGATATCAAGGTGATGGGACTTTCGAAAGAGGTGTTTGAAAAAGCGTTGGCACAGGCAAAAAAAGGACGACTTGAAATCCTTGAAAAAATGCTAGAGGTAATCCCTGCTCCTCGTGCAGAACTTTCTCCTTTCGCTCCACGACTCGAAATTATTCAGATCAATCCAGAACTCATTGGAAAATTGATAGGGAAAGGAGGAGAAACCATTCAGAAAATTACGAAAGAAACAGGAACGCAGATCGAAATTAAAGACGATGGAAAAGTTATCATTGCATCGACCGATGGAGAAGCCATGTTAAAAGCCTTAGCAATGGTGAAATCGGTGACATTTGAACCCGTGGTGGGAGAAATCTACGAAGCGGAAGTGGGACGAATCGAAGCATTTGGAGCCTTTGTAGACATCACTTCAAGCGTGGGAGGACTGGTGCATGTTTCTCAAATTTCAAAAGAACGAGTGAATAATGTGGCAGATGTGCTGAAATTGGGACAAAAGGTGAAAGTGAAATTGATGGCGATTGATGAGAAGGGACGGCTCAATCTCAGCATGAAAGAAGTATAATTGAGTTGCGAATAAAAAAGGACAAGTAGTGGAATTAGGAATTTTTTTGAAAAAGAATCCTTGTTGTTTGTCATTTCTTTTTTGCATCAATTTGCAAAACTTGGTAGCATAGATTTGATATTTTTTGTTTTTTAAATTTTTTATATGGACTCAAACCAGCTGAGAACAGGAATGAAGGTAATGTACAATGGAGAGCCACATGAAGTGGTAGATTATCAACTTCGGCAACAACCTCGTCTTGCTGCAAAGATGATTACCAAAATGAAAAATTTGGTATCGGGAGGGACAGTTGAAAAAACCTTTACTTCAGGAGAAGATGTGCCAAAAGCAGATATCGAAACACGAAGAGCTCAGTTTTTATATGCCTCTGGAGATACGTATTCATTTATGGATGATGAAAGTTTTGAACAATTTGATTTTGACAGCGATATTTTGGGAAATAAAACAAAATATCTAGTAGATGGAATGGAGGTATACATTATGTTTTGGGGAGATAAAGCACTCAGTATTCAGCTTCCTCCAACGGTTGTTTTGGAAGTGACCGAAACAGAACCTGGAGTGAGAGGAGACACTGCAACCGGAGGAACAAAGCCTGCAACTCTACAAACAGGATTGGTAACAAAAATTCCGCTTTTTGTGGATATTGGAGAAAAAATTGTAGTTTCCACCGAGACAGGGGAATATCGAGAACGAGCAAAATAATTTGATATATTTTTATAAAAAAGACGCAGCTGCGTCTTTTTTTTGTAATATAAAAACTTGCAGCTAGAAATGCAGGATCAAGAGCATTGTTTAATCTTGTCATCTTATTCTTGGAAATCTCTTACCACAGCAAACTACCAATAAAAAAAAACTCTCAAAAGCCAAAAAATATAAAAAGGAAAGCAGAGATGCTTTCCTTTTTATTCAAACCAAACTTTTTCAAAAATTACTTTTCCTGATTCACCATCCACTGTTGCCAAATCCCGAAAATAGTGGAAACAAACCAATAGAGCCCTACCGCAACTGGCATAATGAAGGTAGTTACCATCACAATAACAGGAAGAACATACGTAAGCACTCCATTCATCTTCTGCATTTCATTTTGAAATTCTGCCATAAATCCTTCTGGTGGTTTTTTGCTGTTCGAAGCCTTTTTCTTTATACTCGCGAAACTCATCTTCATAGCAAAAAACTGAGCAATCCCAATAACAGGAGGAATCCAATACAGCCCAATAGAATCAATTGGATGCGCAAGTAATGGAATGATATTTAAAAATGTTGTCTGAATACCATCAAAAGAAAAATGCTGCAAAAATGGATAGAGGAAGTAGTGATTATGCGGATACAACCCTTCCATAATCACATAATAAAGCCCGATGAGCACAGGAAGTTGAAGTAAAATTGGCATAATAGACGCGAATGGCCTAATATTATGTTTTTTATAGAGTCCCATGGTTTCCGTTGCCAATTTTTGCGTATCCGATCCGTATTTCGCTTTCAACTTATCAAGCTCTGGCTGAATTGCCTGCATCTTTTTTTGCGCCTCCATTCCATTTTTAGTAGGGATAAACAGCAAAAGTTTCACAATAAGCGTAAGCAAAATAATTGCCCATCCAAGATCTTTATAGGTTAATTCCAACGATCCAATCATTCCATTATACAAAGGTTTCCAGAAAAACGTTCTCCAAATTGTTCTGAAAAATCCCGCCTCTGCCACCTCAAAAGGTTTAGTAAATTCTTTTTGGTATTGTACCACTCGAATACGATAATTATCAGGAGTGGTAAAGAGAGCAATGTTGTGGGCTGAAAAAGAAAACTCTTTTTTTTCTTTTGGCTGCAAAGTGGTTTCTGTAGGTTCATTCGCAGAAATAATGAGTGGAATCCATTCTCCATTTTCATGCCGTTCAATGTGCACAAATTCAGGAGGTGTACCCTTCCCTAAAAAGATAGGCTGATCGGTGTTGTTTGTAAGGGAAAAAGAAAAAAGATTCCCTTCTACCACTACATCAGTATTCATCTCAATAGAAATATTGTCAGTAGGTTTTTGTTCAGGATTGTGAGGAAATAAAATGGTGAGAAGTAAATAAGTTGCCAAAAAAATGATTGAAAGCCGAAGAAATTTGTCCATTTAAAAAAAATAAAAAAACACAAAAGGAGTCTATCAAACCTTAGGCAGTGTTTGCAAGGCTGCGTTCTATCCATTCAGGATGTTGCAAATACCATTCAATCGTTTGCGGAATCCACTCTTCAAATGTGTGTTCTGGTTTCCAACCTAGCTCGTTTTGAATTTTTGTTGGATTCATCGCATATCTCCTGTCATGCGCTTTTCGATCTTCTACAAACGTTATTAAGCTTTCTGGTTTTTTGAGAAGAGAAAGAATGATTTTAGTAATTTCCAGATTTGTTTTTTCATTATGCCCACCAATGTTATAAACTTCACCAAGTCGCCCTTGGTGCAATACAAGGTCAATCGCTCGGCAATGATCTTTCACATAGAGCCAATCACGAATGTTTTTTCCATCGCCATACATCGGCAACGGTTCGTTTTTGATCGCTTTGGAAATAAAAAACGGAATCAGTTTTTCAGGATATTGGTAGGGTCCGTAATTATTGGTGCATCGAGTAATGAGCACAGGTAGCTGATAGGTTTCGAAATATGATCTCACAAAAAGATCAGCTGAAGCTTTGGAAGCTGCGTATGGACAGTTTGGTGCCAAAGGAGTGTCTTCCGAAAAATATGTTCCTGTGGTATCGCCCAAATCTCCATAGACTTCATCGGTGGAAACCTGCAAATATCGTTCTACGTTATATTTTTTCGTGCATTCCAAAAGATTTTGAGTCCCCTTCACATTTGTTTCCAAAAAAATGGAAGGACCTAAAATAGAACGATCTACATGCGTTTCGGCTGCAAAATTTATAACCATTTGAGGTTGATATCCTTGAAAAACTTCTTCCACTCGCTTCAAATCTGCAATATTCCCTTTCTCAAATACAATAGCATCTTTCACTATTTCCAGATTTTCCAAATTTCCAGCATAGGTTAGCGCATCCAACACAACAATGCGATATTCCGGATATTTTTCGACGATGCTGTGCACAAAGTTTGAGCCAATAAATCCAGCACCTCCAACGATGAGAAGAGTTTTTTTCATAGAATAGTAAAAAAAATTATGAAGCTATCACTTGTTTTTTCTCGGCATGCGTGTTGATAAACTCAGCTGCCACAGACGATCCTAAAATAAGAAGCCCTCCAAGGATAATAAGCCAAGTGGGAGTGAGGGTTCCGAGATAAAAAACTTCAAATATAAAAGTAATGAAAACTGAAATATTTAACATAAGATATGCAATAAAACCATCCATTCTTTTAAATGTCTCATAATTCAGCATAAGGGCAATTCCAATTAACCCTCCTGTAAACAATCCCCAAAGGAGCGATGAAGGAGGAAAGATAAAAATTTTTGAAATAGCAAAAGGAAGCATTCCGATAAAAAGCATTCCAAAGAGATAAATATTCACAAAAAAAGACTGATTCCCTTCTAAAAATTTTGTGTATTGTATTTGAGAAATAACAATAAGAGCATCAAAAACTATTGCTAATAATGCGAAAGAATTACCTAAAAGACTCCCAAAATTTCCTTGTAAAAAATCATTATAAAAAAGAAACGAACTTCCGACTCCTCCCAAAATAAAAACAGATAAAATAAGCAACGCACTTGTTTTATTTTTCAGATATAATATTTTTTTTCTCCAAAGAATATATGCCACCAACAAAGCGAATGTGGGGGCAAAATTGTTTAATAGTAAAAAATTAGTTCCATTTGTATGTAATAGTGAAAGGAATGTCAGATAATTAAGAAAGAAAAATCCAAAAAGGATAAAAATAAAATATCTATTAAAAGGAATTTTAAAATTGATATTTTTAAAGGAATCTCGATTGAGTAAAGATTTTATAATAAATAATAGGAAAAGTGTGATAAAAGCTCCCACCGCATATAAAAATAGTTTTTCAAATGGAGGCAAGACTGAAAATGGAGAATAGCGTATCAAAATAGGTTCGACACCCCAAATAATAACAGTAATAAATCTTAGCAAATACCCAATTCTTTTTTGCTTTTGCTTTTCTTTAAATTCAGACAGAGAAATAGAAGGAGTGCTTATTTTATTGCTTTCTTTTTTCGCATAAAAAAACACTGGAATAGCAACAGAAAGCAAAAGAACAACGAGCGGAAGGAAAAAATTGACATGGAATATATCCAATCCTTTTTGAAAAAAGAAAAAAAGGAAAGTACCTGTCGCGAGAATATTTCCACCAATAAGCCCGAACCAAAAGACTTTTTGGTGGCGCAGGATGGAAAAGTATTTGGTGAAAAACATATACGATCCCATATTTACCAGCAAAATGAGAAAAACCGCTGCGTATAAAAATTCTGAATAGTGCAATGCGAAAGAAGAAAAAAGAAAGGCAAAAATAGTCGCTGTTATGCCGAAAAGAAGCAATAATCCAAAAACCATCTTCATCCAAAATCGCCAAGGAGAAATGACATGAAATGTGAAATTGGGAACTCCTCGAAGAACTTCCAACAAGTGCAGAATATTCTCCGCACTCTGCGCCTGAAACAACGCTTCCCCAGAAAGAATCTTTCGTTCACTGCTAAAATGCATACCCAAAGAAACTACCGAAACATCGGATTGAGATGCATTGCGCGTGATGAGCTGTGGAGATTCGCAAATACCCCCTTCGACATGCGAAAAAAACTGGATACGTGCTGAAATCGAAGCAGGAGACAAAAACGAAAACCATTTTCGCCAAGTTTGTGATTTTTCTTTGGCGATAGAAGAAAGCACATCCGAAGCGTAAAATTTCCCTTCATACAGAGAAATAAATAAGTCTTTAGTGTCTTCCAGTGAAAATTGAGTTTTAAGATTTGGAAAACGATCGAGCAAATCATTCGCATCTCCTTGGCGGAGCTCATCCATAAGAGGCTGAATCATATCTTTTCCTTTTTGGATTTTAATAGTTTCGGCTTGGTTGGCGAAATACAAATCTAAAGCTTTTTGAGTGGAAACCAGCGAAGTAAATTGTCGCCAACCATGATGTACCGAAATGGTTTTGGAAAACTCAAAATGCAAAATATCGTGATCCTCCACAGGTTCGGAAATATCCGCAGGACGAGCATTCTTGGTGACGGAATGAAAATAATGAAATTGGTTAGGATAGGCTGATAGCAATACATCAATTACTCGAGACTCTTTTGGTAAGGATTTTTCTCCAAAATCTTTTCCATGCACTGTTATTTTTTCCAATAAAATTTCATTGGAAAGAAATGAAATAAAATCTTCAGATTCTTTGATATATCGATGAATATCACTTTCATGTAACAAAGAAAGGGAATAATTATGATTTTTAACATCTATAAAAATTCCTCGATCATTGCGCAGTTGCATTTGCTCAGACGTAATGTGGAACGTGACGGCATATTCATTATGAAAAATATGCACCGAATGAAGCGCCTGATATTGGTTTTCTTTTTTTTTGAAGATGAAATCTTGGAAAAGTGATTTTTTTTGAGGCAACACAGCAGAAAGCTCTTCCAAAAAAGCATAGCAATCTTCTTTAGAAGGAACTACCAATCGCACAAAAAAAGTATCCTCTGGTCGCATGTATTGATTTTCTTTTTTGCTCTTGAGAAGAGATGAAATAGAATATTTTTTTATTTCTACACGAAACGGAATATTGAACGAATGCTTTTTAAAAAAGGACTCTAGGGAATCCTGAAGTGGAATACTTTTCTCTTGAAACGCTAACGCTTGACAATATTCTTCCTGAGAAATTCCCATCATGGCAGCATCTTCCAATTTTTTTTTCACACTCCAAAGCCCCAATCGCTCTGCCAATGGAACATAGATTCTAATGGTTTCTTTCAGCTTCTTTTCTCGTTTTTGTTTATTCTTTTTTCCAAGAATGGTGATGGTATTGTGTAGGCGATCAAAAAGCTTTACAAGCAAAATACGTACGTCTTTTTCGGCCAAGGCAAAAAGCTTTTCGAGAGTTTCGCCGGCAGCAGTTCCTGCATTCGATTCTGAGAAAATTTTACTAACGCCATTCACGATATATAATACTTCTTCTCCAAAAAGAGAAGTGATTTGGTGCGCGGTATCTTCTGGGTTTTTGCTATCCTCCACTGCATCATGAAGCATCATAGCGATGATAATATCTGCTTGTGGCTGATACTCCATCATCATCAGTGAAGAGATAAGAGGATGAGTGAAATAAGGAACCCCTGTCTCTCTTTTTTGATGCGCATGCACCTTTTCCCCCAGTTGAAAAGCTTTATAAAGCTTTTTAATATCGCAGGAATTTCCATATGCAGAATATTCTGCCACTATCATTTCAAATAATTCTTCAAGTGATTTTTTCTCAAGATCCACAATCTGTTGAAACGATAGCCGAAAAAAAGGAAGAGAAGACATATCGAAAAAAGAATTTATGACTGACGAAGGGATGATGCTTTTTTAGAATCAGGTTTTCCCATCACATGCCAAATAAGAGTTTTGGCGTCCAAATATCGATCAGATGATCCAAGAATAATAATCAAGTATTCTTTCCCTTCGGACTTAACAAGCAAGGCTAAGCATTCTCCTGCATTATCAGTTGTTCCTGTTTTTATTCCATATACAGGAAAAGGAGAATCTAAAAGCTCATTGGTATTGACTAATTCATAATCAGAACCCAATTCTGAATGCACTTCGGTTTTTGAAGTGCTTACAATACTTCGAAGGGCTGGGTATTGAAGAATAGATTTTGCAATAATCGCAAGATCTCTGGCAGAAGCATAGTGATTGGGAGCGTCTAACCCATGAGGATTCTGAAAACTTGTTTCGTGAAGACCAAGTTCTGAAGCTCTATCATTCATTTTTTTTACAAAGGCAAATACCGTTCCAGCATTATATGCGGCTAAAACAGTGGCTGCATCATTCCCAGAATTGATCATAAGTCCACTCAGAAGATCTCCCACTGTCATCACATCACCAGATTTGAGGCGCATAGAAGATCCTTCCACATATTCCGAAAGAGTAGGAGTGGTGAGGGTTTCGGTTAATTCATGATTTTCAAGGATAAGAAGCGCTGTCATCATTTTGGTGAGGCTCGCCATGGGAACAGGCATATCTTTATTTTTTTGATATAAAACACCCATGGAATCGAGATCCATAACCAATGCTTCTTTTGCAGAAATTGAGATTTGCTCATGCCATTCATTGGGAAGAGGAGAAAGATGAATGGTTTCTGAAGAAACAGATTCCAGTCCAGGCTTCCACGCCCCAACTCCAAATAATAAAAAAATAGTTTCTAGTATCATAACGGCTTATAAATCACCTTATTGCTAATCCGCAAATCAATATATTGCAGAGGCTTTGCATACACATTTTCAGTCTTCAACATTATTCGAAGCTTTTCAGATTGATCGACAAGAGAATTTTGTAAAAAAAGCCAATATCCCACCTTCTTTTCATCTACGAAATGAATTTCCTGAGCATTTTGAAAATAGGAAAGTGAAACCATTCTACGCTTTGTAATCTCTTCTAACAACTGTTTTGCATCTAAAATATTTTTAAGCTGTTCCGATGGAATGAGCATAGCATAATACGGAATTTCTTTTTTCCGCTGCTGCATGTCAAACATTAAAAAAGTATTATCTGGCCCTTTGGGAAGAAAATACCCATTTTCACTCACAAAGCCAAAAAACTGCCGCTCATCTCCTTCCTTTTTATATACCCATTTAGCAACAATAGGATAGGTTTCGGCATACACCTCTAACGTATCAGGATAGCTTTTAGTAAAGGTAATGGCCTTAAGCTCTGGGAAAGGAATGCGAATAGATTTTCCCAAAAAATCGGTAGAAAGGAAAAGAAGATTTGAGCCCTTCACTGTTTCCAAAATTTTTTGCATTTTAGGATATCTCAGATTCATATCTTCTTCGTTTTTTTGAAACGATACGGTAGTAATTTGGAACGTGAAATAAAAAAAAATGAGTACCGCTACAAAAATAGAGAGAATGAAAAAAAGCAAAAACGAGAGAAAAATTTTCCCTGTTTTTTCATTCCAAAAACCATTTGGTTCAGAAGCCCTACGATGACCTCGAATGCCTATAGTCATGAAGCCGATGAGGTGAGTAGTTTTTGCAATTCTTCTGCCACCACCGTTCTGTCGTCCCAAGGAGTAGAAACTCCGCCAATGGTAATCGTCTGTTCTGATCCTTTTCCTGTAATAAACACAATATCTCCATGAGAAGCTATTGAAAGCGCTTTTGCTATCCCCTCTCTTCGATCTTCTATAACAAAAAGATTTTCTCCTCGTTTTTTTCCAAATTTTTCAGCTACTTCGGCAATTTCTTCGCAAATAGGGGTCGGATCATCTTCATACGGATCAACATTGGAAACAATCACCACATCCGCTTGATCTCCGACAATTTTCCCCATAATCGCGCGTTTTCGAGGATCTCTCCCTCCTCCTTCAGCTCCCAAAAGAACAATCAATTTCCCAGATCCTTTTGCCGCATTTCCCGTGTCCATAATAAATTGCATGCTTTTTTCTTCATGCGCATAGTCCACAAAAACGGTAAAATCTTGCCCTTCATCAATCTTTTCCATACGCCCAGGGATGACATGGAGCAGATCAAGTCCCTTTTGAATTTGTACGGAGGAAAGACCAAGTTGCTTTGCCACCGCCACTCCAAGAAGTGCATTTTCTGCGTTTTTACTTCCTCCAATCCAAATATGATAGTGTTCATCAGGTGCAAGAGAAAAACTAGTCTTTTCAGTTGTCACTTCATCTAAAACAGCATTCATATCTCCAGACTGTGTCCATGAACAAAAAATCTTTTTACCAGTAAACGCACTAGCAAAAAAATCGGCACGGGCGTCGTCTTTGTTGATCACCATAAAAGCAGAGGTCGGCAGTGTTTCAAAAAATATTCGCTTAGTTTTAGCATATTCTTCAAAGGAATTATTGTGAGAAGAAAGATGTTCAGGGGAAAGATTCGTAAATACCCCAGCAGAAAAATGAATCCCCAAATGACGAAACTGCTTAATTCCTTCACTTGTCACTTCCATCACCACCGCTTTGCAGCCCTTTTGTTTCATCTGAGAAAAAAGCTTTTGAATAATCATGGGAGAAGGCATGGTCATGTGATATTCATTCATCCGCTCTTCATCTCCTATTCGAATATTTGCCGTTCCTATGAGCCCTGTTTTCACTCCCCCTCCCTGCAGCATTGCCCACAAAAAATTGGCAGTAGTACTTTTCCCTTTTGTTCCAGTGATTCCAATTACCAGCAAATCCTTTGAAGGATTTCCATAATAAAGCTGAGCAAAAAACGCTTTAGATCGATGCCATTGTAATATTAGAAATTCTGGAAACAAGCTTTTCAAAATTTTTTTAATCCGCATACAAAAAAATAAAAAGTATCTCTTTAAATAGACTACTAGAAATAGAGCAAAAAATGAAAAGAAAAAAGACGGAAGTACAATTCTTTTAAAAATCTGAGAAAAGAAAAGCGATACATATACGAGTTCCGAAGTTCAGATAAAAATATCATTATTATCTTTTATTTTTCAAATTTTAACTATTTTTTATTCCTCTCCCCCAGAACGATATAATAGTGGAGCCAACGCCAGCACTATAGCAGGAAAAGCAAACCAAATACCAGAATATCGTACAAAGAGAACACTGAGAAACGAAGAATCCATCACTTCTTGTAAAATATGAGTGAACGGATCGAGCCCAAAAATGCTATACCCAGAAAGGAAAAGTAAAACAATATTCATCACCAAGCATGCATAGGTGAGAGAAAGAGCAAAAAACAGAAGTGCATTTCCAAATTTATCAGAATGATTTGGGGCTTCCACCGCAAAAAACTCTGACTTCATAAACACAATCCAGAAAAAAATGAAAACTATTACTTTTATCGCAATCACAAATTGCAAGGAGGTGAGGTGATCGGAAAGAGTAATTGTTCCTTCCAAGGTATTATCTTTGATGAAGGCAATACTAAGACGAGGAAACAGCGTTGGCAAAAACACCCCCACAATATCTGCCACAAAAAAAGAAGGATAGAGCGCTAAAAGAGATTTAAGCGTTTTTGGCTGACCAATAATAAAACTGTAGATCACAATGATCAGCAACGAAGAAGCAATCAAAAAATCCCACGTTGGCGAACTGGAAAGAAAATGCACAAATAATTAAGAATTAGTAATTAATAATGAAAAAATTTTTTTTATAATTCACCATCATAAAACTCCGTCTTTATCCTTCAGAACATTCGAAAGCAAGGCAAACATATCTCCTCGAGAAATAACCGTCGCCATATTATAGGTTTGCATCCATGAGGGAATTACATGCGCATCTTCTAAAGCTTTTTTATAGGGCACAAACCACTCAACTCCTGTTGTTTTAATAGCGATTCTGGCATCATTTGGAGAAATATATCCAAATGAAAGGGCAATAATCTTATAGCTTTCTGCAAGATTAATATTTTTTCCAGGCCGATAATATCCATCTTCATATCCATTCACAAAGTCTCGAGACTCCATGTTCCATACAAATCGACTAAACCAATCAGAAGGAAGTACGTCTGGAAAGAGAGAGGTTTTTAGGCAAAGATCTGTTTCAAGTGTATCCTGTCTTCCTACAGTCACTATTTTTACAAACTCTGAACGAGCGATAGGATCGTCAAGTCTCGCTTTTCCTGTTGCCTGATCTCCATTCACCACACCTTGTTCTCCCAGATCAATCAACGATTTATACGCTCGATGTGATGAAGACGCATCAGAAAAAAGTGTGGACGAAACCCCTTTTCCTCTTTTTTCTGGGTACCGCTTATAAACAATTTTTTCACAAGGAGTAGGGGTTGCAGTGGCAACATACGCCCAACCTCCTGCAGAACTTCCTCCTCCACCACCTCCAGAAACAGGAGCTGAAGTAGGAACTGAAGTAGGAACTAAGGTAGGAGCTGAAGTAGGAACTGAAGTGATAGTGATTTCTAGTCTGTATACTTCAGAAAAAGAATCCAAAGCAGTGGCAGGATCGAAAGATGCAGAAGCATCACTAAGAATCACTCCTGCGTTTGCAAAGCGTAGATTTGTCAAAACTACTTTTTTTTGAGCACTAAAACTCACTTCATCAAGAACAAATTTTGTTTTTTGAGATTTTAATATGCGACATGGCTCTGAAAGCAAATTATCTGGTACGAAAGAAATAATACCGGTTTTTTCACCAATATAAAAAAATTGAGCATCATTATCCGTTTCACATGGTTGAGGAATGGGTGTAGGAATGATGGTTGGTATCACGGAGGGGGTTGGCGTTGTGGTGTCAGTTGGGGGAGATGTAGAAGTAGAAACAGGGAAAAGAGAAGATTCTGTAGGAGATCCCTTAATGGAATAGGTGACATCGTAAGACACTCCAGATGGAACAACTCCTTCTTCATTCGCAAACTGTGCAGAAAAATTTGCGACCACTCCTAGCCGAGAAGGAAGAAAAAGACGGGCTACTGAAATCTTTCCAGTAAGAGTTCCTGGTTCTTTTTCGAGTGTCGTTGGGAAATGCTGAGGACGAAGCGCAAATTCATTGAGATTATCTCGCAAATACACGGTGAAGACACTACCTGATCCTTTGATCGGTGTTAGTAGTCGTATAGTACTTTCATCTCCTGCTGATTTTATTTCCAAAATAAAATCAGTACGAGATCCTAATATTTCATCTTTATTAGCATCTTTTGCCACCACTGAAAATTTATATTCCCCTTTATTCATCGCCATGGATTCTTTCCCCAGAATACCCCCAGCTGCTGTAAAATAGAGATCTCCTGATGCATTTATAGCAAGGGGAGGAGTTGTGCCACCCGCATAGGTCTGCTCTTTCCCATCGCTATCTAAATATATTCCATTTATCTCATAAAAAGGAGCAAGCACTGCTTCATTTTTTAATGTCTCCACCGTAGAGTATTTCTTATTTTCATGAAACGAAGAAGAAATCTTTAGCCCTTCATCTGAGGAACTAGAATACGAAAAGGAGGCAACGTAGCTTCTGTGTAAAGAAGAAACTTTTGTTTCATCTGCTACGATATTCGGAAGATCTACTCGTTTATACGCATTAATTGTAATGGGATAAATACCGTTATTGGCATCCAAGTATTCATAATCTAAATCTCCTGCGTAGGAGGTGAAATAGAGATCTCCCGAATCAGAAATAGAAAGTGGTGTTTGAGAAGAATTTTGATAGTGTGCTTCATTGCCCAAACTATCTTTAAAAACTCCAAAGATTTTATAAGCGTATGAAGGCTGTGCGGAAATACTTTTTAATTCTGATTCTGTTTTTATTGCCTTGTTTCCATCAATAGAAGAAATAATTTTGTTTCCAGTATATTGCAAACTGGCTACATACGAACGAATATATTGAGTTTCTACCTCAAGAAATAAACGTTTTTCACCAGCAAGACGCTCATCAAAATAGAGCTTTACCCCAGAGGTATCAATCTCTGTAGCGGCCCACGAAAACCCAATACCAAAAAGGGAAATGGTTACCAAAACCGAAAACAAATATTCCTTCATAAAAAAGATAAAGAACCCCTTTATCGTATCACTTTTCAAAACAAAGCCTCCATGAAATTCACTATATTTTTTTTCGTAATTCTTTCAAAACACTAGAAGAAATATATTGCAGCAATTCTTCATCCGATGCAGCCGAAATGCTTGCAACACTTCCAAAGACTTCTTTAAGGTGTTTTTTAGTTTTAGGTCCCAAGCCTTTTATCTCATCCAAAACTGATTTTTGTGCTATTTTTTCTCGCTCTGTGCGATTTTTGGTAATAGCAAATCGATGCGCTTCATCTCGAATTCTTTGGAGTAAATGACCTTCTGGAGAATTTTTGGCAAGAAAAATAGGATCAGAAATATTAGGCATAAACACTTCTTCTTCTTGCTTGGCAAGTGAACAAATCGAAATTTTTTCAGCATACGGAGTAGATTGCAATACTTCAAAAGCCGAAGAAAGCTGCCCCTTTCCTCCGTCAATAACAATGAGATTGGGGACACTGACAAACGATTCATCTGGTAAGGTAGCAGAAGATCGTTTCCAAAGCATTTCTGAAATTTTTTCGCATTGGAGATTTTCAAGATTTTGATTAGTGTGAAACCACAAATCTTGTTTTTTATATTTTGGAAAAAGAAAGGTAAGAAATGGAGAAAATGGGTAATCAAGCTCTGGAATAAAGAAAAAATGAGCTCCATCGTCCCCTCTTTCAATTTTTAAAACGGAAGAAATAAGCAAGTTTCCATTCTCAAAAATTCCAAAATATTCTGTATTTTTGCTTGAAGGGACGCATTGCAATGAATCCCCTTCTTCCTTATTATCGCTTTTAAAGAAGCATGATTGTACATCTTTACACACTAAAAACTCTTCTGAAATTTGGGAAAAATCTTTTTTTCGAGTAATTTTTTTCCAAATTTGACCTTCTTTCATCGGAACTGGCAATCTCGTGAGTCGACGAGACAAGGCCTCTTGAAGACTTGCAAAATCATCAATCTGGCGATGAGCGAGTGATTTGATCGAAAAAATCCGATAGTCTTTATTCTTCTGCTTCCCATCCTCAAAAACTACCATAGAAGCATATGTTTTTTCCCCTGAAAAATGAGAAACATCATAGCATTCTATTCGCTTGGGAGGCAATGCAAGTCCTAGTTTTTTCTGGAGTGAAACAAGTGTTTCTTCCAAACTTTCCTCATGCTTGATAAATGAAGCTGCGTGGCGATTGGCATATTCTTTGGCATTTGCATTTGCTAAATCTAAAAGCCTTTTTTTATCGCCTTTTTGCGGAGTGATGAGTTCTAGTTTTTTATCCAACTGATCAAGAAAATAATGTTCTAAATTTTCCTGTTCTTCTCCCAAATCATCAATCAAAATGCTTTCAGGAAGATCAACGCTATAGTTTTGATAGTCTTGCAAAAAGCGAATAATCGTTTCAGATACATCTTCTGCAGAAATTTCTTTTTGGTGCAGAGGAATAGGAAAGGTTTCAGAATTGATAAGCTTTCCTGCACGAATGGAAAATACATGAAAAAAGACATGAGAAAATTTAGCATAGACCCCTACCACATCAGCAGAAAAATCGTTGGGAGCAGAGACCAATTGCTTTTTAGAAATATCCCTCAATGCAAAAATATAATCTCGAGTTTTGGCAGCTAATTCAAATTTCCCCTCTGCCACTTCTTTTTTCATCTTTTCTTGGAGCATGCTTTCCAGCTCATCGGTGTTTCCCTTGAGAAAGGAAATCGCTTGATGAATCCGCTCTTTATACGCCTTGGAAGAAATGTGGCCAATGCACGGCGCATCACATTTTTTAAGGTGAAAATTGAGACAAGGAAACTTGATATTCCCAGCATTTTTCACACTTACCTCCCCTTCAAGATTTTCAGAAATTTCGAGCGGAGTAGTTCTAAGCTTCAAAATTGCCTGAAGCAAATCGATAGTAGTGCGTACAGAAGATGCCGAAGTTTTCGGTCCAAAATACAATGATCCATCTTTAATAACCCTTCGAGAGAGCGTAATCATCGGGAAATCTTCCTGCAGAGAAACACGAATGTAAGAAAAATTTTTATCATCTCGCAGTAGCACATTAAATTTCGGACGTTTTGATTTGATTAAATTTGATTCCAAAACCAGCGCCTCCCATTCTGAAGAAACTGTTGTCCATTCGATATGATCAATTTTTTCAACCATTTTTTTGATACGAGCTGAATGAGCTTCTGTGTTTTGAAAATATGATTTTACTCGCTTTTTGAGCGACTTTGCTTTCCCAATATACAAAGCACGCCCCTCTTCGTCTTTCATTTCATACACGCCAGGAAGATCGGGAAGTGTTTTGATAATAGATTCGAGTTCTTCGGTCATAAAGAAAATTAAAAGAGCTTTACCCAATGCAAATATTCTATAGTACTCAATGCAGTATGATTTCTGTTTTCGGTTTTATCAGCTTTAAATCTAGTATATTCTTGTGTTGCCATTCCTGCATTTCCATAGTTGCTAAAAATTTCTTGAATCGATTCGGGCGTCATCAATCCTTCATTATTATAGCTCAGAAAAATATATTTCACTTGTGCACGTGAAACAATGTGTTTCAGAGCGTCATGCACTTTGGAAGCTACACAAAAATCAGACTTTTGCTGGGCATAATCCCGAAGTCCTGTTTTCCCTTTCAGCGGAGGATTATCATATTTTGCAATGGTTTCGAGCACATGATAGTTTGGTGCATATTGCCTCGCATTATACGGCGGATCAAGGTATAAAATATCTCCTGAAATTTTGGGAATTAGATCCTCTATTTTTTCATTAAAAACTTTACTATTTTGTGTAGCAGGAAAAGGTTTCGATTGTAAGATAAGAGGTTTTTGAGCTGATTTTTTAAGATGCTTCAAAAACGCTCCATACACCGAAGCAGTATTAGCCACTTTATCAATCGCTTCAAGTAAGCAAAACAACAAATAAAAATATTCATTTTCGGTAATACTATTTTCTTTCCTCCAGCGTTCAAGTTGCTGGCGAATCGCATCACATTTTTTCCCATTTTCATCAGAAAAATATTGCCGAGGAAATTCTTGGCATTCAGTTCCGCTCAAGCAATAATTTTGAGAAATAAAGCCTTCTACTTCTGGAATTTCGTTAAGGCAATCGAGAAAGGTGTGCATTTTTTCAGGATTTTCAGGTGGAATGAGTTTTCCACGGTTCAGCACATAGCTATAATACTGCAGATCATTTGCAATAATCGAAAATCCTTTGCTTTGGAAATGCGCGCCCACTGCACCTGTCCCCGCAAATCCATCAATAAATATTCCAGAAGAAAGCCCAGAAACTTGAAATATAGTGGTTTCAAGGAAAGAAAGCAGCGAGTGTTTTGATCCGATATAGTTCACAAAATACTAGAAAAGTGCCCAAATAATTGCCGAAGAAACATCTTTTCCAGTATGCCGAAAAGTAATAAAATCGGAAAGAGAAAAGGTTTGCAGAAATGTATGAATAGTGGAGTGCAGTCGAAGCAATTCTGCTTTATCTTTCCAGTGGTTCACCACCACAAAAATCCGATTTTCAAAATGCTGACGCTTCTCGGAGCTTTGATTTTTATACAGCCAACTAATGAGTTCTTCTGGATGATGCTGCGCGTATTCCACAGAATGCGCAAACGCCTTGGGAAACACGGTCGTTTTGTGGTCAAAAGGAATAGTCTTCCAAAAAAAATCTTTTTGAGAATCTTTTGACTCGAAAACAGGATGCACTTCTGGTGATTGAGAAAAAATAGTTTCCACTGCCTTCGCCGACCAAAAATTATACCACCGATTTAGCGCATACATCTGCAAATCTTCTGGGAAATGAGAAATTTGCTGAGTGATTTCCTCAAAAAATGGGGTTTGATAGATAATGTTTGTTTTTATATCATCACAATTATTTTGTTTTTTCCCCCACACATAAGGAATCTTCCATCGTTTTTTTAGTTCGCTTTCGAGTTGCAAAAGAGGAAGAGAGAGATGCATAGGGGTTCTATAAAGAGAAGAATAGTTTTTTATTTTTTTTCTTCAGACTCTTCATCTTTTCGTCCAAAACTGGTAAATGAAAACATATAAATAATCAGCACAAACAAGATTCCAAACTTTGCAAGTGGATTCAGTTCCCAAAAAGTGATAAGTCCGAGCTTGAGATAATAGTTGAATGAATGTGCCAAAAATGCCATAAATTCCCAAAATGGAGTTTTGAAAGCACTGGAAACGCTTTCCCAAAAAAATGCATGCACGAATACCAAAAACAACCCCAACATAGAAACCGTGTAAAGAAAAAGCTTGTTGGCAAATATCACAGTCTCCTCTTCCATCTCTCCAGACTTGCTTTCCACCCACGTGATGAGAATAAGGAAGACAATACTCCACGAAAAAATAATCGCCGTCAGCACATCTTCTCCTGTAACAAAAGCGATAAGCTGCTCGGCTAAAAAAGCAATAATCGCCTTTGGCAAAAAATGAAAATATTGAATGCGAGAAGTGAAGGCTGTGAATTTGAGGAACCAGCGATAGTAGAACGGAAGCTGTTCGATTTTTCTCTGCTCTAAAAAAAGCGCTCCAAAATTGAAAGGAAGCAACACCGCATCCACGAGCTTTTTCCAGAGTGATTTTTTTGACTGCTGTTGAATTTTGCGAAATAGCCAAAAAGATGGAATAAATAAGAAAAGAACAAAAAGAATTCCAAGGAAAAGACCAACGAGGGCTTGAAGAGAAATCATAAAAAAATTGAGCAAAAATTACTGTTCTGTTTTCCAAATTTTATTTCTTCTGCTCCAAACATACCACAACATCAGCGCACCAACGCTATACCAGATGAGAAAAGAGTGCAGATAATCTGCAAAATAGAAATGAGTTGCAAGCAGGGTGAGGTCAATCACCACCCAGTGCGCAATGTAGAGATACATAGTTTCGTTCCCTGCTGTTTCCAAAAAATTGAAAATCGCTGCCACTATCTTCGATTCTTGCTTTTTAATGAGAAGAGAAATAAGATACATACACAGAACCATCGCAAAAAATCCAACCACGATGTAATACCAGTGCAGTGGATACATATACCAAGTAGGATAAAGGGCTTTTCCAAGGGTTGAAAGATAATACATGCTTCCAGCTATAAGAGACGAAAATAGCACCAAAAGCCATTCTTTTTGCTGTTCAAAGCCGATCATTGCAAGAAAAAACCCAAGAAGAAAAATAGTGAGCCATGGAAGCGGCGCAAAAAACGAATATCCTTGAGCGTAGAAAATGTCGATATCCAGCTGATGAAGAAACGAGAAATAGAAAACAATAGCAGTGATAGCCAAAATAATGGTTTTGGCATAGGTGCATTTTTGAGCAATCCACAAAAAAATAGGAGAAATAAACACCAAAAATCCAATTGTAACAAGAATGCCTAGAGGTACACTTCCAGAATGCATGAGAAGCATATCTTTCCACGTCCAAATGCCTGCATTTTGAAACATCATAAAATACGGCTCTGCCGCTATTGGATACCACCCTAACTCCATTAATCCAAATTTGATAAGCACATATAGATAATAGATCCCAATAATCTGCAAACCTCGAAGCATGAGTCGAGAAGCAGCTTTGGAAAAATCACGCTGTGCGTAAGCAATATAAATCACCGTTCCAGAAAGGGCTACAAAAAAGAGAACGAATACATGAAGAACTTCCCGAATCCAAGCAGGATAGGTTTGCCCAGCCACAAAATTTGACCAATCGAGCAAATGAATCACTATAATGGCAAGAATTGCAAAGCCTTTGAGGGCAGAAAGCGTGAGGTTTCTTTGCATAAAAATTAAAAAAAATTCAGAAAATGTACCCCTTCTTTGCAACATTCATAAAGATTTCACGGCTATGAATATCACATGCAATAGTCGTTTTTTTTCAATCTGACTCTAAATCAATGCATCTTTTCAGCATTTTTAAGATAACGTTTAGAGTTCTCAGATATTCTACAAAAACAGATTTCTTTTTCAAAATAGAAAAAAATCAACATTTTTTTTACTAGACGCTTTACAAAAGGGTTATTATAGTAAGATTTGTCAATCTGAGTATTATGATTTCTCTCGAAAAAGCCATCAAAACAACGGCAAAGCACCTCCAATTTTTGGAAACCCAAGGCATCAAAACCGTGGAAGATTTACTGTATTATTTCCCTCGAGAATATGAAGACAGAAGCCAAGTGCAAGAAATTTCTGAATTGAGAGCAGATGAAAAAAATGTGCTTATTGGAATTTTTTCATCAGTGCAAAAAGAAAAAAGCAAAAACAAAGGAATGACTATAATCAAAGCAAATTTTGTGGAACAAAAAAGTGGGCAATTTGTGGAATGCGTGTGGTTCAACATGGCTCATTTGGAAAAAACACTTCCCTTGATGCAGCCTGTGATGGTTGTTGGAAAAGCAAAGCTAGGATTTGGAAAAATTTCCCTTCAATCGCCTTCGGTTGAAAAATATGACAGCAATCTGGAAATGGGGAGTATTTTTCCACTCTACAGCGAAAAAGGATTTTTGAATGCCCATTGGTTTTTTCGAAAAATCCATGAAGAACTGCTTCCAAAAATTGAAAAAGATGTTATTTATCTACCTGAACTAATTCCAGAAAAAATCAGAACAACAGAACATCTGCTCTCCAGAAAAGAAACAATTATAGAAATGCACTCGCCCACTTCAAAAAAAAAACTGGAACAGGCAAAAAACACCGTTGCATTTGAAGAATTGTTTATTTTACAAATGGCATCAATCAAAAACAAAAACACCTTTCAAGAAAGCTACACGGGAAATATCGAACCTATCAAACTGAATGCAGAAATGATCAAAGATTTTTTTGAAACATTACCATTCACGCCGACAAATGCACAAAAAATCGCACTTTTTGAAATTTTGAAAGACTATGAAAAATCAGTTCCTATGCAACGAATGCTGGAAGGAGATGTGGGAAGTGGAAAAACATTGGTAGCACTTATGGCATGCTTGCCTATTTGGCAAGCAAAAAAGCAATGTGTAATGCTTGCTCCCACAGAAATTTTAGCATCGCAGCATGCCGAAGGATTGCAAAAACTTATCAGCAGAGCGGCTGAACAAGGATTTTTTGAAAAGTATTTTCCAGAAAAAAAATGGCATCAAGACAAAACTCCAACGATTGGTTTTCTTTCAGGTTCAGTGATAGGAAAGCGTCGAAAAGAAATTTTGGAAGATATGAGAGTTGGAAATATTGATCTACTCATTGGAACGCATGCTATCTTGGAAGATCCTGTTATGTTTCATGATCTTGGACTTGCGGTGATCGACGAACAGCATCGATTTGGTGTGTTGCAGCGAGAAAAACTATTGCAAAAAGGAACCCCTCATTTTTTGCAGATGACCGCCACCCCCATTCCTCGATCATTGGCACTTATCGCATTTGGAGATCAGGATCTTTCGGTGCTAAATGAATTACCTCCTGGAAGAAAACCAATCGAAACAAAAGTGGTTTCAGCAAGTGGCAGAAAAACGACTGAACTGTTTATCGATGATCAGATTTCCAAAGGTCGGCAGGCGTTCATCATCTGCCCGCTAGTGGAAGATTCTGAAAATTTTGAGAATCTGAAATCGGCAACGGAAGAATTTATGCGGCTCGAACAACATATTTTCCCACATCGACGCATTGCGCTCTTGCATGGACGAATGAACCCAGGAGATAAAGACGAAATCATGCGCCAATTTAAAAATAAAGCATTTGATATTTTGGTCTCTACGTCGGTGGTGGAAGTGGGGGTTGATGTGCCGAATGCCACCATTATGGTGATCGAAGGGGCTGAACGGTTTGGGCTTTCGCAGCTGCATCAGTTTCGAGGGCGAGTGGGCCGAGGAGACCATAAGTCATATTGTTTTTTGTTTTCTTCATCTGATAATCAAAATACCAGATTGCGAGCCATGGAAAAAACAGAAAACGGATTTGAACTCGCAGAAATCGATATGCACTTGCGAGGAGCAGGAGAAATTTTTGGGATCCGCCAAAGCGGGCTTCCAGACCTGAGAATTGCAAATTTGATGGATGGAAGGCTGATCAATAACGCCCGAAAATCAGCAGAAGAATTTTTGGAGCACATGCAGGAAGGGGCTCTGTGGAATGCAGTGGAAGAAAGGAGAAAGAGTATGGGGAGAGGGTAAAATGAATACATTGATGGAAACATTTTTTTGAAATTCTGATTCTGAAAAGTGCACCAACACCTCATTATAAGCACATTAGCCTACAGACTCTGTCAGCAGCTGCTGATTTATCACTTGATTTTCGAGTTTTTTGATGAGAGATGCCACAAAAGTTTTGGAAAATTGAGAAATATTTTCGAATGGAACTTCAAATTTTTGGAAGGAAAAATACTCACGAAGCACCAAAGAAATAAGCTGAATCGTATTCATATCCACCTCCCAAGCCTCATCCACCATAGATTCGAGCCCTGCTTGAGGTTCCGCGGTGGCAACAGAAACCATCATCAAATTCCACTGCTGAAGTGGTAGGGAAAATTGCGGAGGAAATTTCGCCGTAAAATTTTCCGAGAGATCAGCTGTTGGAAGCTCTTTTTTAGTAATTTCATCAAAGGCTTCTTTATGGATCAGCGAAAGAATTGCTAATAAAAAATCGGAAGGAATATTTTTGGAAAGGGCTCTTGAAATGACCACAAAAAAACCTGAAAATCGAGGGTTTTGCAAAAATTGAACAATAATTCTAGCAAGAGCATTATCTTGTTGTTTTTTCTGCCGTTCTTGTTTTTGATCCTGCTTTGCTTGAGCTGCTGTTCGACGAGCTTGTTCTTGAAACCGTTCAAGCGCTTCTTGGCTAACCTCAGCTCCGGAGGAGGCACCCTCCCGCGCGCTATCAAACCCTCCAAAGCTTTCAAAATCTGCCATACAAAATATGTTTTAACTATTTTTGATGAGATCTTCAAATTCTTCTCGATCAAGCGTTTCTACTTCCATAAGCTTCTCAGAGATACGATGTACTACGGAAATGTTATCTCGAAGTATTTTTTGTGTAGTGGCATATGCTTCTTTAAGAAGATCTTCTACCGCCTGATCAATCTTTCGAGCAAATTCTTCCGAATGCACTTTCCCCAGCGATTCATCCCCTGGAAGAGCATAGACGACGGGCCCAAGACTGTCATTCATTCCAAATTTCATGACCATAGCATGAGCTATTCTTGTGGCTCGCTCCAGATCATTGGAAACACCAGACGTGGTATCATCAAAAATAATTTTCTCAGCCGAAAGCCCCCCTAAAAGTACGCAAATTTGTTCAAAATATTTTTTCTTGGTGGTGTGATAGCTTTCCTTTTCTGGTGCCATGTGCGTTGCCCCCAAAGCCATTCCGCGTGGTACAATGGTAATTTTATGAACTGGATCTCCTGTAGGCATATAATATGCCATAAGAGCATGCCCCACTTCGTGATATGCTGTCATTTTCTTTTCTTCATCACTCATCACCAAAGATTTCTTTTCTGTTCCCATGGTTACCCGATCAATCGCCTGATCAATATCTCCCTTAGTTATTTTTTTTCGTTTTGCACGAGCGGCAAAAATTGCAGCTTCGTTCATCATGTTTTCCAAATCTGCTCCAGAGAATCCTGCGGTTCTTGCAGCCACTTTTTCTAGATTAACCTCTTTTTCCAATGGCTTATCTTTGGCATGCACCAATAAAATCGCCTCTCTGTCTTTTATGGTAGGATTCATTACTGCAATTCGCCGATCGAACCGACCAGGGCGCAACAATGCTTTATCCAAAATATCAACCCTATTGGTTGCCGCAATCACGATCACACCCGTTTCGTTTTCAAAACCATCCATTTCTGTAAGGATCTGATTGAGTGTTTGCTCTCGTTCATCGTTTGCCCCCCCTCCAATTCCAGAGCTTCGCTGTCGACCGATGGCATCAATTTCATCAATAAAGATAATTGAGGGAGCTTGTTGTCTGGCATTTTCAAAAAGTCCTCGAACCCGAGACGCTCCTACTCCCACAAACATTTCTACAAATTCTGACCCAGAAATAGAGAAAAATGGAACATGAGCTTCCCCTGCCACCGCTCTCGCAAGAAGTGTTTTTCCTGTTCCTGGAGGACCAGAAAGCAGCACTCCTTTAGGAATTTTTGCTCCCATTTTGATAAATTGTGTTGGCTTTTTGAGGAACTCAACGATTTCTTTAAGCTCGAATTTGGCTTCGTCTTGCCCTGCCACATCAGCAAATGTCGTAGTAGGCTTAATCGGCTCCATTCCTCTTTTTGCACCCATAAATGGAAACCCGCCCCTCATTCCTCTCATTGAATAAATCATTAGCCCAATAATGAGGACAATAGGTAGAAAACTCAAAACAAAATCAGTCCAAAATTTGGCAGCAGCAGACCCTTTAATGGTCACTTTTGCATTTGGACATTTTGCAGGATCAAGTAGCCCAAGCGCCGAAAAACTATCTCGCCCTCCTAACACAACAGAAACTTTTGTTCCATCAGCTTTCGTTGCTCTAACGGTTTCTCCAGAAATAAAAAGCTCGGAATATTGCCCCGCTACACATTCCTGCAAAAATTGAGAAATAGGAAGTTCGGTGGGAGTTGGCCGAGTGAAATAATTGACCGCAATAGTGAGGGCGACAACCCCCATCAAAATGTTGATCCAAGGTCCTTTCCCTCCACTGAAATTAAAAAATCCTTTAGAAGGAGTTTTTTTTTGTTTTGTTTCGTCAGTATTTTCTTCTGCATCATCGCCAAGCCACTGTTTTTTCTTTTTATCTTTCAGCGTTTGTAATCTTTCTTGAAGCACAGAAAAGCGTTCTTTGACTTCCCAATATTCTGTTTCGATTTTTTCCATTTCTTCAAAATCAGCGTCTGAAAATGACTTCTTTGCATTTTCGGTGTTTTGAGGTTTTACTTTTTTCATGAATCAAATAATAAAAAAAATGACAATTTTATTTTTTTTCTTTAGCAATGGCAACGACTCCAGATCGCACGCATTCTTTCACTCCAAAAGGAGCCAATACCTCCAAAAATTCATCGATTTTATCAGGTGTTGTGCAGCACTGAAACGTAAGAGAATTTTCAGAAACATGTATCATTTGCGCTCCGAATACTTCTGCAAACGGGAGAATTTCTCCACGATTTTTTCGAAAAGCTGTCACCCGTATAAAAGCAAATTCTTGCATCAGCATATCCGAAAGAGCATACTGAGAAACTTTAATCACATTGATAAGTTTATGAAGCTGCTTGATAATCTGTTCGGCGTCATCTTTTTCTTCCATGGCAATGGTCATGCGAGAAAAATTATTATCAGTGGTTTTGGCAACCGTAAGGGAGTCGATATTGAAATTTCTCCGACGAAGCAAGGACGTAACCCGATTTAACACCCCAGGCTTGTTTTCAACCATTACGACAATAATATTCCCAGAAGCACTCATAGAAAATTTGCAAAAGCAAAAAACTAGAACCAGTATATCAAAAGGAATCTATAAAATTCAAATGGAAAATCCTCTTTCCATTTGTTACACTCCAGAATGTATTTTTTTTTAATCATGATTATTCCCAAGTTGCCTCTGAATTGCCTTTCATTACTTCGGAACAATATATCAAAATAATTTAACTATTTTTCATTTTTCATTGCCTTATGCCTCTCCACACTTTTGTTCCACTCCTCGAATCATTGGGATTTTCTGACAAAGAGGCGAAGGTATACTTTGCAACGTTGGCAAAAGATCACTCTCCCAATACCGAAATTGCCGAAGAAGCAGGAATAAATCGAGTGACGACGTATGAAATACTAAAAAAACTGAAACAAAAAAATTTAGTAACGACATCCGAAAAAGACGGAGTATTACAGTTTTCTGCCACTCCTCCTTCTGATCTATTTGATAAATTCTCTTCATACCTCAAAGGATTTGAAAAAGCAATTCCATTGATGGAGGCGCTCCAAAAAAAAAATACCATTCGTCCTCACGTTCGATTTTTGGAAGGGATTAAAGGCGTGAAAGAAGGATATGCGGCGACACTTGAAACATCTGGAGAAATCCTGAGCATTGCCAATTCGCAAAATATTCGAGATCATTGGCAAAATTATGATAGTGAATATGTGGCGATACGGGCTTCTAAAAAGATTTTTCTTCGAGGAATTGCCCCAAAAGATCAGGCGGGAGAAAAAGTGCACTTAGACGATAAAAAATATTTCAGAGAAATCCGTTTACTTGATGAATCACTATTCCCTTCTGCCATGGTGGAAAATGAAATTTCTATTTTTGATAATTCGGTGCTCATTGTTTCATTTCAGCCTGATATTTTTGCCATTCTCATCAAATCTCCAGCGGTGATGCAAACGCAAAAGCAAATTTTTGAAATACTGTGGAACATTTCAGATCTTCTCAAGAAAACACAAGAATCATGATTTTTTTCTATTCTCCACTGGCTGGAAACGAAGAAATAGTATTTGAACAAGAAGACTATCACTATTTAGTGCGGGTACGAAGGCATCGAGTGGGAGACGATCTCTGTCTTCAAAATATGAAGGATGATATTCGATTTTTTTACAGTATTCAACATATCGAAAAACGATTCCTACTGCTTCGATTGGAAAAGTCTGAACCATTTACCCCTCCTGTTCTTTCTCTGCATTTGGGCTGGGCAATGTGCGACGCTTCCACTATTTATGAAGCCATTCCTGCGCTCAATCAGTTGGGAGTAAAAAAAATAACCTTTTTGGAGACACAGCGAAGCCAAAAAAATATTCGGTTGAATCCTGAAAAAATAAAAACCATTTGCATCAATTCGTCTCAGCAGTGTGGTAGGAATCATTTGCTTGAGTGGAACACCAATTCTTTTGAAACATTTATAAAAATGTATCCCAATGCTGTTTGTTTCGATATGACAGGGTCAGATATTCTTTCTCATGAAAATTTTCAAGAATACCTCATCGGACCTGAAGGAGGTTGGACAAGTGAAGAATTGGCGCTGATTAATCCAGAAAATCGTAAAAAAATGAAAACTCCTTTTGTGATGAAAAGCGAAGTGGCAGCAATAATTGCTCCCAGTATATTGCTATAACCGCAACAAATTGCCAAATGCTTCTATAATAATGGCAATACAGCAATCGCCATCCAAACCCCCACAAGAAGCATTAGAATCCCTCCAAACATATTAAAATATCTTCCATACCGTTGAATAATTCCTATCTTTTCAATCGAGAAAAGAGCAATTCCAAATACCAACACATCATCCAACATGTAGGCAAATAAATAAGTAATCAACAGTCCTATTTTTTCAAAAATTCCTCCAGAAATACTGTTGAGAATATTGGTAAACACCTGAGGATATCCAGCACTACAGGCAAATTCAATAACGTTCACCGAAAATGCCAATGTTAAAATCCCAAAAAATGAAACCCAAGAAATAGGAGAATGTGCAAGATTTTTGATCCGTTCGCTTATTTTTTTTCGTTGCTCGGCAGACGTCACTTGGCACGTCCCATCCGTAAAAATTCCTTCGTATAAAAAAAAGAGCCCTGATCCAATTGCTAGAATAGCAACAAAAGCATTTAAAATATCTGCGTATTGCAGAGAAAAAATATTAAAAAACTTCCACCATGCTATCAAGATAAACCCATACATAATGGTTTCTGCCACCAAAAACGTACTGGCTACAAAAAACATCTTCACCCTATCTCCAATCTGCATCAGCGTAAGAATAAAGATAATAAGCACCCACATCGCGCAAGGATTAAACCCATCCAAAAACCCAAGGGTAAACGAAGAAACATATCTAAGCCATAAGGTTTCTGTCTGAATATTCACCGTTCCTATGAGAGGCACTTCAACCGTTCTGCTTTCTGAAATGCTGCAAGCCGAACCATCGTCACATGTTGATGCTTTTTTTCCAAAGACTGAAACAAGGGTTGGATTTTGTAATGCATCTAAAAAAGTCATTTGTTCTGAAGCTCCTTGATAGGCAGCAATAATATCATTTCCAAAATTTTCATCACTAAATCCTTCAAAAAGAGTATTCCCTGCAAGTGTGAGAGGAGGCCCCATCACGGAAAATCCTTCCGAAACTCTTTTATACTCATCAAGATGATCTTCGATAATGTATACCTGAAACGGAATAGAATGTGTTCGCAAAAATTCTTGTTCGTCATGACAGTGCTGACACGTTTCTCTAATAAAAATTTGAATAGGAGCTTTTGCATTTCCTTCTGCCAAAGAAGGAAGAAACGCTGAAAAAGAAAGGAGTCCAAAAACAAGGCTAAAGAAAATTTTTTTCATGAATTATTTGAAGAAATAAATTACAATACTTCGAGGCACGCGATAGAACCCTTAATCACCTGAAGCGAAGAAAGATTTGTAAGAATTTTTTCTTTTTGGAGAGAAGAAATTGGATAGGTGAGAATGCTCATAGGAAGCTCATCACCCTTCGCATTTTTGATTTCTGAAATAGAGGCTCTGGCTTCGGAAAACACTTCGGCGACACTTGCCAACACTCCAGGCTTGTCTTCCACAAAAAACCGAAAATAGAATGATTTTTCATGCGCAGAATTTTTGGAAAGCTGTAGCGATGATTCATAGGAAGAATTTTTGATATCTTCTTTTCGAGCAATGGAAAAAAGATCGGAAAGTACGGAAGCTGCAGTGGGATATCTTCCTGCCCCAGCGCCTTTGAGAGCGATATCTCCCAAATATTCATGGCTAATTGTAATCACATTTGTTGGACCTGTAATACTTCCCAATGTGCTTTTGGCTGGAACCATGGCAGGAGACACCGAAAGAAAAAGTGTATTTGCTTCTCTATTTTTTTCAGCCGAAACAACCAATCGAATCCGCTTCCCCATCTCTTTGGCAAAGGAAAAATCTGCAGAATGCAGCTGAGAAATCCCATGAGTTGAAATTTCTTTCCAACAAGGAATTGAAACTCCGAATGAGAGATGCGCTAAAATTGCTAATTTTTGTGCCGCATCATATCCTTCCACATCAAACGTTGGATCGCTTTCTGCAAATCCATTTTTCTGTGCTTCCTTCAAAACATCCGCATAATTAAGCCCTTTGCTTTCTATCTCTGAAAGAATGAAATTACAGGTTCCATTCACAATTCCTGCTACTTTTGAAATATTTCCTGCAGAATAATGCGTTTGAAGGGTTCGGATAATAGGGATTCCGCCTCCCACCGAGGCTTCAAATTTCAAAAACACTCCATTTTCTTTTGCCAGTGCAAAAAGCTCATTTCCACATTCTGCGAGCAATGCTTTATTGGCGGTGACTACATGTTTTTTATTATTCAGCGCCGTTTCAATAATCATTTTAGCAAAGGTATTTCCTCCAATGGCTTCCACGATAACATCGACAGAAGAATCTTCCAAAATACTATTTCCATTGGTCGTGAAAAGATCTTCGGGAAGCCCTAGTTTGTCTATTGTTTCCACATTGCGAACACATACTTTTGCGAGTGTGATCGGGAAAGTGGGATCCGTTTTACATTCTTCAAAAATAATTTTTCCGACACCACCTCCCACATTCCCAAATCCGAAAAGACCAACACGCAACGACATACTCTTGCTCAAAAAAAATACGGAACCAATATATAGTTTTTCTTCTAAGAAAGATAGTAAAATATTTTTTTTAAATTGTTTTTTTAAAGAGAAATGATAAAGGTGCATCTTTCATTTTTTTTGAGATTACCTAGTGAGACTTAAAGCCTTTCCTTCGGCATTTCGAATAAACCAATCAAAACCAATTTCCAAATCTCCCAACACAGTAAACCCAGAAGCTTTTTTATGCCCTCCTCCTCCCAATGTTCCCGCAATTTCAGTGAGATCAACGTCATCTCGAAGGGTTCTAAGTGATCCTTTCACTTTTCCCCCTGCTCGTTCGGTGAGAAGATTGGAATAGATAGTATTCGGAACGCTATTGAGATAATCCACTACCCCCGTGAGATCATCTGGAGTAGTATTTGTGGAAGTGTAATCGTGCATTCGTACAAAGGAAGTAAGCACATTATCTGGAGTCTTAACCGCTCTGGAAAGCACTTTCCCCCAAAGCTTTAGGCGATTCAGTTTCTTTGTTCTAAAAATATACTTTACAATACTTCTGAGATCCCCTCCTTTTCTGAGCAAAAAAGATGCTTCTCGGAATGCTTCAGCGGTAGAATTGGAATGCATCAGCCCTCCAGTATCGGTATACAGTCCCATCAAAAGACATGTGGCAATTTGAGGAGTAATTTCCCATTTAAGCGCCCGAAACAGCTTGGAAACCATAATTGTGGTACTTGCAACCGTCGGAATCACAAAATTCAGCGTTCCATACATTTCGTTTGATATGTGATGATCGATGTTGATCAGCGGAAAAGTTTTATTAAAAAGCTGCGGATATTTTTCATGTAATCCAAACATTTTAAACGTTCCTCCGTCAAAAGCAATTGCTAAGTCATACTCGCTTGGATCGATTTTTTGCACGTATTCAGATGCTTTCGGAATAAAATGAAACTCCTCTGCCAAAGGATCCTCGGAAAAAAGAGTCACTCGTTTTCCAAAACTTTCGAGCATATACGCCATCGCCATAGCAGATCCAGAAGTATCTCCATCTGGTTTTTGGTGAGAGATAAGTAAAATGCGCCCAGCATTCGAGATCATGTCATACATCTTTCGAAGATCTGCAAGATATGAAGCCATGAACTCTTCATCACTAATCCCTTTTTCTGCCTGAGAGACAACCAAATAAGATTCCATAAAAATGTCAAAACAAGAAAACATTTTTACCGAAAAAAGATCTTAAATGCAACTTATTTTTTATTTTTTGTTCTTTTTAAAATGAAATTTTTTACAACAGCAAAAAAGTATCGAAGAAATTGCATTCCAAAGAAAATATTTACTGGAATTTTTGAATACCAAGAGAGGTGTTTCATAATAAATTTTTGACCTTGTAAAGAAGATTCTAAAATAAAGATTGATTTTTTCATATTTTCATTTGCCAATCGATCATGATGCGCTAGCACATCAGGAAAATACTGAACGCTATATTTTTTCTTTTGAAGCCTAAGCATCAGCTCTACATCGTTTTTATAATGGAGACTTGGTTCAAAAAGTGGTTCGTTTGGGTCGAGTGACGAAGAATGAATGCAAAAAAGAGCTCCTGAAATGCCAAAGACTTTTTCTGGAATTTCGTATGCAGAAGGGGGTAATCCATAGCCTCGTTCAAAAAATCGTCCATACCATGTTTGTGAAATCCCCACAGAATCAATCGCAAATTCTTTTTGCTGCAAAATTTTTCCTCCCCACACTTTGCTTTCTGGAAAGTCATGAATCGCTTTTTCAAGCGAAGAAAGCATCGTTTTCTCATAGACCATATCAATACTTGCGCAGATGTAGTATTCGTATTGTTTCTCGGCATATAAAAAATTATGCCCTCCTGAATGCATCAGATTTTTTCCATTCCAAATTCTGAGTTTTCCATTCTTTATTTTTTCTGAAAAATAAGTATTCAGCAGTAAAAGTCCTTCTTTTTTGGAAGATTGGTCACGAAAAAGAATTTCATAAGGAATCTTTGTGGTTTGCGCCATCAGCGTTTCCATACATGGAAGAAGGTGTTCGATGCCGTTGTAGTAGACAAGTCCTATGGAAAACACTTTTTGTAGTAAGAAGTCTCAACTCTGGTATTCTATCAAGCAATGATAGCTTTTTTAATGTTTGGATATTCAACCATAGTGTGCATCGCAATTCCCTATAATCACCCCATTGATTTCCAACAATGCTTTTTCAATGCTATATTCATCCTTTTAAAAAGCTCCCATCAAAGATCACAAATAAAAAAAATTAAGATTTTGACTATCCACAGAAGAATATATCATACTTTTTTATAACAGAATAAGCAGATCCAACAACCCGAATATAATCCCCACATAGGACGCTTTTTTTGTGAATTTTGAACCCAGTCGCAGGTCCAAAATCCCGAAAATAATTGCAGCAAGACCAAACCAAAGATGAAACACAAAAAGCCCTGTGAACCCTAAAAGCAAAGATGCCAGAAAAAATCCTCTGATTTTTTTGAGTTCTTCCATATTTTCAAGCACTTTTCCCAGAGGAGAATTTTTAAGAAATTCATCCATTTGAGGATCTTGAGAGGTATTCTCTTCTGCTCGAACTTTCGTAATCTTTTCAGGATCTTCAGAGGAGTTTAGCACTTCAATTTCTGGAGCTTCGATGGTTTCTGTTTTTTTAGTCATAAAATATTGATGAGATAAAAAAATAAAAAAGATTTTCTTTTTGTTGCTAAAACCATATACTACCAAACGATTTTTTACAAGAATTTTATGAAGACTTCATATTCTCTTTTGGCTCCTATAGCCTTTTTATTCGCTTTTGCAGGATGTTCTTCTTCCACTCCTGTAGGACAACAGTTTCCGGTTACTGATGCCAACAAACCCATGACACTAGAACAAGCAACCAACTATCCAACCGTTTTGGTGGAAGAATTTTCTGATATCGAGTGTCCGGCTTGCCGAAAATTTGCACAAGAATTTGAAGCAGTGGAAAAAGAAATGCCCAATGTAACATTTAGGTATTATCATTTTCCATTGGATTTTCATAAACTTGCCTACCCCTCTGCCATTGCCGTGGAATGCGTTAGAGCACTGGAAGGAGAAGAAAAAAGAGCACAGTATTTGCACGAAGTCTTTGCCCCTGCACAGTATTCCACGCAAGTAATGATGAATGCGGCAACAACGGTTGGCATGGACGCCGCTTCATTTGAAAAATGTGTTAAAGGACAAGAAACAAAAGATATTGTGGAAGCACATATCGCAGAAGGAATAGCTCGAGGACTTCGAGCTACTCCGACCATTTATATTAACGGAAAAAAAATTGAAGGGGGAATGTCTAGAGCTGATTTAAAAAAATTATTGGAAGCAGAAGTGGCAACAAAAGGAGGAAAGCAGTAAAACTCCCCAAATATCGTTTCCTCTAAAAAAACTTTTTGCATTATTTCAAAAAATTTAGGCTCTTGGCTGAATTGATGAGACAAATTTTTGGAATCGTGATAAAGTAAGGTTAATGCAACCCAGAAAGATATAAAAAGAAGGCTTTTGGAATTCTTCTAGGAATCTATCAAAATAGCAGAGAGTAGTGCATTATAATCTTATTGGAAAAACATAAAAACACGACTGAATAATTACCATTTTAAAAAATCTCTCTTTCTTTCTCGCTTTTTCTTTGGTAAATTTTTCTTAGTGGTATCAATATTTTATCTCAATTTTTATGCACTCTTCTCTTCAAATCTTCAAAGACGCTACCAAAAAAACACTCGATTTTCTGCATGAAGAATTTAAAGGCTTGCAAATAGGAATCGCGTCGCCTGCAATGGTAGAAAATATTATGATTCCTGCATACGGAGGCACACAAGCCATCAAAGGGCTGGCAAGCGTTTCTATTGAAGGAGCACAAAGCCTGATGATTACTCCGTGGGACAAAGGACTTTTGAACGCCATTGAAAAGGCTATTCGAGATGATTCTTCACTGGGACTTTCTCCGGTAAATAATGGAGTGGGCATTCGGCTCAATATCCCACCACTGACGAAAGAACGACGAGAAGGCCTCAGCAAAGTGGTGGCAAAAATGGGAGAAGAAGCAAAAGTGGGAATCAGAAAAAATCGACAACACGCCATGGACGCTATTAAATCAGATGATAGCCTTTCGGAAGACATGCAGAAAAATGCAGAAAACGCTCTTCAAAAAGAAGTGGATCAAGCGAATAAAGACGTGGATACAGCCGTGAAAGCAAAACAAGCAGATATTATAAAAAATTAAAACAATAGTTGCTCAAGCCTTTTTATTGTACATTTTTCATGAAATTTTGGAGCGTTGTTTTCCTTATCTTTTCATTCGACTTTGCCACCAAAATGCTGGCAAAGTCTTTTTTGCAGACGCATGATATTGCCATTTGGAATCCATATATTTCTCTCCATCTTGCATTTAATGAAGGAATTGCTTTCTCTTTTCCACTCCCATATGCAGCGCAAATTGTTCTCACCGTTGGATTTATTATTGGATTTTTATGGTGGTGGCATCGATGTTTTGACGAACTTTCTTCTTTCGAAAAATGGGGAAGTGTGTTGGTGTTTGCAGGAGCATTAGGGAATTTTTGGGAAAGGGTCGTATTCTCTCAGGTGACTGATTTTATTTTATTGCAATTCCCTCCTTATTCATTCCCTGTATTTAACATTGCCGATATAGCTATTTCTTTAGGGGTTTTATTATGGATTATCGGAATTTGGAATGAGCAAAAAAAAAAGACGTAGAGACACACAAGTTTGCGTCTCTACAAGAAAAAAAGAAAAAATACTTAATTATTTCATTCCAGGAAGTCCCATGCTTCCCATCAATGGTTTCATTTTTTCTGCGGCGATTTCCTGCGCCTTTTTATTTGCTTTATTAAAAGCTTTCTTTGTTTTTTCTGCCAGATCTTTTTTCTTGTCAGCACTCATCAAATGATCTGGATATTCAATAGAAATCAAGGTTTGATCGGCCGCCAATGTGACAATGACTCCATCTTCTTCTGCCTCGATGTGGATTTTGGCAAGCTTTTCCTTCATTTCTTTCGCTTGTTTTTGCATCGCATACAAGTCTTTCATTTGCTGAAACATAGAAGAACGGTTAAAAAATATACATTGAACATTTTTGCACAATATGGGTTGTCTTTTCAACCAAAAAACGATAGGCTAAAGAAAATTTAATCCCATTTTTTATGGCAATTGTTACCAATCCAAAAGAGCTTCTGATGGACGCTTATCAGAATGGATATGCGCTTGGAGCTTTTAATGTAAACAACATGGAAATTTCTCAGGCAATTATGGCAGCACATGCTGCAAAAAATGCTCCTGTTATTTTACAAATTTCTTCTGGAGCACGAAAATATGCCAATACAAAAATGCTCGTGGATATCATTAAAAGCCTCGCGGATCAATATCCACAGGTTCCTGTAATTATCCACCAAGACCATGGTGCTGATTTTGAAACATGTAAAAGTGCTATCGAAGCAGGATTTAATTCGGTGATGATCGATGCTTCTCACTTTGATTTTGCAACAAATGTAAAAATGACAAAAGAAGTAGTTGATTTTGCCCACCGCAAAGGAGTGATTGTAGAAGCAGAGTTGGGAATGTTGGGAGGAATTGAAGAGCATGTGCAAGTAGATGAAAAAGACGCTCGACTTACAGATCCCGATGAAGCAGTTCAATTTATTAAAGAAACGGGGGCTGATACATTAGCTTGTGCTATTGGAACATCTCATGGAGCATATAAATTTTCTGGAGATGGAAAAGTGGATGTAGAAAGAGTAATCAAGCTAACAGAAGTCCTTCCAAGAATTCCATTGGTAATGCACGGATCTTCTTCTGTTCCTCAAGAATATGTAGCTCTTTGCAATCAATATGGAGGAGATTTGGCAGGAGCACGAGGAGTTGATGAAGCAACCATAGCAGAAGCTGTCAAACATGGGGTTTCAAAAGTGAATATTGATACAGATCTTCGATTGGTGATGACAGCAATGATTCGAAAAGTCTTTTTTGAAACTCCAAAAGAATTTGATCCTCGAAAGTATCTTGGACCAGCAAGAGATGAAATTCAAAAGATGGTAGAGCATAAGATTGATGTTCTGGGAAGCGTGAATAAAATTCGAAATTAATTTTTTTATGAAAAATCTTTTATTATTTCTTGCGATTTTTTTCGCCTTGTCAAATGCTTCTTATCCACAAATTAGTTGAGAGTATTTGCCTACACTGATGGGGCTTGCAAAGGAAATCCTGGTGTTGGTGGCTGGGGCGTTCTTTTGAAACATGGTTCACACGAAAAAGAAATGTATGGATTTGCACCAGAAACCACCAACAACCAAATGGAATTAACTGCCATTATTCGAGCCCTTGAGATCCTCAGTAAATCATCTAATGTTACCATTGTGACGGATTCGCAATATGTGATGAAAGGTGTGATGGAATGGATGGCAAGCTGGAAAAAAAACGGATGGAAAACCGCCAGCAAACAGCCCGTGAAAAACAAAGAATTATGGGAAGCTTTAGATAATGCTCTTTCTCGGCATTCAGTGGAATGGGAATGGGTGAAGGGACATGCTGGACACCCAGAAAACGAACGAGCAGATGCACTCGCCAATAAAGCTATTGTGCTGCAAAAAAATTCTGCATAGAATACTCTCCTTTTTTATTCTCGCAATGAAATGGCCACATGATCAGTCGAGTTTTTTTCAAACGCATGCCTATTGGAAAGCGGTGGAATTGTTTTTTGAACGAGAACTCAAAAATGACGGGGAAGATATCACCTCTGCATTATTATTTCCAGAAAAATCTTTGGGGACAGCTTTTGTGACAGCAAAACAACAAGGGGTTCTTTCGGGAAAAGAAGAGGTGGATTTTTTCTTTGAGTCATTTTTCCCAAATCTGCGATTACATTGGCATATGAAAGATGGAGATACTTTTTTAAAGGGAAGCAAAGTGCTGAAGCTTCAAGGCCATGTGTGTGATCTGCTCAAAGCAGAACGAATTATGATCAACACACTTTCAAGGATGAGTGGAGTTACGACGCAAGCACATGCCTACACCTCCGCAGTGAACACTCCATTGGCAGCAACGAGAAAAACCCAATGGAGCTATCTCGACAAAAAAGCCGTGTGGAAAGGAGGCGCTCTCACTCATCGGATTGGTCTTTTCGATGGCGTTTTGATTAAAGAAAATCATTTACTTGCCCTTGGAGAAGGAAAGAAAAACATAGAAAAAGCGCTCTTCACAGCGCTTTCGCACTATAATGAAAAAGATGCAAAATTTTTTGAAATCGAAGTAGAAAACCCTGATGAGTTTTTGAGAACGTATGAAATTTTTGCGCATCAATTTCCTAAAGAAATATCAAAGGTGATTATGTTTGATAATTTTGCACCAGAAGATGTTCGACTATGTCTTGAGCGGATCCCTTCACAAAAAGAACGACACCAAAAAAATATTTTTCTGGAACTTTCGGGTGGAATTACCTCAGAAAATATACAAAAATATGATGAATTAGGCGCTGATGTTATTTCGATAGGAGCGCTCACGCATTCGGTTTTGCCGATTGATTTTTCGATGCGAATGGAAGAAAAGAAGATGTTGTCATGATTTTTATCAAAAAAGCAGGTGTTCATATTTGAACTCCTGCTTTTTTCTTACCACAACACTACAAAATCTTTCCTAATTTTTCATCTCCCGCTACAAACACATGTGTTGGCTTTCCATACACCTCCATTCCTTCAAACACACAATTCTCTCCTTTTGTCTGCATTTCTTTCGCATGAATAGTCCATTTTTTGTCGAGATCAAATACTGCAATATCTGCAATAGCTCCAACAGAAAGCGTTCCTCTTGGAACGTGAATCACCTTAGCAGGATTGATTGTCATTTTTTCTAACAGCCGAGAAAGAGTTAGTTTTCCTGTTTTCACCAAATGCGTGTAGCAAACAGCAAATGAACACTCTACACCCACACTTCCCATGCTCGCTTCTTTGAAGGGAACCGCTTTTTCAAACCAAAGATGTGGAGCATGATCCGTCGAAATAACAGAAATAATATTTTTTTGAAGTCCTTCGATAATGGCATCTTGGTGCTCTTGAGAACGAATGGGCGGATACATTTTCCCATTAGCGTTATATCCATCACAGATTTCATCGGTCATGGCAATATATTGAGGGCAGGTTTCCGCGGTCACATTCACTCCTTTTTTCTGAAACATTTCAATAAGCTCCACAGCCCCCTTGGTGGAATTGTGCAGCAGATGAAGCTGACATCCTGTTTTTTCTGCGAGTAAAAGATTTTTATACACGCCCATTTCCTCAGCTGCGGTGGAAATCCCAGGAAGCCCAAGCCGTGTAGAAACAGCCCCTTCATGCATCACTCCCCCATCAGACAACGATTCATTTTCGCAATGACTCATGAGCGGAAGATTGTGTGTTTTAGCATATTCCATCGCCTTTTCCAAAATCCCTTCGTCTTGCACATCCACCCCATCATCTGTCACTGCCACAATCCCTGAATTTTTCATTTCCCACATTTCAGAAAGCTCTTTCCCCTTTTGCCCTTTGGTGATGGCTCCTGCAGGGAATAGGTTGGCAAGATTTAAGGCTTTTGCTCTACTGACCTGAAATTCAACAGTGCTTTGAGAATCGGTCACAGGAGTGGTATTTGGCATGCTCACCACAGAAGTAATTCCTCCACATAATGCTGATTTCATACCAGTTTCTAACGTTTCTTTATCTTCTCGTCCTGGCTCTCTCAAATGCACTTGCAAGTCGATAAGTCCTGGGAAAATATATTTTCCAGAACAGTTTATTACATCAGAATCATTCTCTGGAAGTTCTGCAAACACTTCTGATATTTTCCCATCTTCTATTCGCACATCCATCACCGCATCAAATCCATCAGCCGGAGAAACAACATGCCCGTTTTTCAAAAGAATTGATTTCATAGAAGCAAAAGAAAAATGATTTGCAGTGATTATTTCAGATTTTTTGGTATTTTCAAATACAAAAAATTTTGCAAATTTTTAAACTTCTAAAAACATAAGCCGTGCCACACACTCTTCAGTTGTCAGCTCTTTTCCTGAAATAATTCCTAAACGGCTTGCTTTTTCCCCTGCTGCATAGGTTCCCAAATCAACAGATCCCCCAAAACACTGACTTTTCAATATACATCTAAAATCAGAATCCTTACAACGCTTTTCGAGTACAGGAAGCAATCGATGAGGAATGTTGGCGCCTGCACCAAATCCTTCGATCACTACCCGAGAAAAAATAGAAAGCATTTTTTTAAATGATTCAGGGGTTATGAGGGGAGAAAGTTTCAAAATTCCCACCTCCGGGAAATGTTCCCAAGACAATAGTTGAATGGGTAATTTCACAGCAACAGGGCTAGAAAGGGATTGGGTGCGATGCAATAAAGGTTTTGCATTCGGAGCAATAAACGCATCCATCGCAGTAGTATTCCATTTTGTACATTCAGAAGCACGATAAACACTTCCACAAAAAGAAATACAGACTTCCTTCAAATCTTGTGAAGCAAAATATACCGCATCTTCAAGGTTGATAAGCGCATCCGTTTCTTCTTCCCAGTATGGCTTTTGAGAACCTGTGAAAATTACTGACTTTTGAAGATTTTTCAAAAAATGAGAAACTGCGGTGGCAGAATATGCCATCGTATCAGTGCCATGGGCAATCACAAACCCATCAAAATCATTATATAATGCTACAATTTTTGTAGCAATCAAATGCCAATGTTCAAGCGTTATATCACTTGAATCTAGGTGAAAAAGAGAAAAAAACGAAACCTCCACATCTTTTAAAGAAGATAAATGCTCTGCAAATATTTCTGGAATCGTTTCACTAGGAATAAGAGATCCAGTATGTGGATCTAATATCATGGAAAGAGTTCCTCCTGTTGCAATTATCGCAATTTTTTTCATAAAAATATCTAAAAAAATGTAGTTCTAGGCGAATTTTATCATTCTTATACTTGAAATTTGCAATATTCACATCATTCTCTTTATCACCCTCAAAAGTTTTTTTTCTTTCAGTATAAATAACAAAACCAAGGAAAACACCAGCATAGCACCAAGCATATAAGCTATCCAAATAATTGTAGTGATATTGATAAAATAAGTAGATTCGAAAGGTATTCCAATAATAGTATCCATATGCACATATCTTGCTTCTTTAAAATTCACCAAAGAAGAGCTTAATAAAAAGACTCCCATCGCCCCACTCGCCCACCATGAAGCCCAAAACGTCTTCATCACTTCAGAAGATTCTTGAATGTGTGTTTTGAAAATTTTTTGTCGAGCAAGAAAAAAAACAGTGTAGCTCACTTGGATAATAAACCCCAGTGTGTAACCCATTGCCATGGCGAAAGATGGAAAGTTGGTGAAATGTGCCACCAAAAAAGTGATAGCGAAAACACTTACCAAAAAAAGCAGATTGGAAGAAACAAGCACTTTCCCCATCGAAAGAGCGTTGAGTGTTCTGGAAAGCACATTGTTGATCGATTCAAAAGGGATAGCGATACTGAGCACCAACACCAAAGAAAGCAAAATGGTGTGTTCTTCTGGTGTTTTTCCTAAATGGTAGAGATATTCCAAAAAAGGTGTTCCCAGAAAAAAAACACCTATTCCCGTGGGAATAGTCCAAAACAATACTTTTTTAATTGTTTCAAAAAAATATGTGACAAATTCTTGGGGGTTCCCTGATTCTTGAAGATGAGAAAGACGTGAAAAACAAGCAGTGGCAAAAGCCACTCCAAAAATAGCAACGGGCGCAGAAATGATATTTCTACTATAGAGAAAAAGAGTATACAGCCCCTCTGAATACATTCCTGCAAATCGACTCATTCCCACCAGCATCAGTGGAAAAAGGGCAACGGTCGTCCATCGAAACATCATTGTACCAATGAGTTCGCGAAGATAAGGAGAGAAGGAAAAAACAGGATATGGAAATTTTGTTTCCAGTTGCATATATTCAAAAATTCTAATGGCTAGGTGCATCATCGCACCAAACACTCCTCCCATTCCCGCTGCCAAAATGCCAAAATGAGAAGATCCCAAAACTATTCCTCCAATGATCCCAATATTGTAAAGTAGTGGAGAAAATGCTGTGGAAAGAAATTTTTTCTCGCTCATCAAGAAGTTTCCGAGTACATTGGAAAATGCAAAAAACGCATTAGAAAGAAAAAACATTTGCCCGAGCTGGATAAATTCAACGGGATATTGTGCGTAGAGGTGCGGAAAGAAAAATGGAAAAATTTGATGAGCAAACAACACCCCAAAAAAACTCACCAACAGAAAAACCCCTGGTATATAGGTATAGAAGTTTCCAAAAACTAAAAGTCCGTGAGATTTTTCTTTATTTTTTTCTCGAACATAAATAGGCGTTAAACTTCCCAAAAGTGCCGACGCCACAAAAATCATAAGGCAAATATCTGACACTAAAAATGCAGAGAAATAGGCATCAGTCAACCCACTCGCGCCATAGTATCGAGAAAAAAGCAGGTCGCGAAGCACTCCCAAAACATACGAAAGAATCGTCCCCAACGAAAGCAAAGCAGCAGCATATCTCATCTGCGCTATTTTGCTTCTTTTTTTTGAAATTAACAATGCATTAAGAATTTCTTTTTTCATAAATTTATGCTATGATGATATGAATATTCATTTTGCAAAAGAATCAGTATGAACTTTTTTTCTTTCGTATCATCAAAAAAAACAATTCTGGGAATCGGTGGTAGTCTTTGTGCTGGGCTTTTTCTTTGGGCAAATGGAAACCTTTCCCATCTTTCGGCCTCTTTATTTACAAAAAATCCAGATACACTGCAAAGCGGTGTAGAACTGTATATCGAATCAGCAATTGCCAAAAGAGGTGAAACAGGCGAATTGGCAATCAAAATAAATAAAGCAATGACCATGCAAGGGTTTTCGTTTGAGATTTCATATCCCGCAGAAATGATGATCGCCAATGGTTTTTCCACTGAAGGAACTTCAATTGCAGGAAAGAACTTTCTAATTCAAGACAACAGAACCACCAATGGAGTGATTAAAGTGGCAGGAGTGGGAAGCTCTAGTGCGAGCTTTGCGGCAGGAGATACACTCCTCCTTCTCTCTTTTTCTTTGAAAAATAATATATCTGAAAGCACCACATCTCTCCCCATCAGCTTCAGAACAGCAAGTGTAGTAGACAATAGTGGAACGGAAAAAACAATGACAACTCAAAATGCCAGTATAAAACTTTCCTCTGGCGCTCAATTGAGTATCACCAAAATAACTCCTTCTGCTAAGGGGACAATTGTAGTGGAGTTTTCTGATATTTTGGCAGGCAATTTGGTTTTGGGCTGTGCGCAATTTTCAGAGCAAGTAATAACCAGTAGTTCACATTTGAAGCAAAATGCAAACGTGCTGACGTTTTCAGGGCTAGCGTTACTCCCCGGAAAAGGATATGTTATTTCGTTCAATACCACCGTGCAAAGCAGTCAAGGAGTTGCATTACATCCAGCGCAGCAAAAAATTTATTTTGTAGTCCCAAACGATGGTGTAACGCCTGATGTGAATTATGATGCCAATCTGGGAATTACATCGGTGAGCGCAACAAACCTCACAAATCTTGATCTGGTGATGAGCTCTGTGCCTACAGGAGATGTTTTTATGCCTTCATCTCTGCAGATTAAAAATAATAACGAAACAATTACTATCAATAAAATTACCCAAAATTCTGCCGATAAGCGAATTTTTCACATCAGTACCAGCGCGATGCAAGCCGACACCCCATATATGTTTTTGATGAATCCCAGTACGTGGAAAACAAGCACTGGAAAAATGGCAGGAGGAACCCTCTCTAAGCTCTTTTGGACCGAGGATCTTTCCCCACTTCCCAATATTACAAATGTATCCCCTTATCGCCCTGTGCAAGGAGTAAACACAACCATCACCATTTCAGGGAATAATCTTCCAACAGATGCAAAAGTATTGGTGAATGGAGTCTTGCTTTTGGGAACTCAAATTTCAGAAGATAAAAAAACTATTACAGCAGTGCTTCCTTCAAACTTGCAAAATGGAAGTTATACACTGGAGATTCAATACACCAAAAATTCAGAAAGCAAAAGTCTTTTTATGGAAAACGCACTGGTGGTGGAAGCTCGCAAAGAAAAAGAGGTCCAAGTTATTTCATCAAAAAGCTATAGTTCTCCACTTAAAGTGCCAAATGATGGAACCACCACCACAAAACTTTTTGTATATGTGGACGATCCTCGAGGATTGGCTGACTTGGAAAAAGTAACGGCTGATTTGAGAGTAATTCATGGAAATGCGGCCGAAAGCCTGAAACCAGGCCCCATTGAAAACGGGCAACAGGTATGGTTTTTGGAAAATATAAAAGTCCCAAACACCGTGCAAACAAAAACTGCACCCTATGCTATTCCAGTAGTGGCGCAAAACCGTGCAGGAATTACTGGAGAAGGAACTGTTTTATTGTGGGTTTCAAGAGACACCACCTCTTCGGTACCTCCTCGAATTGTGAATTTCACAGTCACTCCATCCACTATTGTGGCAGGAAATAAAAACCACTCTGTGCTTCTGGCTGCAGAAATTTCGGACGAAGACAGCGGAGAAGAAGTGACAACAGTTGCAGTAGATATGAGCTCTGTAGGCGTGAACACAATATTTTTAACCGCTCGAAATTTAGGTCAGAGCACTGGAAAAACTAAATTTTTTGAAAATGCAACACCCATTGTAGTGTCTTCAGAAATTCCGAATGGAACATACCCCATTCGCCTCAAAGTGATCGACGCACAAGGAGACGAAGCGTCCTTGGAAAAAACCATTACCATCACCAGACAATCAAATCTCGGACCAAGCATGGATAACACTAACACCTATGTGACACCCTCTCGTTCGCTCATCAAAGATGGAAAATTTTCTTTTGCAATTCATACAAAAGTGACAGATCCTTCTGGCGCAGATAACATTGCATCCGTTTCTTTAAATCTTGCGCCTCTGGGGCTTCCTCCTGTGATAATGAATGCAGGAGCAAAAGAAGGACTTTCACAGTGGTATTCCTCTTCTGCACTCTATTTACCAGATGCTGTAGCCATTGGGAAGAAAAAACTTTTGGTGAGCGCAACCGATAAAGAAGGGAATAGCTATGAACAAGATGTGTGGGTGGAAGTAATGTATCAGCAAGATACAGGAAAACCACCAGTGATCGACAATGCACAAAATTATATTACTCCAACAAAAGCTATAAACGACGGGAAAACTCCTTTTTCTGGATATGTATTTGTGAAAGATCCTGATGATAATGTTTCTCATGTGGTTTTGAAACTAGAAAACACTGCTATTTATAATGGATCAACATTACCAAAAGGAATTTCGAATGTGGACTCTTCTGGAGATGAAACATGTGTTTCGACCAGAACACTGCTGTGCATGCAGCCAATCCTCAAAGAAGCAGGGGGACAATGGTATTATCTTTCCGATATTATTGTGCCCAGTACCACTGCCGCCCGAGATACGCCATATGCACTGGAAGTGAATGCTTTTGATAAAACAGGAAAAATGGCACAGGGAAAACTAAATGTAGTGGTTTCATCTCCCAACAATATTACACTCGATGGACAAAATGAAATTTTATACCTGCAAGCAACTTCGGCAAATGCACTGCAAATGGTAGTCAAAAATCCAATCGATCCAAAAACATTTAAAAGTTCTTGGCTTAATATTAGCGCTGCATCAAATGGATCTGATTTACTTTCGGTTGGAACAGTGGATATCAGCCCCGATGGAAAACTGCTTACCATTCAAACCAATCCGCAAATCCCTGGTAAAGCCTATGCGATGAAAGTGGATGCGGAAAGTATGGGAGTTCGGTTCACCGATCTTTCGAGCCAAGTGTATCCTTTTCTTGGATTTCAAGTACCAGAAAAAAGCACATCATTCCGATTGACAGGAGTAAAAGCAGTCAGTTCAACACAGATCAATTTAAGTTTTTCCATTCCTCTCAATGCGACTTCAATACTCAATCCTTCCAGTGTCGAAATCTTTTTGGAAGGGAAAAAAGAGAAATTGGAAGTGAAAGGATTGCAAATAGCAGATCCAAAAACCCTTGCGATTATCACTGCTCCGCAAACAGCAGGACAGCGATACGATCTGTACTATAAGGGAATTTCATCGCTCTATGGAGACAGCATTACCAAAAAACAAAGTACAAAGCTAGAAGCCTTCAAGCAAGGCATTGGAACAACTGTAGGAGGATTGCAAGCTACTGCCGATTTCAATAGTGATGGAATTGTAGATTTCAAAGATTTCACACTCTTTGCTGCAGTGTATGGAAAAACATACGACCAAGCCGCTTCTGGAGATTTGAACGGAGACAGTAGTGTAGATTTTAAAGATTTTACAATGTTTTCATCGCTCTATGGAGAAGTGTTGGATACGCCATCTTCCAACAAGCCAAGTGCTAGTGCAAGCCCAACAAATTCAAGCCTATTGGTTCCAAGCCAAAGCTCTAGTGCAACGAACACCTCCCCAAGCGCAACACCAACTCCTACTCCTACGCCTTCTATATTTCCTTCCTCATTTATCGTAAGCCCAACTGCCAGTGCATCTGCCAACACACCTTCTCCCACCCCCCTCCCTACATTTCACTATAGCGCTACAACAGCAACAGCAAGTCCAACACCCGCAGTAACTTCAACTTCCACTTCAAATACCACAACAACATCTTCAACCACGACAACTACACCAAGTGCGACGGCAACCCCTTCTCCCACTCCTGCATGCACAGGAGACCAACTCTATTGTTTGTTAGCAGGATAATACTATGCGGTTCTTATTGTTCATTATTGTATTTTTTGGTGTTGTAGGAACCCTATTTTCAACATCTGCAAAAGCAGAAATCAATATTCCTTTTTCTAATTCAGATGCTGGGTTGAACGTGGTGCAAAGAACAGATGACAAAGTGACTGAAGGCGCTCCAGACCGAGGAGCTGAGGCCATTGTAGAAATCATCACTACTATTTTTTATTACATGAAAATATTTCTTGGATTTTTTGCAGTAATGTGGATTGTGTGGGCAGGGTTTTACACCGTGATAACTGCAGGGAATGAAAAAAATGTGGAAACAGGAAAAAAGATGGTGATCTTTTCTATATTGGGACTTTCTTTGATGCTTTTGGTGGAGCCATTTATTTTGGACGTGCTGTATGGAGGTGGAAGCGGAGGCTTGTCATATAAAGATACCTCTGTTAATAATCTGATTCAGGCGACCAAAAATCTTCGAATCCAAGTGGATGGAATATTGCTCTTCCTCAAAACGATTTTAATTTTTGTGGCTATGGTCTATGTGATCTATGCGGGGACGAGAATGATGTTTTCGGCAGGAGATGCAGAGATGGTGAAAAGCGCAAAGGGAATGTTTTTTCCTATTATTTTTGGTATTTTCATAATCCTCTTTAATGAAATAATTATCGATAAAGTACTCTATGATATTGTGTTTGATGGCACCACAGTCACCTTTTCGCCAGATTCTTCCAATGCGATTGAATTGGTGAGACAGCTGGTGGGAGTGTTGCAATACTTTTTGCAGTTTGTGGCATTGCTCCTGTTTCTCTATATTATTTATGGAGGATTTTTATATGTTTCTGCATTGGGAGACGACAAGGCAGGAGAAAGTGCCAAGAAAATTTTTCGAAATGGAGTGATTGGACTCATCATCATTATTCTTTCGTATGTGCTGATGTGGTCGCTGATCAATTTAGATATTAGCGTATGATGAATTAATTGCTTCTAAAAAAATAATTCATCTACGATAGATGTGTATACAATTCTTCTATTTTTATTAAACTGAACAAAATTTTATGAGAATAACAATATAGATACACTCTTTTTTACAAAGCATAGGCGCCATCAAGCACCCATTTTATAAAACTATTTCAAATCAATAATTTCATATTCCTTCTTTCCCGAAGGAGTTTCTACTTCCACTACAACCCCCTTTTTCTTCCCCAAAAGCGCACTTCCAACAGGAGATTCATTGGAGATCTTATTATTAAAAGGATCTGCTTCTGTCGCTCCAACAATCAAAAACTCTCCCAAAAATTTTCCCTTAGAATTCAGCGTTACAGTGGAACCGATATGTACGGTATTTTTTTTTATTTCTGAATCTTTCACAACTTGTGCACTTTGGAGTTGTTTTTCCAGATCATTAATCTTTCCTTCCAAAAACGCCTGTTCTTCTTTTGCCTCTTGATATTCAGAGTTTTCCGAAAGATCTCCATATGAAATAGCTTCTTTCAGTCTTTCCGCTACTTGTTTTCGTCTCGTATCTTTCAGGTATTCCAGTTCTTCTTTCAATTTTTTAAATCCTTCCTCTGTCACCAAAAGTGTTTTTTGCGCAATAGCTGCCATAAAATCAATAAATAAAGAACAATGAATAAAATAAAAATTTGTAATTGATTAGAATCTACTTTTCTTGCGAACAATTTTTTTGGGACTTCCGGGATCGCTGATATATTGCTCTCGAATCCGCACATTCATGGGGTGGTCTCGAAGTTTTTGTAAGACTTTTGATTCGATTTGTCGAATCCGTTCTCGCGTCACTCCAAACTCTTGTCCCACTTCTTCGAGCGTATGCGCCACGCCGTCCACCAAGCCAAATCGCATTTCAATGATACGTCGTTCTCGTGGAGATAAATACGCCAACATAGATTTTATATTTTCTCTTAAAATCTGATGCGCGGCTGTTTCTTGAGGAGACAAGACGTCTTTATCTTCAATAAAATCAGAAAGCTTTGAATCTTCTTCCGACCCCACAGGTGCTTCCAGAGGAACAATATCTTGAGAAATTTTGATGATGTATCGCACTTTTTCTTCTTCCAATTCCATTTCGGCAGAAATTTCTTCAATAGTAGGATCTCGACCAAGTTCTTGAGAAAGTCGTCTTCTGGTATGTGTAAGCTTGTTTATGGTTTCAACCATGTGCACAGGGATTCGAATGGTTCTGGCTTGGTCAGCTATTGCTCGGGTAATAGCCTGACGAATCCACCACGTTGCGTAGGTCGAAAATTTAAACCCTCGTCGATAGTCAAATTTTTCCACGGCTCGAAACAGCCCAATATTTCCCTCTTGAATGAGATCAAGAAACGAAAGTCCTCGTCCCACATATTTTTTGGCAATAGATACCACCAACCGCAAATTGGCTTCTGCCAAATGCTGCTTTGCCATGGCATCTCCTTTTTCAATCCGTTTGGCTAATGAAACCTCATCATCTTTCTTCAGCAACTCCACCTTTCCAATTTCGGACAAATACATGCGCACCGAATCACTGGCAATATCTGTAAAATCAAACTTTCGATCACCTTCTAAATGAATTTCATCATCTTCCGATTCCATATCAAAATCATCTCCTGAACCACCTTCCATATCATTATCATCATCAAAATCATCATCTCCATCATCTTTTCCAGTGTGTTTATCCAAAAATGCATCTAGCTTTCTAGAGATTTTTCCATCTTGAGGGTCCTCTTTTTCCAAGTGATCCACGCTTTCTTTTCCCCAAGAAAGTGCTTCTTTCGCCTCAATAACATTTACTCCAATATCGAAAAAAAGCGTGTAGAGATTATCAAGCATCAGCACGTTTTCTTCTGCATCAGGAACAGCTTTGAGGATTTCTTGGTGTGTGACGAATCCTTTTTCTCTTCCTTGCTTGATAAGATCCACCACTTCTGGTGGAAATTTTTGTAAATCTTCTTCCGTTGGTTGGCTAATGAAGGTGACAGGATTTGCCACAGGCAGTGGGGATAAAAACTACTGAAACAAGTTTTGAAGCTTTGCGAGAGATGCGATATGCTCGAGATAGGTTCGATCTGGCAGTTCTGAAAGATCTTTTGGAGCAACTTTGAGCATTGCCATTTTCATCTCCGAAAGCAATTGCTTTCCCATCGCATCCGTCGCTTTTTTTATCTCGTCTTTTCGCAGATTGAAAGGCAAATGTCCATATTTTTCAGAACAATAGAGAGATGCTTTTTGCATCTGCTCTTTTTGATCGGCAAGAATTTCAGCAACATGAAACTCACGACGAGCAGTATACGCAGAAATCAAAGCCGTGTACAACTGTTTTTCAAAATCATCTTCAAAAAATGATGGCTCAATCACTCGAAAAGCATACTCACTTTCCAAAAAGAATGCAAGTATCATTCCCCAAAAATGTTCCCGAAGCGAAATCCCCTGAGATATTTTTGCAGGAACATGTGATATAGTCCGAGAAGATCGTTTCAAAAAACCATTCCATTCGTCCTGCATAATCCGTTCATCTATGTGAAGCTCTGTTCCCAGCATCACAATCGCTTCGTTTTTTTCCAAGGGAAACAAAAGTGCAGAGATAAGAGGAAAGAGTTCGAACAAGATTTTTCGCTTTGATTCTATGGTGAGCTGCTCAGATCCCTTCTTATGGCGAACCAAGGCAAGGAGTACAGGCAAAGGATTTTTATAGGCTTCAGTAAATGCTTCCACATTGGAATGCAGTGATTCATCGGGATCTTTTCCATTGGGAATCATCAGCGTATACACCAATAACCCCTGCGCAAAAAGCAAAGGAAGAATACGCTCTGTTGCTTGCCATCCTGCAGAGTCGGCATCAAAAGCTAAAACAACCCGAGTCGCCATTCGTTTGAGCATTTTTGCTTGAGATTCTGAAAAACCAACTCCCGAAGCTGCAACTGTATTACAAAAACCAAACTGATGACATGTTATCACGTCCAAATTCCCTTCCACCAACATAACCGTTTCTGTTTCACGAATGTGTTTTTTTGCGAGATGATAGCCAAATAAGAGATCTGATTTTTTGTAGAGCAGCGTTTCTGGAGAGTTCAAGTATTTTGGCTCGTCACCCCCCATTGCGCGTCCTCCAAATCCACAAATATTCCCGAGCGCATCATAGATGGGAAAAACAATTCTGTTTCGAAATTTATCATAGACTTCCCCACCCTCTTTTTCCACCATCATTCCAGCCTTCAGCATTTGCTGCCGCGAATTTTTTTTTTCGAGCAAGTGTTTTTCCAACGAATGAAACGAATTGGGCGCGAATCCAATTTCAAATTTCTGAATCGTTTCCGTCGTCAGCCTTCTTTTTTCTTTTAGATATTTTTGCGCTTCTAAGGAATGAGTAAGCTGATCTTGAAAAAATATAAGGCTTTGAGAAAGCACTTCTCGCAAAATTTCTTTTTCTTCTTTTGTTTTTTGAAACATTACAACTAATTTTTTATCTTGCGATATATCCAAAGGCACTCCTGCCATATCAGCCAAAAGCTGTAACGCCTCTGGAAAAGAAATATTTTCTATTTTTTGTAGAAATGCCAGCGCATTCCCTCCATTTTGACACACAAAACACCAACAAAAATTTTTATCAGGATCAATAACAAGAGAAGGCTTGTGATCATTATGAAAAGGACAAACAGCTTTAAAAACCTTCCCTGCAGGCGTCAATGAACGGTATCGACTAACGACGTCAACAATATTAATTTTTGCCAACAATTCTTTTGGGTCAATCACAAGAAAATTAAGAATAAAAAATCTATTTCTTTCTTCTCCAAAGCCACCACATTGCGCATCCCAAAAGTCCAATAGTTCCCGTCAAAAAGAAAAAATCTCTCCAAGAAAATCGCACCGAAAAAGGAATTTCTTTCACAGATGAAATACCTGATTCATTTGTTACAGTGGCTTTGATGAAATAATTTCCAACCCAAGAAACCGAAAACTCCAATTCAGGGGTTTCTTTTTCAATCAATACGTTTCGGGTTTCGTCAAAAATCTCCCATGTGGTTATCAAATTTTCCCCCATCACTCCTCTCGATTGTCCTGAGTTGATAATAAAATTTTCTCCTCGTCGAATGGAAAAAGGTGTCATCTGGGAAAGAATTAATACTGGAGGTTGTGCATTTTCAATGGGAATAATATCTGTTTGAATTGGCTCAGAAGCAGGTGTTGGCACTTCTGGCAAAACAGAAGGAAGTGGAGTAAAATAAGCTGAATCATTTGGAAAAGCATCTATTTGGTCTCCTGCTCCATCACGATCAGAATCTCCATCTACAAAAATTTTAGCAGTCCATACATCCGTACTCGATTGATTATCAGAATATTCCTCCCAAGGAATAATCCGAAAGACAAGCGAATGCACACCTTTTTTTTCTGGAATAAAATCAAAAAAAAGATTAGCTGTATTATTTTTAAGTACTGAAAAACTCTGTTCCACCTCGATTTGTTTTTTTTCACTATCATCATACGCCCTCACAACCCCTCGCATATCTTGAGTGGGAGAAGTGTTTTTGAGAGTAATATATATTCGTGTTTTACGTCCTTCCACAGGAAATGTAGGAGTTGTTGAAAAGCCTGATGCATCAATCAACAAGTCTGGGCTTGGGGTATCAGAAACAGGATTTGCAAAAGTATTCCCACCCAAAAGAAAACAAAAGAAAAAAAGAAGTATCTTACGAAGCATAGTCTATCATCAACAAAAATTGTATTTTTAGAATACCAAATAATTCATTAGAAAAAAAGAGACTATGAGCGTTTTTTGGTCATATAGGTTTCGCATTCTTCGTATCCAAATTTTCTGTAATATTCTCGGGTTCCCACACCTGCAATGATGGAAATTTTTTCCATTCCCCATTCTTCAAACGCAATTTTTTCGGCTGCTTCCAGCAATTTTTTTCCAAATCCTTTGTGTTGTCCTGTTGTTTTTTCGGCATTTTCTCCCACCGAAACTTCGGTTCCGTAGGAATGAACTTCACGGATGAGGGCAGCGTTTTGCAAAGCATTTGGAAATGCCGTTGTAGGGGCATGATTTATCACGCCCTGATTATTTTTTTTGTCTCTACAATAATATGACGGTTTTCGTAGCCTGAGCAACGCATACAATTTTTCTTCGTCTGGCGATTCAAACGACAAAAACACTTCTTCTCCTTCGGATGCGGTATAGTCTCTGCGTTTCAAAATAGGTTCTAAAATTTTGAATTTTAAATTTTGAATTTTGAATTCATCTGCAAACCCAATTTCCCTAGCTCGAATATCCCGAAAAACTACTGGTTTTTTGTCCAATTCCTGCTCCAAAAAAAATTCTTCTCCCACAATTTCTTTCAATTTTTCGGGTTGTCCGTGCAAAATCTGACGCAGATTAGAAAATTTTGCTCCGCCCAAAATATTTTGCACAGGAATATCCCGCATAAGTCGCATAATTCTGCAATATTCTGGAACCACCGTTTGCAATTGCACCAGCAATTTTATGAGCGTTGCATCGTCATACGGCTCATATTTTCCTTCTTCCCACCAAGTTTTCAATTCTGCGGTTTCCAGCACCACGCACGGATAAATTTTAATGAAATCGGGGCGAAAATTTTCGTTTTCAAACACCTCTTTTATCCACGCAATATCTTTTTCTGGTGTAGATCCTGGAAGTCCCGGCATAAGATGAAAACATACTTTAAACCCAAAATCTTTCATCAGCTTCATGGCTTTGATGACATGATTTCGGTTATGCCCTCGTTGCGTTAATTTTTGAACCTCGTCGTCCAATGTCTGCACCCCAATTTCAATTCGTGTGCAGCCATAATTCCGCATTTTTATCAGTTCTTTTTCAGTAATCCAGTCAGGACGGGTTTCCAAAGTAAGTCCAATAACTCGATGTTCTGCGGTTTCATTAATTTTTTGTTCTGCAAAAACTTCATCAAGGGTGGCGGTTTCTTCTTCTTGTTTTTTGGGCGCGATAAATCGCGCCTCTACAGTATCCAAATTTTGAATTTTGAACTTTGAATTTTGCTCTTCAAAACTATTTGCGGCTTCAAACACTTTTTTTATGTACCACTGCTGATATTCCGTTGGCAAAAAACTCCACGTTCCACCCATCACAATCACTTCCAGTTTAGAAGTCGGATGCCCTGACTCTTCCAACGAAACGATCCGATTTTTTACCTGCAAAAACGGATGAAAATGATTTCGTTTGGCACGGGCAGCTGCTGGCTGATTACTCATATAGCTTTTGGGCATTCGATCTTCCGTTGGGCAATAAATACATTTTCCAGGGCAATCGTAGGGTTTTGTCAAAATACCAATCGGAGAAACGCCCGAAATGGTTCGTACGCTTCGTTTTTGGATTAATTTTGAAATTTTTTCCGGCAAAACGAGGTTATTTTTTTGTGCCACCACTACCAAATCACGATTTTTCAGAGTTGAAATCCCATGTTTAGCAGCAAACGCATTTTTTCGCTCTTCCAATACTCGTGTATTCCGAGGGATATCAGCAATAATTTCCTGTAAAAACAGGAATGCTTTCTCTTCAAATTGTGGAATGTGTTGATCTTGCATGAATATTATATTCTAAAAAAAATTAGCGCTACAGTAATCTTCTCTTTTTTAATATCTTTGTAAGAAATTTTTTCAATACATTTTTTACTAAAACACAAGTGGAATGGTAAAAATTTTAGGATAAAAAACCAAAGAAACCACAGTTTAGAATGGCATAATTCATCGTATTATTCAATAAAAAACTTCCCTATAATATCACTTTCTGCCACGGCACCAAATTTTCGAGAATCAGTGGAATGGTGCACATTATCTCCCAATAAGAAAACAGTCTTGCTGGGTAAATGATTGTGGGAAAGATATTGAGAAAGCATTTTCTGTTCGCTTTTGCTAAAAAAATAAGGCTCTCGAAGAGAATTAGTAACTATTTGACCATTGACCAATAAATACCCTCCCTCTGCCTGAAGTTCTATAATATCCTGATCGGTCGCCACCACTGTTTTGATAAGGGGGAGTGTATTTGCCCCTGAAATAGCAGAAACAATATCTCCTTTTTTTGGAGAAGTTTTTGTGCAAGAATAATAGTCTTTTAAGAAAATAACTTCTTGTCCGTTTTTCAATTTTGGTTCCATAGAATCCCCTTCCAGATATTTCTTTTCTTCAGTATAGCATTTGGAAGAGGGAGAATATGGAGAAACTTGAGAAGACGAAGAAGGGTGAGAGCAAGCCGAAAAAAGAGAAGCAGCACTCAAGAGAACAGCCGATTGAAAGAAAAAAAATTTCATAAAATTTCACGTTTTAAATACTCCACAACATGATGAATTGCTTTTCCTCGATGAGAAATTCTATTTTTTTCTTCAGGCGTCATGGCAGCAAAAACTTTTTCTTTTCCAAGGGGAAGAAAATAGGAAGAAAGTGGAATCCCCTTTTGGAGTGGGACATCGGATTCTTGTACAATAATCCCTTCCGAGCTTCCTTCAAAAACTTGATGAGCATGATTTGGAATAATTATACAAGCAGCGCAAAAAAATCGAGCACTTCGATTGGACTCTGACTCCATTCGTTTGAGAAAAAAATCCATCCACTCTTCATCAGTTGCCTTTTCTCCTGCGCCCCATCTCCTCGTCTTGACTCCCAATTCTCCTCTGAGCGCATCCACTTCGACCCCAGAATCTTCTGCTAAGGTAGGAAGTCCTGTTTTTTGGAAATAATAAGCAGCTTTTATTTGAGCATTTTCGGCAAAAGTAGTTCCATTTTCTTCTGGTTCTGGAAATTCTTCAGAAAGATCCTTAAGAGAAAGAATTTCTATAGTTGGAAGGGGTGAGAGAAATTCTGAGATTTCTGCAAATTTTCCAGTATTGGAGGTAGCAATGAGAAGACGCATAAATCAAAAGAAAATATTATTTTTTATACAGCTTTAACGGCAATGCTTTCACTCGTTCTGGCAAATCATTGACATGACACGCAGGCGCATACAGCATACTCAGTGCATAGACTTCTCCTGCAGGAATATCAGAAAAAGTATGTCCTCGATGCACGCCATACACCAAAGAATATCCTGTAATACCTAGTGCACTTTTTTTGGCTTCTATATCTGCCACTAATTCTCGCAAAGAGGTTCCATTATTAAACACATCTTCTAAAAAGATAATGTGTTTCCCATGGCATTTTGCAGCCTGCTCTCCCCAAATTCCCAGCACTCCGTCCCGTTTTTCAGTGTAAGCATATTCCAGGCCATATTTTTCAAATCCCAACACCTGAACTGTTTTTGGCAAAGAAAGCGACCCAAAGGCAACTCCTACAATAATGCAATCTTTCAATGTATCTCCAAAAAATTCCTCTAATGCCTTCCAATAGGTTGGCACGAGCGCAATTTCTTGCGAGGTTGTGAGTTTTCGAAAATTGATAAAATATTCACCCCTAAGATGTGTTCCATCAGGTGCTTTTGCTTTATACTCAAAATGCCCCTGCTCCACGATTCCAAATGATTTAAGGGTTTCGATAAACTGATCGGATCCAGAAAAAAGCTTAAGGTTTTTAGAAGGTGTCAGATCAGACATATAAAAATGATAAAAACATTTGCAAGTATCCTAGGGGAAAGAAGAAAAAAAGACAACAAAAAAAAGGAGTATAAATATCACACTCCTTTTTTTAAAACTACTATCGAAACATTATTTCGCCGCATCTACTCGAACAGTTATCGCCACATGATATTCAGAAGAAAGCGCCACCTCCACTCGGTTGTCTCCCAAATTCTTGATGTGAGAACCTCCTAGTATCACTTGATTTTCAGTGAGATCAATATCAAAATCAGACTTCACTCGAGCTACAATATCTTTTTCAGTAATGGAACCAAAGAGGTGCCCTTTATTAGAAGCCTTTGCAGAAAAAAGAAGCGTTTTTCCCGAAAGCTTTGCCACTACCATTTTTGCATATTCTTTAAATTCTAAAGAATCTTTTCCAGCATCTGGAGTGAGAACAGCATTTCGAGCTTTTACTTCTTCAGCAATCGTTGGAAGCTTTGCAAGCCCATTAGGAATAAGATAGTTGGAAGCGAATCCGATGGCAACGTCCACCAATTTTCCAGCCACTCCAAGCCCCTTTACGTTTTTAGTAAGTAATACTTTCATAATGAAAAAGTGATAAATGATACAAATTTTTTAGCAACCCAACCTGGAAAATCCAACCACCCAGAACCCTCTCCAAACCGCCGCTCGTTCTTCACAAAGACTTTATCAATATTGGCAAGTCGGTCTTTGAGAATAGCAATAAACTTGATGTCCATTCCTTCGATATTATTATCGAGATAGTAGGTATAGGAAGGAGAGAAAAGAAACACCGCAGGAGGATCAGTTTTAAAAAGCTCCCTCAATTCTTGCATTTTTTGAGCTCGAATTTCATCTACATGAGTACTTCTCATTTCTTGAATAAGCACACTTGCTTTTGCATTGGTATATTCAGAAAGATTTCCTTTCCCCACTTGGCTTTCATGAAAAAACTCAAACACATCAAGATTATACCCGAGGTTCTGCCCATAGAGAAGCACATCATAATTGCGCTGCGCCACTGTACTTAAAAACTCAGACATTGGCAAGACTTTTATCTCCAGATCCACTCCAGCCTTTTCCCAATCGTCTTTCAAAAACTGGGCTACACGAGAATAATACTCGGGAGTATCGGCGGTGAGAAGGGTGAGATGCAACGGTTTTCCATTTTTATCTTCCCTAATCGCATATTTTTTTTCTTCTTCTTTTTCTTTCCCCGAAGGATCATGAATATACAAAGAAATAGCATCTTCTGCCACTGGCGCGCCATCAAATCCAATAAATACCAACCTAACTTCATACGTCCCCACTTTTAGGGTGTCATCAAATGGTAAATCGAAAATAAATTCCCGATCCATTTCTGGCTTCACCCGTTCATCTACTTGCTTTCCATTCACAAATATACGAGTTTTTGCTACTTTTAAAGGATATTCTCCTCCAATAGGAAGAAAGGTCATGTCATCTGTTTTAGCAAATTCTGCCTGCGGATCAGTAGAGGGTTTTTTGATAATCTGGGCATCACTCTTTTCTGGTAAAAATGTTTTAGGCTTTGCTCCTGGAAAAAAATACCCAGCATCTTTCAAAAAATCACCTGATCTCTCAAGAGAAAAAGTAAAAAATGAATCATTTTTTTGTGATTCCAAAAGAGGGTTATCAATCCGAACTCCATGCACCATATTCAGTAATCCGTCTTTATTGGTTGCCGCCTGCAATCCAAGCCGAAGAGATTGCCCCTCACTTCCCTGAAAAACCTGATTTTTCATATTAAAAAACACTGCAGAATATTGAGGAAGCGAAAAAACATCGGGAGAGAAAAAATCTCCCGGATCAAATATATCGATAGAATCGGTGACAAAGGGGCGAATAGCAGAAAGACTCACCGTATCCAAAAAAAGTGCATTTCGAGAAGGATAAAGCACCAACTCCACTCCATCGAGATGAGGATCAAATACTGAAGAATCTCTAAATGGCTTAAAATATATTGTATTGACGTTTTTTTTCACTTCTTCCACCCGATCAACAATAAACGGACCATTTCCCACTGGATGCTGAGAAAAATCAGAAAATTCCATCTGATCAACAGGAGTAGACTCCAAAATATGCTTTGGAAGGAGTCCCACGGTAAAGTTGGTGATGAAAAACTTGTAGGGATATGGAATCTCAAATGACACTTCTGTATCCGAAAGTCGAGAAATTTTCACATCAGAAAAGGCGGTTTTCAGTACCTCATTTGTAAACGCAGGATTTTGGATAACATCTTGAAAGGTGTAGATTACATCATCTACGGTAATCGGTGCACCATCATGCCATTTTATACCATCCTTCAAGCGAAACGTATACGTTCGCTTATCAGGACTGAGCACATGCGTTGCCAAAAAATCCTCCATTTTCCCTGTTTCCGGATTAAATTTCATCAACCCAGAAAAGACAAGAGAAACCACATCAGAATCAACCCCTCGATCCTTTTGTCCAAAAACAAAAACTGGATTCATTACCAATGAATAAGGGTCCCCAACCACACCCTCTCGATACACACCTCCCTTAGTGGGAATCAAAAAAGTATTTTCGGAATAAAACGTGGAAAATACTCCAAAAACTCCCCACACAAAAAAAAACGCACAGAGAGCTAGAAAAAGTCTATGAAGCCGAGAAAGAGAAAAATATCGTCTTTTAAAACTCATGCATTCAAAATGATCAATTTTTTAAAGAAAATGATATCCAAAAGCAACTCCTGCAAAGAGGATTGCTACTACAATAGTAGAAATATGAAGCACTCGCTCTGCGCCCCGCTTGGTGGAATATACGGTGGTATCTTCTCCAGCCATCGACCCCATTCCAGAAGATGATTTTGGCTGAAGAATAACCAATAAAATAAGAACCACAGCCAAAACGAGTTCAGCCCACAAAAGCCATTCTTTCATAGAAAAAACAATTAAAATACGCTCAAGCAGTATTACTGGTTTTGTTTTTTTTTTCAAGAAAATATTTTTTTCTGTTTGGTAATGAGTTAAAAATTTTGTACAAAAAGAGGGAAAAAGTTGAGAAAAGCAAAGATACGAAGAATCTCAATTCGATTTTTTGACAATCGGGAGATTCGTGCCGTCTGGGATGATGCCAATTCCAAGTGGTGGTTTAGTGTGCCTGATATCATTGAAGTGCCTACCGATCAAAATAATTATAAAAAATCACAATTACTGGAATCTCAAGACAAAACTCAAAAGAGAAAATAGTCAGTTCGGTAGCACTACTAACCAACTGAAACTTGTGACATTGTTCATGTACTCCTTATAGAAACTAGAAAAAATTATTGCCATTGAAAAACTTAATCGTGAAGCAACCCAGTGGGAAACTGTAATTTAAGGAATCCTTGCAGGAAATTCTTAAGAACATTTTTGTACTTTTGCATTTTTGCGCTTTTCACTTTGCATTCTTGGTGGTACAATGCCTATTGTTATCTTTCAAATTTTGTAATGGCAGGTCCCACCATCCGAACAGCACAAGTCGCAAAGCACCTTGGAATCCCTTCTCGTGAGCTCAAAGAGAAGGTTTTAGAGAAAGTAAACTTTGGAATCCGCCCAGAGGATCGAGAAATACCCTTTACTATTGCGCAAGGGATTGTGCGATATGCAGCACAAGTGCTGAAGATTTCTTGTCCCCCTCTCAATGAAAATGTTGTTATTGGAGAAGGAGAACCCTTAAATGAAACAACAGAGGTCAGTGTTCCCACAAAAGAAGAAGTCGTGATCAAAGCAGCATCAAAAGCGCCTGCAAGATCTACTCTTTCCACCCTTGAAAAACTCAGAAATATCGGAAATCTTTCTCAAACCGATCAGGCTCGAAAAGAAGAGGAGGCCAGACTTGAACAAATTGCGAAAGAAAAAGCCGAAAAGAAAAAACAAGAAGAACGGGAGCAAATCCTTCAGGCTCGAAAAGAACAAGAAAACAATAAAGGGGATGTTCCAAAACAAGAGAAAAAAACAGGGGTAGAAGAAAAAGGAGGAGTGCAAGTATTTCGAAAAATTGAAATTTCGAAAGAAGAATCAGAAATCATAAAAAAACGAAAAGAAGAAAGAGAGGAAGAACGACGACGAAGAAAAGAAGAAGAAGAAGCTATCTCAGCAGAGCGAAAACTTGTGAGAAAAAAACGACAAGATGAAATCTTTACCAAAAAAGAAGGAAATGTGGAACTTTCTTCCACTCTTTCGGTGAAAGAATTTGCAGAAAAAATTGGAGTTCCTATTGGACAAGTCATTACCACACTTATCAAAAATGGAGTGATGGCGACAATTACCCAGTCAATCGATTTTGACACGGCATCGATTATTGCAGAAGAATTAGGAGTGAGCGTAGTAAAAGAACAAGATCAGATTTCTTCAGAAGATCTGCTGAAAGGAGATCTTTCCGCATTATTGCAGGATGATCCAGCACATCTTTCCTCTAGACCTCCTGTAGTGGCAGTGGTAGGACACGTCGACCATGGAAAAACCTCTATTCTCGATGCAATTCGTCAAACAAAAGTAGTGGATAAAGAATCAGGAGGAATCACTCAACACATTGGAGCCTATTCGATTACGAAAAACGGACGAAATATTTCATTTTTGGATACTCCAGGACACGAAGCTTTTACTTCGATGCGGGCTCGTGGAGCGAAAACAGCAGATATTGTTATTTTGGTAGTAGCGGCGGATGACGGGGTAAAACCGCAAACCATTGAAGCTATTAACCATGCAAAAGCCGCAAACGCTGCAATTATTGTGGCAGCAAATAAAATCGATAAAGAAACGGCTAATCTCGATCGACTTCGAGCGGATCTTTCCGAACATGGCATTCAAGTGGAAGAATGGGGAGGAAATGTGCCGATGGTTCCAGTTTCAGCACTCACAAAAAAAGGAATTGATGACTTGTTGGAAATGGTGTTTTTGCAGGCAGATGTGATGGATCTAAAGGCAAACCCAAAACGACCAGCTATTGGAACGGTTATAGAATCTCATTTAGATCCAGGGCTTGGACCAGTGGCTACTATTTTAGTAAACACAGGAACCATGCGAATTCGAGATATGTTCGTGCTCGGATCCACATGGGGACGAGTGAAGTCGATGGTGAACGAAGATGGAAAAAACCTCAAAGAAGTGCCGCCTTCTGGTGCTGCTAGAATTTCAGGGATGAATAACCTTCCTTCTCCGGGAGATATTTTTCAAGTGGTGCAAAACGAAAAAGAATTGAAAAAACGAAAAGAAGAATTAGAAACCCTGAAAGAACAAGAGAATAAAACAGGAATGGGGATGATGGATATTATGAAACAAATCCGTGCAGGAGATATGAAAACACTAAATCTTATTGTCAAAACAGATACTATCGGATCACTTGAAGCTATTAGTCAAGCATTGAAAGAAATTGGAAACGATGAAGTATCGATTAAAATTATTCACTCGGCGGCAGGTTCGGTGAGTGAAAACGATGTAATGATGGCAGCTGCATCAAAAGCATTGATCATTGCATTTCATGCAACAATTCCTTCAGGAGTAAGACAGCTTTCGGAAAAAGAAGGTGTGGACATTCGAAAATACGAAATTATCTACAACCTTATTGAAGAAATGACAAACATGTTGGAAGGGATGCTGGAACCTGAGATTATCGAAACAATTATTGGTCAGCTTCGAGTAAAGGGAGTCTTCTATGTAAAAGGAAAGAGGCAAATTATTGGAGGAAAGGTAGAAATGGGATATTTTGAACATCCATGTGAAGTTGGAATCTATCGAGGGGCAGAACTTCTGGGAACAGGTAGGCTTTCTGGGATCCAACACTTTGAAAATAAGGTAAAAAAAATAGAAGCACCTCAAGAATGTGGATTGCAAATAGAAGGATTTGATGGAGTAGTGGAAGAAGGAGATGTGGTGGAAGCAAAGGTAAGAGAAACTATCCTTCGAAAATTTGAGAAAAAAAACAAAAAAGATAGTCTAAAAAATTTTGAAATAAAAAGAGAAGAAGAGAAAAATAATAATGAATAATATTCATATCCTTAATTATTCATACATTGAAATATCTTTCTCAAAATCGCCGAGCCCGTTTCGATTATGAAATTCTTAAAACATTTATTTCAGGAATTTCACTTTTGGGAAGTGAAGTAAAAAGCCTTCGACTCAATCGGGTTTCTCTCAAGGGAAGTTTCATTTCTGTGCGAAACAAAGAAGCATTCTGGAAAGGAGGAAGTATTCAGCCTTGGGAAAATGCACAAATACAACACGATGAACGACGAGATCGAAAATTGCTTTTGAATAAAAAAGAATTGAAAGAACTTGAACGTGCCAGTGACGAAAAAGGAAACACCATTGTACCTCTCGGAATTGGGTTTATTCGAGGAAAGGCAAAGCTAGAAATTGGCCTAGCACGAGGAAAAAAACAATATGACAAACGAAACACCATAAAAGCACGAGACATAGAGCGAAGAGTGGTAAGAGTGGAAGTGGGATAATTAAAACTATTTTCATAAAATCAAAAAAATACAGTACTATCTTTTTTGCAATTTATCATTTTTTATTTGTCTGTTGATTTTTCCACTCTGTCTCGGCTTGATCTCGATAGCGCCAATAATGCTGACTATGCAGATAAATTTGATCGTGGACTTTCCGAAGATCTAATCAAAAAAATATCGAAAGATAAAAATGAACCTAAGTGGATGACGGAGCATCGGCTTGATTCGCTTAAAAAATTCTTTGAACTGCCCAATCCAGCTTGGGGGCCAGATTTAAAAAACTTACATTTAGAAACCATTCGATATTATGCCACAGCAGATACGCTGAAAAACGCTAAAAGCTGGGATGATGTTGCTCCTGAAATTAAAAAAACCTTTGAAAAACTAAAAATTCCAGAAGCAGAAAGGGCTATGTTGGCAGGGGTGGGAGCTCAATATGAAAGCGAAACGGTGTATCATTCGCTCAAAGAAGAATGGGCAGAAAAAGGAATTATTTTTGAAGATTTTGATACGGCACTGCAACACCACGAAGAGTTGGTAAAAAAGTATTTTATGAAATGCGTTCCAAATACCGACCACAAATATGCAGCGCTGCATGGAGCAGTGTTTTCTGGAGGTACATTTTTGTTTGTTCCAAAAGATGTGCGAATGGATGCGCCGTTGCAAGCGTATTTCAGAATGAATGCTCCTGGAATGGGACAGTTTGAACACACTCTTATCATTATTGAAGAAGGAGCAACCGCACAGTATATCGAAGGATGTTCGGCGCCAAAATACGGAGAGAATGCGTTGCACGCAGGATGTGTGGAAGTGTTTGTGGGAGAGGGGGCACACTTTCGATATTCTTCAGTAGAAAACTGGTCTAAAAATACATATAACTTGAACACCAAACGAGCACTTGTTTCCAAAAATGCAAAAATGGAATGGGTGGGAGGAAATTTGGGTTCAGCAGTGACGATGCTCTACCCTGCTTCTATGTTGGTGGGAGAAAACGCCCAAAGTGATTATTTGGGAATTGCAGTGGCGACCGAAAACCAAAACCAAGATACGGGAGCCAAAGTGACTATTTTTGGAAAAAATTGCCGAGCAAACATCACCTCCAAAAGTATTTCAAAAAACGGAGGAGTTTCGACCTATCGAGGGCTGGTGGATATCAAAAAAACAGCGAGTAATGCACTGGTGAATATTCAGTGTGATGCCCTTTTGTTTGATACTTCTACATCTGACACTATTCCTGTGGTGAAATCTGAAAATGAAACCGCCAATATTACGCACGAAGCAAGTGCTGGGAAAATTTCCGAAGAAATGCTTTTTTATTTAGAAACCCGAGGAATTTCGGAAGAAAAAGCAAAAGCCATGCTAGTGAATGGATTTTTGGACGAAGTGGTGAAAACCCTTCCCTTGGAATATGCAATAGAACTCAATCGGCTCATTGAGCTAGAAATGGAAGGAAGCATTGGATGATAAGCAATAAACAATTTACTTCACAAACGAGTTGCTAGCCATATTATACTTCACAACCATCATCTCCCCTCGCTTTTTGGGAAGAACGAATCGCAGTGCACCATTTGATTTTTTCTTGTCGTGCATCATCGCAGGAAGCAATTCTGCCCAAGAAAATAAACATTCAGTGTTCATGTGCAAGTTATGAAAAAGAGAATGTGTGCGGATCAGCAAATCTTCTTCTTCCAGCCATTTATAATCCCGAGCCGTTTGCAAAGCGAGAATTGTTCCCTTTGCCACTGCCAAACCGTGTGGCACAGAAAAATCAGATAACAATTCGATGGCGTGTCCAAAAGTATGCCCCAAATTCAGCCACGCCCGTTTTCCCTGCTCTTTTTCATCTTCTTCTACAATCTGCTTTTTTACGTGAACCGAAGTTTGAATCAGCGAAAATAACTCTTGTGCTAATGCAGGAGTATATTGAGCATTCGAAAACTCTTCTTTATATTTTTCTGCAAACTGCTCAAGCTCTTCAAAAGAATCTCCAGAAATAATGGCATGCTTCACCATTTCAGCTAGCCCATTTTGAATTTCTTCAAACGGCAAAGAAGAAAGAAAAGGCTTTGCAATCATTACATGTTCTGGCTGATGAAAGGTCCCTATTAAATTTTTTCCATATTCCGTATCGATTCCTGTTTTTCCACCCACGCTCGAATCCACCATCGAAAGTACCGTGGTGGGTACTTGGATAAACGGAATTCCTCGCATAAAAATGCTCGACGCAAACCCCACCATGTCCCCTATCACACCACCACCCACCGCAAACACAACAGAAGACCGATCGAGTCCTACTTCAAAAAAATGATGTAATATCATCTGAATAGTTTCCCATCTTTTATGCTCTTCACCCGCTGGCAACACCAAAAGCCAATGAGGAATATTGGAGCGAAAGGGAGAAAAGAACGCCGATTTTTCAAAGACATTTTGATCAGTAATCATTGCAAACGAACGCTGTTCATCTCGAAGAGCCCTCCACAAAAGATCAAACGAAGAAGAATAGTCGATCGAATAGGAAACGGGAGCTTGTGGAAGGGTGATGAGGAGAGAAGACATACAAATTTCAGATTACAAAAAATAGGTTCATAAAATATCTTTAGAAATATATCATAATTGCTGAAAAAATAAGAAAACTTCTTATTTTTTAATTTTATAAGAGTTTTAATATAGGAGGATTCTAGAAAAAATCAAGAAAAGGTATTTTTGAATTTTGTGTATTCTCTGATATACTGCAAAGAATTTTTTTCAAAAAAACTATGATTATCAAATGGATAGAAAAACTACTGGGAAATCCAAAGGCGAAGGATTTGAAGCGAATGAATGCGCTGGTGGAAAAAATCAATGCCGCAGAGGAAAAATTACAAGAAATAAGCGATGAAGCTCTGCAAGAACATATCGAATCACTGAAGGAAAAAGATTTTCGATCTTCACAGGAACTGATGATTAACATGCTGGCAACTGTAAAAAACGTATGTCGAAGATTGCATGGCACCGAATATTTGGTATTTAAAAAGCCAACACGATGGAACATGATACCATTTGATGTTCAGCTTGTGGGAGCTATTGCACTCCTCGAAGGAAAAATTGCAGAAATGAAAACAGGAGAAGGAAAAACTCTAGTGGCAGGAATGGCTGCATCGGTGGCAGCACTAGCAGGAAAAGGAGTGCATGTAGTAACGGTGAATGACTACTTGGCACAGCGAGATGCCCAGCTCAACACTCCCCTTTTTGCGTATATGGGGATTTCAGTTGGCACCGTCATCCACGGAAAAACTGCAGACGAACGAAAAGTATCATACAGAAGCAATATTACCTATGGAACGAATAATGAATTTGGGTTCGATTATTTGCGAGATAACATGGCAACACAAGAAGACGAGATGGTGCAACGCCCTCTGCACTATGCCATTGTAGATGAAGTGGATTCTATTCTCATCGACGAAGCCAGAACTCCTCTTATCATCTCTGCCCCAGCAGGAGAATCAACCGATAAATATCGAGAATATGCGAAATTGGTGGATCATCTCACCGAAAACGAACACTATAATATCGATGAAAAACAAAAAACAGCTATTCTAACAGAAAAAGGAATTGCGAAAATGGAAGAGCTTTTGGGAGTAGTGAATATCTATACTGAAAAAGGATTTGAAGAAGTGCACCACATAGAGCAAGCATTACGGGCAAAAGCATGTTTCAAACGAGACACCGATTACATCGTTTCACCAGATGAGCAGGTGGTGATCGTAGATGAATTTACAGGAAGGCTCATGCCTGGGCGACGATTTTCTGACGGGCTACATCAGGCGTTAGAAGCCAAAGAAAAGGTGGAAGTGAAGCAGCAATCCAAAACATTAGCAACTATTACGTTTCAAAATTATTTTCGGCTCTATGACTTTTTGGCTGGAATGACAGGAACTGCCGAAACCGAAGAAGAAGAATTTGGAAAGATCTATGCGCTGCCTGTGTTGCCAATTCCTACCAATAAACCAATTCAGCGAAAAGATCATCGGGATGTTGTGTATAAAACCGAAAAAGGAAAGTTTTTGGCGATTGCTGAAAAGGTAAAAAAATCATACGAAAAAGGGCAGCCTGTCCTTGTGGGAACAGCGTCTATTGAAAAGTCTGAAATGCTTTCTCACATTTTTAACCAGCTCAAAATCCCGCATAAAGTATTGAACGCAAAACACCATGCAAGCGAAGCAGAAATTATTTCCAATGCAGGGCAAAAAGGAGCCATTACCATTGCCACCAATATGGCAGGAAGAGGAACGGATATCAAACTAGGAGAAGGAGTTGTGAATGTAGGAGGAATGCTTATCATTGGATCAGAGCGGCATGAATCCAGACGAATTGATAATCAGCTTCGAGGAAGATCTGGACGCCAAGGAGACCCAGGGGAAACTCTTTTTTATGTTTCGCTCGAAGACTCTCTGATGAGAATGTTTGGGAGTGATAGAATGCTTTCTATGCTCAATGCGCTCAATATTCCTGATGATTTACCAATCGAAAACAGCATCATTTCTGCAGGAATCGAAAACGCACAAAAACGAGTAGAAGGATTGAATTTTGATCGACGAAAGCACGTCTTGCAATATGATGACGTGATGAACAAACACCGTAACATTATTTATACAAAACGAAAAGAAATCCTCAAATCAAAATCATTACACGAAGAATATCAGCAAATGATCAACGAAGAAGTGGAAAAAATCGTAGATTTGCATACCACCGGAAGACAATGGCACAAATGGGATGTCAAAGAAATCTATCAAAACCTCACGCAGTTTTCGAGAAATGATGAGCTGATTTCCGTAGAAAAACTTCGATCTTTTGAAGCAGTGGATGATCTTTTGAACTTTGCAAAAGAATATCTAACAGCAGGATATTTTTCCAAACGGGTAAGTTTTGTAAATGATCCGAACCTTTTGAACGCTCAAAGAATTATTTCATTGCGATCTGTGGATTCCTATTTTATAGAACATTTACAAACCATGGTAAGGCTCAAAGAACAAGTGGCATTGCAAGGATATGGACAACGAGATCCCCTTATGGAATATAAAAAAGAATCATTTCACCTCTTCAAAAAACTCTTAGCCGATATTCGAACATCTCGACTTGCTCTCTTTTTTCACGCACATGTGCAAGTGCAAGTGGAAGTGCCAAAACCAGAAGATCAAAAAAATATCCGAACAAATAATGCGGAAATTAAAAAAGGGCTGAAAGAATCGGAAAAGGGAATAACAAAAGTGAGAGTATAGGGAATAATAGTGTGAAAATGCACTCGATAGGAAAAACTATCAAAATTCATTAGAATGGAATCCTCTACTATTCTTCTTCTCGTATCACCAAATGCTGCTATTCAATCCATCACAAGAAGAACTCGTGAATATCGGAATATTAAAAATTTCAAGACTATTATCGTTCTCAAACTCGCTGATTTTAAAATACTTTTACCTTCTGTCTTCCTCTCCTAAATAGAGAAGAGCCGAAAGATTATAATTTTTTAACCCACCAAACAGAAAGTCCTGCTATAAAAAATCCTCCTATTACTCCTATCATTCCAAATTGCCAAACTAAAAAAGCTATAAGCGGAAGCAAGATAACCCGAGCCATTCCCGATAAAAATCCTCTATAAATCCAATAAGAAAAAGAATCATCTTTTTTTTCTATCACTCGAGAAAGCCGACTCATATAAGCAGGCTGATAGAGTGGACCCAAAAGCGGTGCCAACACGGTAATAATTCCAGCAGTAAATAATGTTGGAAAAAATACTAAAGCTATTCGCATGAACATATCAAACATTCTAGCGAATATTCCCACCACTAGCATTTTTTTTGCTGAAATACGATCTGTTAAATGTCCAAAAAAAGATGATGCAATCAATTCAATAGCACTCATAATAGTTATTAAAAACCCAAAAATCTTTAAACTGCCGAAAAGTGTTACAACAAGCAATGGATAAACAGCACCCGTTATACCATGCTGAAAAAATTCAGATATAACAGCTTTTTTAAAGTTTTTTTCAGGAATTATTTTTTGAAGCGTAGGACAAGAAGTATCATTCATGAACAGATAGAGGACTGCTGAAATAATATAGGTGATAATTCCAATAGTAAAAACCCAAGAAGCATGATCGGTTTCTAAAAAATATGCAGACAAAAATGGCGTAATAATATTTACCCCAATCGTAATGCTTTGAATATATCCCCAAAATTTTCCTCGCTTCCCATGGTTTGTGTTTTTTTGCATCACAAATTCAAGATTCCCCCAATAAAAAGCAATAGAAATCGCAAAAACAAATCCCGTGAGCAAAATATACCACCAAATATTTTGTGGAGTTTTTAGGAAAAAATAAAAAACCGCCGAAGCGATTTGTCCAACAAAAAATCTCCAAGACATGGTCATATGTTTCATAATCCACCAATGCAAAGGATAGAGCAAAACAGTGTAGATTGCCCAATATAAAGCTACTAAAAGAAGCGCTGAAACAAATGAAAGTCCAAACACATTTTGTAAAAGGATAGGAAAAAAAATCCCAATAAATGCATACCCAAGGCTAGAAAAAAATACGCTAGAAAAAATAAATGATTGATTTCGTTTTTGCATTACATTTGTGTAAAAAAAGTGCAATAATGCAAATAATGTATCACAATATCATTTTTTATTCTAGAATATTTCATGAAAAACATATCCAGAGGCAAAAGTCATAAAAATATTCCTTGATAATGCTCGCTACCAAAGAAACTATGAAGTGCAAGATTATGCAAAATCCTTGGGAATTTCTTTGGAATTTATGCCTCCTTATTCTCCAAATCTTTGCCTTATTGAAAGGCTTTGGAAATTCTTCAAGAAAAAAGTTATTCACAACAAGTATTATGAAACTTTTAACGCATTCTATGAGTTTGTCTGTTCCTTCTTTTCCAAGGAAAACTGGAAAAATTTAAAATCTGAAATCCAATCTCTCCTGTCTCTTAAATTTGAAATTATTTAACGGAACTGGTATATAAGCTTTTTTTTCAAAAAAGCCCCACCTCGAATGATTGAGGATAGGGCTTCTTTTTTGTTCGTGGTTTTTTCTTACGCTTTTCCAAGGGTCTTTTCTCCTTTTTGCCATCCCGCAGGGCAAAGGTCTCCGCTTTGAGCAGCCTGAAGCGTTCGAAGTATTTCGTCCACATTTCTTCCTAGTGGAAGATTATTGATTGTTGCGTGTTGAATCACACCACTTGGATCGATAATAAACGTTCCTCGAAGCGACATCCCATCATCATGAAGGACATCATAAGCAATAGAAATTTCTTTGCTGAGGTCAGAAACCATTGGAAAATCTAGTTCTCCCAAATCCCCTTTGCACCACGCTCGATGAGAATGTTCTGAATCCACAGAAACTCCAATGAGCTGAGCATTTTCTGCTTCAAAATCTTTTGATTTTGCCGCAAAGGCTTTAATTTCTGTGGGACATACAAAAGTAAAATCCAAAGGCCAAAAGAAAAGCACTGCCCATTTTCCTTTTTTGAGAACATCTTCAGAAAGCGAAAACTTGGTAAATTGCCCGTTGACATACGCATTTGCCGTAAAATCTGGAGCTCTCCCTGAAACCTTTGCCACAATGTATTGATCGTCAAACATATAAAAATAATTAAAAAATACCACACTTTTTATATCACAATGGATAATGATTTTCCAAAATATTTTTTGAAAACACGGTTGTATTTTTTGTGGAAAACTTTTACTCTATCAAATGCAGAAATTTTTTCATTATCATTGTGGTTGATCTCTTTTTACTGTGGGAACAAGTCCTTTTGGAGGTGGCAAAGCACACGCCAAAATCAAAAATGATGGCTGGATTTTTGCACAGCGCTCTTTTAAACTTGGAAAACGGAAAAGCGACAATCGGATCAGCTAGAAACTTCTATGTTTCGTATATCGAAAAAGCAAAACCACAAATTATCGATGCGTTTCAAATTCTTAATAATCCTATTAAAACATTGGAAATTGTGGTGGATGGAACGCTCGAAAATGAAAAGAAAAACAAAGCTGTCGACCTCACCGTCTTGCTTCGAGACTCCAAAACCATCACAGCAGATGATCCAGATGAGCCATTACAGACCAGAAAATTGCCAAAACAAGCCTCTGTAAAAATCACCAAAGAAGGAGAAACCTTCATTTCCAAAATATTAGATGATAGTTTTTCACTTCGAAATTTTATTGTAGGGAATGAAAATCAGCTCGCCCACGCCGCATGTCAAGCCGTGGCCAATTCTCCTGGAGGTGCCTATAATCCCCTTTTCGTCTATGGAGAAGTGGGGCTTGGGAAAACGCATTTGCTGCAGGCAACCGCAAACGAAATCCTCAGAAAAAATCCAAATGCGCTCGTAGTCTATCTTCCCGCAGAAAATTTCATTGCCGAAGTGGTGGACGCAATTCAAAAACGAAAAATGGATCAGGTGCGTCGCAAATATCGTCAAGTGGACGTATTTGTGCTTGATGATATTCAATTTTTAGCGGGCAAAGATAGAACACAAGAAATATTCTTTCACCTATTCAATGACCTCTATTCGGCTAAAAAGCAAATGATCTTTTCTTCAGATCGTCCACCAATGGAGTTGCAGCTCACCGAAGACCGACTTAAAAGCCGTTTTTCTATGGGAATGATTGCAGATGTAAAGTTTCCGGGCTACGAAACTCGTTTGGCGATTGTGAAGCTCAAGGCTCGAGAAGCTGGAATTTTGATGGAAGACAATGTACACGACTTCATCGCGCAAAACGTGCACCATTCTATTCGAGAACTGCAAGGGGTGATCTTGCAATCGAAAGCCCAACAGGAATTGTGTGGAGTAGAACCCACCATAGAATATCTGGAAGAAGTCTTCCAAAAGCTAAATAAAGGACAAAAGATTATTAAAACAAGAGAAAAAAAAGAACTTCCAAAAACCATGGAGGAGATAGTGAGCGCCATTGCCGATCATTATGGACTTCCTTTAAAAGATATTTTGGGAACCAGCCGTTCGAGCCAATTTATGGAAGCGAGGCAAGTAGCAATGTATTGCATCAAAAAATATCTCAAAATTTCGCTCCAGCAAATTGGAGAATATTTTTCGGGAAGAGATCACACATCTGTGCTGCACGCAACGAAGAAAATGGAAAAACAAGTGAAAGAAAATCCTGAATTTTGGAAAGAGATTTATAATATTTTTGAGTAATTTTTATACTATGACCAAGCAAGAAAAAATTATCTTTGGACAAAAGATTTCCTTTATCGCGCATATCCAAGAAAATGAAGAACCAATCCTTGTTTTTCTTCATGGATGGGGTGCAAAACTGGAAGTGTTTCGAAATTTGTATCCAGAAAATCAATCATATGCCGCACTTGATTTTCCAAATTGCGGAAACTCTGAAACTCCGAAATCTCCTTGGAAACTAGAGCAATATGCAAATCTCACGGCTGAATGGATAGAAAAAATAGCTCCAAAAAACAGAAAAGTAATCCTAGTCGGACATTCATTTGGCGGACGAGTGATTGTGAAAATAATCCGCGAAAAAAAGATTCTCCAGAAAATCCAAAAAATTATTTTCATTGGAGTTCCATTTTATAGAAATATTTCGTGGAGAAAACGAATGATTGGACAAATAGCAAAGCTGCTTTCGGCACTTCCAGCTATCAAAAAAATGATGAGAAGGGTGTTTTACTCGTTCTCAAAAAATTCAGATTACGAAAGCCTTGGCAATAATGAAATCATGAAAAAAACATTTCAAAATGTTATTTCTGAAGATATTTCAGTATACTTAGCAGATTTAAAAGATTTTGATATTCACATGATGTGGGGAGAGGATGATGAAATCACTCCGCTTTGGTATGCCCAAGAAGCACAAAAAAAACTTCCAAACGCTTCTTTGGAAGTTTTTAAAAATGCGAAACATTTACCATTTTTGGACGTACCAAAAGAATTTTTGACATCGTTTCAGAAAAAAACACTGGTTGCGGAGATTGGAATCGAACCAATGATCTTCGGGTTATGAGCCCGACGAGATACCACTTCTCTACTCCGCGACAAGGCGCAAACAAAAACGCCAAAGCAGTGTATCAAGTAAAAAGCCTCTTGTCTATTGTTTTTTTTGAGTAAATCTTTTTTTGATGTGCTGACTAATCTGGAGTGAAATATTTTTTGATACGGAAATGGAATTCGTGGGATTTGACAGTGTGAGCAAAATTTTGCATTCCAGAAATTTTTGAATTTTCTACATTTTTATACCACTTCTCTAACGCTGTTTTTGCCAAAAATTTAGAATTTGTATCGCCAGCAAAAATGCGGTAAAAACCACAAAATTCTTCCATCAAATCATACGATTTTTGTATTTCTGGAAATTCAGTAAACAAAACCACGGTGTCCACTCTGTTTTTCTCTTAAAAAGAAGCATTCGACTCCTTACCAAAAGTTCTTTTTTGGTATCTCCATTGCCATACATCGGATTACTGTCTCTTATTTTTTTCTACCGTGTGAGTATATCAATGTACCTTATTCCCTTTCTCTCACTTCCTCAACATAAAAACTCCCCCGAAACCTCTTCGGGACTAACACCATTTCCAATCCTATCCTTTCCCCTATAAATTTCTTTGTACCCTCTTCTCGTTTCTTCACGAATATCTCCTTATATTATCTCAGCACATCAGTTTGGGAAATACCCCAAAAATATGCTTGACGTAGTTTCTATTTTTAATATACACTGCTTTAGCTTTTTTTTCACGAGGGCAGTTAGCTCAGTTGGCTAGAGCATCTGGTTTACACCCAGGGGGTCGGGGGTTCGAATCCCTCACTGCCCACCAGAAAAAGAAAGTAAGACCAGTCTTTATATAAAAAGACTGGTCTTTTTGTAGATACGCCCCCATCGGGGCGCATCTACAATACACGCAATTAAAATAATTCAAATTATGTTGTATTTTTTTCAACATTTCGACACCCCAAACATACAAATTATTTTGCACCAAATAAATCTAATCCTTCCAAAAATTCTTTTTCAAAATCTGCAGGAATTAATGCCCCTACTGCCATATATCCAATTTCATCAGTTTTTTTTGCTTTATATCCGTCTTGCATTTGCTTATCCGTATGCGCTTTTCGCATAATATCCGAAAAATCAAAAACTTGAATAGAAGCATCATGGCATTTTTTTACAAATTCTGCCATTTGCGATTGCGAACCTCTTAAGTTTGACATTCCATAAAAACAATCAGCATAGTGAACCTTATTATCAGAATCATGTAAAATTTTTGCTTCAAACAATTGCTCTTTGCTGTGTCCTCCAATTTCAATTCCCAATTGTCCAATTGCATTTGCAATGGCACCCAATCCATCTGGATGAAATTCATCAGCAATAACTACAATTTTTTTTGCTCGATATTTCGCTTCTGCTTCTTTTGCTGATACTTCTTTTTTTTCCGGCTTCATCGTGGGAAACAACACCACATCTCGCAAATTTGGCTGACCGGTAAAAATTGCAGCCAATCGGTCAATTCCAAATCCAGAACCCGTCATGGGTGGAAATCCGTGTTCCATTGCTTTCAAAAATACTTCATCCACTTCCATTGCTTCGTCATCTCCGCCCGCTTTTGCATCGCTTTGTTCTTCTAAAAGTCGTCGTTGTACTAACGGGTCAATTAATTCTCCGTAGGAATTGACAATTTCCCAACTATTTACTACCAACTGAAAACAATTCGCCGTTCCATCTCCTTTGGGTGCTGCAAGTGGTTTCAATTCTTCTGGGTAATCGAACACAAAAGTTGGCTGAATAAGATTTGGACGAGCTGTTTTTTTGTAAATATCATCCAGCAAATTTCCTTTTCCAACGCCTTGATAATCAATTCCCAAATTTTTTGCCACTGTCTGAATTTCTTCCATGCTCGCCGAAAGCATGTCAAGCCCTGTGTATTCTTTTATAAGATCTGGAAACCTCTTTTCATCAAATTTTTTTCCAAAATCAATTTCGGTTTCATTTCCTTCGGTATCTCGTACGGTAATAATATTTTTTTTGAAAACATTTTTGCAAAGTCGATGAAATAATTCTTCTGTCCATGCTTTATTATCTTCAATGCTGCAATACGCGGCATACCATTCCAGCATAGAAAATTCTTGTAAATGAGAAGGATCGGTTCCTTCATTTCGGAAATTTTTTCCAATTTCAAAAATTCGTTCTAGTCCTCCTCCAATCGCTCGTTTTAAATCCAGTTCTAACGCAATTCGCAAAACAAAATCATGATCAAGAGCGTTGTGATGCGTTTCAAAAACTTTTGCCATAGCACCTCCTGCTTGTCCTTGCAAAATGGAGGTTTCTACTTCCAAAAACTGTTTTTCTGCAAAAAAACCTCTAATTTCTTGTACCATTTTTGAACGCAGAATAAATCGATCCATGGTTTCTTGGTTTGTCATCAAGTCCAAATTTCGCTCTCGGTAGCATGTTTCAGTGTCGGAAAGTCCATGAAATTTTTCGGGCATTGGGCGTAACGCTTTTGACAAAAAGGTGAGTTTGTTCACAAAAAGCGTCAATTCACCATGATTGGTTTTGAACATTTCTCCAGAAACACCAATGAAATCTCCGAGGTCTAAAAGTTTTTCCACAAATTTGAGTGGCGTTTTTTGCGATTCATCCAGTCCTTCTACTGTAAAAAAATCTTTTTGAAAACAAATTTGAAGTCGTCCTGCTTGATCTTGAATAGTTGCAAAAATCAGTTTTCCCATAGATCGAAACAACACAATTCGCCCTGCAGTTGAAATGTTTTTGCTTGAATTTGTGTGAATGTCCGCAATTTCTCGCACGCCTTTTTCTGCCAATTCTATTGCCTGTACAGAATTGTGAGAAATTTCAAAACGATTTTTATAATACGGATCAATATTGAGCGTTTTGAGTTCTTCCAGTTTTCGAATTCGTTCTAAAATAAGAGGGTCTTTGAAGGTCATAAAAAAAAATTAAATTATAAAGAAAAAAAATGAGAACAAAGAGCAAAAAGAGCAACACCTCCCCCCATATCGTCTAAAGGGTAACGAGACCCCAAACTTTTCTTTTCCAAAGAATGATACCAAAAAATATCACCTAATTTCAAAAATCGTGGAAATTTTTTCTTTTCATGAATTTTTGATTTTATTTCAAACCATTGTTCAAAACTTTTTTTAAAAAATTGAATCATATTCCTCTACAAAAAATTATGTTTCTTCCGAAACCTTGTTTTTGATCCGCAACCGCAAAATAAGGATTACCAAACAACAAATAAATCCGATTCCTGAAAGAATAATAAAAGGGATATCTTGAAGCTTGAAAATCCCATATAAAAGGGCAATACATCCATTAATCGTCCATAAAAAATAACTTTCTATGTTTGCAGAAGGGATTCCGTTCCACACATCTTTAATGGTGGGGAAATAGGCTAATAAGCTGATTAATCCACTAATAGAATAGAAAAATGTTAAAACCGTAAGAAAATCAAAATGCATATAAAATAAAAGAAAAAAACCACGTTTTGGCACGTGGTTTTTGAAAGTTCAAAAAAAATCCCTGTGCCGATCAAATGCAAAGCCTCTTTTGCTTTCGCGCCAATAGAAAACTTAAACAAAACTTCATACAAAAAACATCATACGAGAAAAAATCATTTCGATCAATCTTTTATTCCAATATTAGGCTCTGCACCATATTCTATTTCTATTTTTTCGATTTGAAATGCTTTTTTTTGTTCAATAATTTGTTGAAAAAAAGTATTAGAAAAATGTATTTCTTCAGAGAATTGTGGGGCTGAATTTTCTAAAAGTTCTTCATTCCTATATTTTTTATACTTCCCTGCACAAAACAAAAACGATTCCCTCTTTCCTATCGGCAAAATTACGTGAGTACTTTCTGGAAAAGCCAAAGAAAGAAATTGAGCAGTGGGAATGGAAAAAAAAGAATAAGGGTTAGGGGAAAATAATTGCACTATTTGTAGGAAAACAGAAAGGTTTCGTAGCCCTGTAAAACCTGCTGGACCTGAAACATAAAAAATGTTCTGCGTATCGAAAAAGGCTTTTTCTTGAGATAAAACATCAATAAGTCCAGAAGATGATGAAAAGGTAATTTCAGCAAAAACATTGCCTGTTTCATCAAAAAAAAATCCTTTTGGAAAGCGAGAAAGGGTGTGCAGAAGGAGATTCATAAAAAAATGATATATGGTAGGTTAGTGTGAAAAATATGATTTTACATTTTCTATTATGCCATCTGTTTTTTCACTTGTAGCATTTATTATTTCATTTCTCGTATTCCAAAATTGCTTTGTTCCAGAGTTGATATTTTCTATCGTATTTTTGGGTGCATTAGTAATAGATGAAATGCTTTCTTGCACTTTTGTATAAAAAAGCCACATGGCGTATGAGCTAATCACATAAGGAAGGAGTATAAGAATAACTCGACCTACACTTTTCCAATGTTGCCAGCGAACCTCTGATCTCTTTTGTTCTACCAATTCTTGAAGCAATGCAGTATTTTGCTTCTGCAGATCACGAATCTCTCGAAGATATCGTTCTGGATTACTTTCGTTAACAGGTGTTTCCATAAAAAAAGAAGTGAAAAATCACTTCTTCAATTCTATCAAAAAATAAAATTTTAAAGAAGCCCCAATTTATCAAACATATAAAGCACTTCTCCTCGAGTAATTCCCCCATTAGGATAAAAAATATCTCCTTTATATCCTGTAATAATCTTTTTCATTTTTGCCTTTTTTATGGCTTCAAAAGCAAAATGAGACGATGGCACATCTCGAAAAGGCCACACAAATTCCTCAAGCAATAATTCATGATGAATGGTATACATATCTGTTACACATGCCATTACATTGAGCATGAGCTGTTTTTCTGTAACCAATTCTGGAAAAGAAATATTCCACACATGCACTGGAAGATTTTGCAAAAAAACACTTTCTTCGTTTTCGGAAGAAAAGATTGATAGAAAGGTAGGATCAGGGGTAAATCCGAGGCGGGTAGCAAGGGAATATGAAAGATGAGATGCAATTTTTTCTTCACTCTGGTGCGAAAATTGCAACAACAAGCGATCTTTCTTTTGAATATTCAAGAAAAAATCAGAAGGATTGGAAACTTCCTTCAACCACGCCTGCAACTCTTCTAGAGAAAAATTTTCGTGAGGAACCAAGATTTTAATTTCCATTTCCAAAAATCTTTCCTCCACCAAACGAATCACCTTTTGCACCAAAGAAGATTGCTGGGGATGGCTTTTATCAAGCCCTGCCAAAATAATTTGAGGAATAATCACTCCCATAGATTGATAAAATTCCTAGAATAATACACTTTTTTATCAGAAAAATCAACATTTTTTCTTGATTTAACACGCTTAGAATTGGTAGAATGCACGTCGCAACCGAAATTTGAGTTTTTTTTAAGAAATTTCAAGCAAGGGTTCCTCTCTTTTAATGACTAAAAGAGCCTTCCCAGTGCCATTCTCAAATTTCCGCGCATAAGGAATTTTATTTTTTTCTATGATTATCTCTCTAGAAGAGTTGGCAAAAAATGCCGTGCATTTCGGGCAAAAAACGACCCGATGGAATCCAAAGATGAAAAAATACATCTACGGAGAATCGAATGGAGTTCATATCTTTGATCTCAACAAAACCGCTTCTGCTTTGAAGGATATGATCCAAAAAGTGGGAGAATTAGCAAAAGGAGGAAAAACTATCTTGTTTGTTTCCACCAAGCCTCAAACTAAAGCCATGTTTGAAGAATTTCGAGAAGCGACTGGTTATCCAATTGTAGTGAATAAATGGATTGGAGGAATGATGACCAACTTCGAAACCATTCGAGGTCGAATCAAAAAAATGAAGCATATCGAATCAATGTTCGAAACAGGAGATATTGAAAAATATACGAAAAAAGAACAGTCAGAATTCAAAAAAGAACTCGAAAAACTTCAAGAAGCATTTGATGGAATTCGAGACTTGTATAAAGCTCCAGATGCAATGTTTATTGTTGATGGAAAACGAGATTTAAACGCTGTTTTGGAAGCTCGAAAGCTTTCTATTCCGGTTCTTGGAATTGCCGATTCAAACGTGGACCCTGATTTGTATGACATGCTTATACCTGGAAATGACGATGCGATTTCATCGCTTGCCTACTTGCTTTCATTCATCTTTGAAGCTGCAAAAGACAACACAAAGATGAAGAGGGTGAATAAGGGAGAATAAATTTTATTTTCATATTATTTAAAAAAAAGAACAGTTCGCGCTGTTCTTTTTTTGCAGAAATACCATTCCCATCTCACGAATAATATGAAAAAATAAAATCACATTATTTTTCTATTTTCCCATGAATTTGAACATTTTCTCTGCTTTCACCAAAAATTGCCGAAAAAGCATCTTGCAAATGGTGACCAATGCCCAAAGCGGTCATCCCGGAGGCTCTCTTTCGAGTGTTGATTATCTCGCTTTTTTATATACACACATTATTGGAAAAACAGGAGAAAAACTGGTGGTTTCAAACGGACATATTTCACCCGCGGTATACAGCGTGTTGGCAGAAATGGGATATGTAAAAAAAACAGAAGCCATTGAAACCTTCCGAACATTTGGAAGTCATTTCGAAGGACACATTACTCGGCTGGTCTCTGGAGTTGAAGTGGGAACGGGTCCACTGGGAGCAGGAATTTCCATTGCTGCAGGAATGGCACTTGCCGAAAAAAAATTAAATTCTGGGAAACGAGTGTTTGGCGTGGTGGGAGATGGAGAAATGCAAGAAGGACAGGTATATGAAACACTGCTTTTTGCAGCTGGTCAAAAACTCGATAACTTCATTGTATTTGTAGACTATAATAAGGTTCAGCTTTCGGGAAGCTTGGATGAAGTTTTGCCAATCCATATTTCAGAAATTGGAAAAAGCTGTGGATGGAATGTAATCGAAATAGATGGACATTCGCTTGAAGAAATGCAATCAGCAATGGACAAATCTGTGGTGGGAAAGCCAATGCTCATCATTGGAAAAACAATTATGGGAAAAGGAGTAGAATTTATGGAAAGCACAGGAAGGGATAATAAATCAGATTGGCACGGGAAAGCACCAAAACCAGAGCAAACCATGATTGCACTTCCAAGTCTTAGTCTCACGGCGCAAGAAGCAAAAGAATTAGAAATCTGGAAAAAAGAAAACATTATATGGTATCCAAACGCTTCTGTGTTGCATCAAACAGGAGAAAAAGACGAATCGGTGCACTGCGGAACGCCGATTGTATATGGAAAAGAGGTGATGACTGATTGTCGAACTGCATATGGAAAAGCGCTTGAAAGCTTGGCGAAAGAAAACAAAAAAGTGCTCGCCCTCACAGCAGATTTGCGAAGTTCGGTTATGACAAAGTTTGTGGCAGAAAGCACTCCAGATCAGCACATTGAAGTAGGAATTGCAGAACAAAATATGGTTTCAGTTTCGGGAGGGCTTTCTCTTTCGGGGTATATTCCGTTTTGCTCCACCTTTGGCGCGTTTATGAGCTCGAGAGCCAAAGACCAAGCCCGACTCAATGACATCAACCATTGCAATGTAAAAATGGTGGCGACACACTGCGGACTAAGCGTTGGAGAAGATGGGCCAACCCACCAAGCTATTGATGACATGGGAAGTTTTTTGGGATTTTTCAATACGCACATCATCGAGCCGGCGGATCCAAATCACTGCGACCGAATTATTCGATATGTAGCGAATCATTTGGGAAGCCACTATGTACGAATGGGAAGGCATAAAATCCCTGTACTGACACATGAAGATGGATCTTTAGTCTTTGGAGAAAACTATGAGTACACATACGGAAGGTGTGAAAAGCTTCGAACAGGAAGCGACATCACTATTATTGCAATGGGAGCAACCGTCATAGAAGCATTGAAAGCCAGGGAAGCATTTCAAAATCCAGAAAAAGTGGAAATTATTATCGCTTCTTCACCAAAGCAATTTGATAAAACCTTACTCCAGTCAATTCAAAACACTAAAAAAGTAATTACCGTAGAAGATCATAACCCATATTCGGGACTCTCTGCAGGAGTGCAACGCTTTTGTTTCGAAAATAAAATATATCCAGAATTTTTTCATTCCTGTGCCGTAGACCACTATCAACTTTCGGGAAAAGATAAAGAGCTGTATCAAGCGGCAGGAATTGATAGTAATGGAATTTTGGAAATTATTAAAAAAGCTATAGCGTAGAAAAAATTAAAACAGTATACACCATTCAGTAAATAAGCTTGAGTATACACTTCGCAATCTTATAGAAATTGCAAACTATCAACCAAAATGCCTCCTAAAATGAAAATGGGCGTGCTCGAGAATCTTCTTTTCTCGACCCTCTTCGGTTTCCTCTGTATTTTCTGCGATTACGTGATGAGAAGAAGGTGCCGTGATTTTCATTCCCAAAGAAACAAGAAGAAAGATCAGGGCTACAAAGGCTGTCACAAAAAATGCAATTTCAACACCCCACAAATCAGCAATATATCCAACACCCACTGCTCCGACAAAGTTTCCAATCATACCGAAAAAAATCTCCATCTGCGTAGTGTCTTTGATGCGCACACTAGGGGTGTATTTTTGAGAAATTCCCAAAAGAGCAGGCTGCAACATCGCCAAGCTTAGAGAAACGATAAAGCTGCACATCGCGATCCAAAATGGAATATCGGTGTGAGATAGGTACCAGAGAGGAAGTAGTGAAAGTGCAATGCTTACAATAATAATAATTAGCTTATTCACAATCTTCACCAACCCAGAAAAAACCTGCGTAAAGACAAAGGGAGATATCATAAACGCTGTGAGCCAAAAAATTTGAGAGAGGTGCAAATTCAAGCTTTCTCCTAAAATGGGAATAAACAAAAGCGTCACCCTCCCTAAAAACTCAGAAAATCCGAACAGTGAAAAATTGTAGCGAATAATAAGAGGAAAACTATAGAAATAGGATTTGATCTGAGAAAAAGAAACGTGTGGAAAGGCAAAAGAGCGCACGGGATGCAGTTCTCTTGAAAGCATTTTTTGCAGAGAATCAAGCTTTGTAAAAAATGGAAACAGGCTAAACATCCACAGTCCAGCAATACTGAGAAAGAGAAAATAGAGAGGAATTCCGTCCCACAGCAAAATAACCCCACCTCCTACAATCATTCCTAAAATCCACGCGCTATATTTGAGAGAGACACTTTGCGAAAGAGTGGAAGTAAAAAGCTCTGGAGGGATTTCTTGTCGCAGCATGTTTTGACGAGAAAAGGTTTTGAGAGAAAAAATAAATCCATATCCAATCGTCATGATAACCAGAAGCAAAACAGAATGCCAATATCCAGAAGCAAACATGGCAATGGAAAAAATCACCATAAAAATATTGGCGATCAACAGATTTTGCACAGGAGATCCGATCTGAAAAAACCGTTCCAAAAAAACAACTGCAAGTAGACTTATCAGCGTGCGGATTCCAAAAATCAACCCAACCGTTCCATAATCACCTACTACTTCATACACAAAAAGCCCATAAAAAGGATCAATAATCCCAAAGATAAAATATTCAATCGCTGTAATGCTCATCACCCAAGAAACCAATGTATTTTTTTTTTCCATTCTCAAAAACTGCTATAAAAAAAACTCTTAATATTGTATCATACTAGAGTCATAATTTGGAGCTTTTTTCTCTTGCTTTTCATGAAATCATTTTTTATTCGGACTTTTGGATGCCAGATGAACTATTCAGATTCTGAAAAACTGGAAGCCGTATTACTCTCTTTGGGTCTCGAAAAAAAAGAAACAATGAAAGAAGCTGATTTAGTGATCTTCAACACATGTTCCATTAAACAACATGCCGAAGAACGGGTATATGGTGCGGTGTATAACGCAAAAAAAGCAGGGAAATTAGTTGCACTCACAGGCTGCATGATCAAAAAAACCTCCACTCAAAACGACGAAAAAGAAGAAAAAGATAGCCTTCTGCGAAGATTTAAAAGAATTGATCTTGTGTTTCGAATCGAAGACATGCAAGCCATTCCAGAGCTATTACAGCAATTTGACCCAACGATTACACGACCTGAAAATCCTTTTGACGAATTGGATTATTTGAACATTACGCCAAAATTGGAGCAACAACATCGCGCCTTTGTACCCATTATGACAGGATGCGATAAATTTTGTACCTATTGCGTGGTGCCGTTTACCAGAGGAAGAGAGCGTTCTCGTCCTTTTAAAGACATAATGGAGGAATGCAAAAAACATATCGAAAACGGCGTAAAAGAAATAGTGCTAGTGGGGCAAAATGTGAACGCATATTTTTTAGACGACAGCACCCGAAAAACTCTTCAGCGCCAGACTGATTTTGCGATCTTGCTCGACGCAGTGGCAACTCTCAGCATTCCTCGAGTCGGGTTTACATCCCCACACCCTCGGCATATGGGAAAAGACGTATTGGAAGTGATGCAAAACCATCCAAATATCCTAAGAACCATGCACCTTCCCGTGCAGAGTGGATCCAGTGCCATCTTGCAAAAAATGGGGCGAGAGCATAATATTTCCAGATTTACAGACTTCACCAAATTGGCAAGAACGATGATTCCAGAGCTCACAATCACGACCGACATCATCGTAGGCTTTTGCGATGAAACCGAAGAAGATTTTGAGATGACACTTGACTTGTTCGACCAAGAACAGTTTCTCATTGCCTATATTTCAAAATATTCACCTCGAAAAGGCACCTTTGCAGGCGACCGAATGGAAGACACTATTTCAGAGGATTTAAAAAAAAATAGACTCACTCGCCTCACTGAAAAATTGAAAGAAACATCTCGCAATGAATATGCAAAAATGATAGGAAAAATCGAAAGTGTTTTGGTGGATAGCGTGGAGAATGGATATGCAACAGGAAAAACACACACAGGAAGGAGTATCAGATTTCCCGTGGGAGCCAAAGAGCAACGATTTGTAGGAGAAATAGTGGACGTGAAAGTGACAAAAACGGGAGATTGGGCAATGGAAGGAGAAATGATGAATAGTGAAAAATGAAAAACTAAAGGTGAAAAGCAAGAAAGAATTTGTAATTTGAAACTTCTATCTACATTTTTAATTTTAAATTTTGAATTTTCTCTCAGATTTTGACTGTTGGTGTTTTGATCTCGATGGCACGATTCTCGAAGGATCGGAGCAGTATTATCAGCGGTGTTTTAAAAATGCGCTGAAACAGTTTGATATCGATCTGAATTCCTCGGAATATCCCAGAGGAATGAATTTGGAAGCCTATCTTCGAATTTTTTGGGGAGATCGATTTACAGAAGAAGAAAGGAGTAATATTATGCATGCCTATCGCACAGAACAAAAAAACACTCCATTTACGGCGAAGCTCTATGACGATGCTAAAGCATTTTTGGAGCGCCATCATGAAAAACAAAAAGTACTAGTAACAAATTGCTCTCCCTTCACGATGGAAATAGCGATGAAAAGCATTCCTCTTGATCAATATTTTGATGCGATTATCGATCGAAAACCACACCTCTCACCAAAACCAAGCCCTGAAATGTATCTTATTGCAGCATATCAAATGAATGTGGATCCCAAAAAATGCTTGGTATTTGAAGATAGTATTACGGGAATTACTGCTGGAAAAGATGCAGGGATGCACGTGATTGCCGTGGATCGACTTGACGATTTGCCAAAAAATCACAATGCACATTTAGTCATAAAGTCTTTTGCAGAAGTGTAGAAATATTTTTTCATTCTTGATTAGAATTGTGTTTTTGAAACGCGAAAATACCAGTGTACCGTTTTTCGACACATGACATACTGGAAGTAGTTTTTTTTGATTTGTATATGGATAAAACACGCGTAGAGGATACGCTCATTACCATGATTACTCCAAAAATTACCGAAATAGAAGAAAAGTTTTCTCAAGGAGAAGGCTTGAACCCTGATAATATCAGTATTCTTTTGCTAAAATCTTAATACAATCACATCAACTATTTAGATGATAAGCTGAATGAAATAATCAATAGCTGTAATAATGCTAGAAAACAAGTTTTTTGGACTCGAAGGAAAGTTTGAAGCATTTAAACTGGAAGTACGATTAGATTTAGAAAAAACGAGTAACAAAATAATTATTTCTGTTTCTGCTATTTTAACCGTATTTCTCGCTATTTCTCAAATCCTAAATTATATAAAAGGATAAAAACAGGGGGGGTAAAAAACACCAAGGCAAGAAATATCTGTTTTGGTGTTTTTAGAATTCATGCATATATCATTCTAAAATTCATAAATACCCATAGTTTTATAATGTTTTTTTGGGAAATACAAAAAAATCCTGTATAGTACGATTTTTTATGCTTCCATCACTTCTTCACCCACATAGCTGGCGAAAAGAGGTTTTTGAATCATTTCTGTAATATCAGATCCTTCCACTTTCCACAACACTCCAAAAGAAACCGCTTCCACCGAAAGATCTGGAAAATGCCTTTTGAGGTGTTCCTGAGCATATTTCCCTTTAAAATCTTCTTTCTCGCGCACAAGAAAAAAATCCTGCAATGGATCCTCTGAAAGAGGAGAAAAACCATCTTCTTTTGAAAATAAATACCACACTCCGCCTACAAATACTTGCACCGATTGCTTGTGAAGATTTACCAATTCTCCAGAAAGCAAAAGTGCCTTTAAAGCCTCTTGGGATGGAATTTGCACACTTTTTATATCCCATATTTCTCGACGAACAACAGGAGCCTGCAACACCTGAGAAAAAGTCTTTTCGGTGTTATCAGTGATATTGAGCGAAACCAAAATCCGAACATTCGTTTCGGGAAGAGGATGAAGCGTGCGAGGTGGAAATGAAACCACAGGAGTATCGATATACGGAATTATTTTTTGGGTTTGAAAGAAATTCCAAAGGCTTTCAAACACGGCTTTCCCAGCGTCAGATCGCTCTGGGTGCGGCATAATCGCTAGCACATTCCCCGATTCATTGCACATTGCTGCTGCATTTTCAAAACTTCCATTTGGATTCACAGGATAGTGCGGATCCACAGCTCCATTTTCATCCACATATTGAAAAACTATAAGATTTTTTTCACGAATAAGGGATTGCAAATGATTTGGAACCGTAAATCGACCTTCGCCATGCGCCAAAGGAACTCGAATGGAGTGAGAGAATTGAGAAAATGGCGTATCAGTTCGAATCGGTTTCAGTGTTCTCCAAGAATGATAAAACCCCGTTCCTAAAATTTCTCCACGTTGATTCATTCGTTTATTCTTCAGCAAAGCTACGGCAGGAATTTCTTCTGCTGTTTCCAAAATGAGTCCACTTTCCACCACCATTTGAGCACCGTTACAAATCCCCATAATGGGCTTTCCTGCTTTTGCCATTTCCTTGAGGGTTCTAAAAATAGGTTCCTGTGCAGAAATAACCCCACTTCTTCCTCGATCCTCAAACGAAAACCCCCCAGGAATCACCACCCCATCAAACGAAAGAAGTGTTTTAGATGATTCATTCCATCGTATTTTTTGTACATCAAACCCAACCGAGTCAAGGGCGCGAACTGTTTCGTTTTCGCAGTTGTTTCCGGGAAAGGTAAGCACAGCAATTTTTGGAGGCATAAAAGCAAGGGGAAAAATCAGCAATAGTATAAAGAGAAATCCAAAGAGATAAAAGAGAATAAACTTTTTTAACTTCTTCCTACAAACGCCCGATGGAGCGTGTTTTCATCGGTATATTGCAACAGATTTCCCAACGGCATTCCTCTAGCAATTCTTGAAACCTTTGTGGAAGATTGCAAAAGCGGAAGCAAATATGACGCGGTCGCCTCCCCTTCCATGGTCGAAGACAAAGCAATAATCACTTCTTCTGGACGATTAAGCTGCACCATTTTCACCAATTCTGCAATACGCAATTCATCAGGACCAATGCCTTCCATAGGAGAAATCACCCCTCCGAGCACAAAATATTTTCCAGAAAAACACCCACTGCGCTCCATCGCCAACAAATCAAGAGATGATTCAACCACACACAATTGATTACCAGAACGCTTTGGAGAAGCACATATTTCGCAAGAATTCATTCCTGCATCACACAAGTGAAAGCAATGCTCACATGTACCAAGAGAAGAAGAAAGTGAAGAAATACTCTTCGCAAACGATGTGTGATATTCTGGAGTTTTTTGTAAGAGAAAAAACGCCATTCGCATTGCTGTTTTTTTTCCAACTCCAGGAAATCGTGCGAAATAATCAACTGTATCGATTAAAGCCCGTGGTAAACCATCCATACATATATGCAAAAAACCAGACAAAACAGTATCACAAGAAAGAAAAAAATGGTAGAATCGAAAAGAATTTTCCTTTTAGCTATTTTGTGAAGACCTTTGCACAAATGCTTTTTCGTCGGCTTTCGGTATTGGGTATCGAAGATGAAGCGTTCTCTGCTTTGGTTTTGGAAAAAACAAAACAAGCTATTGCGCAAAACTTTCCAGAAAAAATAGCATCAGGATGTGTTCCACATAAATATTCCAAAGGAAGAATTATTGTTTTTTGTGTTTCTCCTAATATACATTATTTTATGCAGCAATATCAAAAAACGCTCCTCACACTTCTCCAAAAAGAATTCTCAAAAGAACCCATAAAATCACTTTCTTTCACTCTTGCCCGATGAAAAAAAACATATTGTATATTGGACGATTTCAGCCGTTTCACAAAGGGCATACCGATGCAATCCATCAGATTTTTGAGAAGTATGATCATCAGATCAGAAAGCTCTATATTGGCATTGGAAGTGCGGAAGATAATTTTTTACCCAAGAATCCTCTTACTGCCAGTGAACGATTTCAGATTATCGAATCGGCTTTGGAAGAATTGAAAATTCCAGCAGAAAAATGGGCGATTGTCCCCATTAGAAATATCAATCTCTATAGCCTTTGGACACAGCACGTGCAGCAATATCTTCCCCCGATTGATGTGGTAGCATCTGGCTCTTCGATAGTACAAATGCTATTTAGACAGGAGGAAAATGTGGAAATATTCCCAATCGAAAAACGAACGAATTTGTGTGCCAGCGATATTCGGAAAAAATTATTGAAAGGGGAGCATATCAATGAATACCTCTTATCTTCAACACAAAAACACCTCAAAGACTTTCATTTTTACGATCGAATGCGAATTATTTCTGAAAACAACTCTTAAAAAAAACAACCCTAAAAAGGTTGTCAAAACCGTCAAAAAAGAGGATAATGAGAAGACCTTACAACTATTATCAAAAGACTTTTATGAATGATAAAAAATCAAGCAATCGACGAAAAAAATGGAAAGAGAGCATGGACGCACAAAAAGAATTACCACGACACGTGCTAGAGCGATTGGTGGAATCGGAAGACTATAAGCTGCAAGGTAATTTTTCGCGCGCGCTTAAAATCGCACAAAAAATATTGCAAAAAGATCCTTCGTGCATTCCTGCAGCCGAAGAGGTAGCAGATAATCTCTTGTCGCTCAAAGAATTTGAAAAGGCAAAATCCGTTGCGCAATTTATATTATCCCACAACAATACAAGCTACATTGCCAATTATGTGATGGGATTTTTGCTACTCACGGATAACAAAAACAAAAAAGCACTTTCTTTTTTGACCATAGCCAACCAAGCATCACCTAATAATCCAGAAATATTGCGATGCCTCGGATGGGCTCGGTTTCACACAGGGGAAGAAGTGAGTGGAATTGCAACCCTTGAACGAGCGCTTAATTTACGAGCAGAAGATCCTCTGATTTTGTGTGACTTGGGAGTGTGCTTACTGGAAAAACAAGTCTTCGAAAAAGCGATTGTGCTGTTTGAAAAAGCACTTGCACTTGATCCCTCAAATCTTCGAATTCAGGGATGCTTGGAAGCAGCACTTTCTTTCAAAAATTCAATACTGCAAATGCAAAAATAATTCGGAAAACAGTAAAGACTGTGATATAATAAAGAGATTTCTGTAGAAATCTCTTTATAGTTTTTAATTATTTAAATCAGTGTTTACATTCTTTTTATCTATCTCCTCTCTTCCAGACCTACTCAAACAAAAGGTATTTTTGCTGTGGATTGCGAGAATGATTTTACAAACAAGCGTGGTACTTCTCAGTACTATTATTTTATCTCTCTTTATTGCCTACAATTCGGAAACACTTCTTCCCATTCTCCTTCTTTTTCAGGCTATTTTCTTATTTTTAGGAAATCTTTTGGTAATGCCACTCCTTAGAAAATATCCTGTGAAAAAAATACTTATCGCATGGCTGATAATTGGAGGGATTTTCCTATTCACTTCTCTTCTTATTCCTGTATTTTTTATGGAATGGGCGGTGATGCTTATCACACTTTGTTTTTTTCTGTGGCATGCGCTGGTGTTTTTTGCGCTCTATATAGAGCAAATCTTTTCTCCAGAGGAAGCCGAACATGCAATTCCTCTCATCGAATCAGGAGAACCCATTGGCGGAATTATTGCCGGAATTATTGCAGCTAGTGGGGCATATTTCATCAGCACCGAAAGCCTTCAGGCTATTTGTGGAATGCTTATATTGGTTTCTGCAAGCATTGTCGCATTCTCTTCATTCTTTCTAGAAGATGTACATCTTCAGCACAAGGAAGAAGAGCATTTAGAAAAGAAGCCTTTTTGGGATGAGATTTTTGATTTTTGCATTCTTGCGTTCAAAACTCCACTTTTAAAAAAATTCTTTTGGGCAGGTATTTTGCAAGCAATTATTTTTGTTATTGTAGAATATCAATACTTGCTTGCAGCGGCAGAACTACTTCCCCACGCATCAGAAGCTTCTGTGCAGAGCGAAATTGCTACCCAGCTCACACACGGATTAGGACTTTTTCATGTGGCAGTATTTAGCACCTTATTTCTAATTCAAATTTTTGCCGCCACGTGGATTCAAAAAAAACTGGGAGTAATTCGAAGCCTATGGCTTCAACCCTTTGCTCTTTTGGCAAATACTTTCCTAATGATTGCTTTTGCGCTTGTTCCCTTGGGAATGCTGGGAAAAGGGATTTATGAAGTATTCGGAGGAATCCAAAAAAATGCGATTGCATCTTCTTTTTATGTTTTTAAAACTGAAATAAGAGAACAGGCTAGAGAATTTTTGGAAGGTATCGCTCGCCCCGTCGGAATGCTTCTGGGAGCACTTTTAATTATTTTTTTCACCACAGTAATCCCGTTCTTCAATACTACAAAAACAATGCTTTTATATAGCTTGGGAGGAATCGTTATTATAGCAACGATTGGGTATTGGCTTGTCACCAAATCAGCTCCCACAGACTATACCAGAATGGCAGAACGGAATATTCGACGCCCCCATCTTCCAGAAGAAAAATTTGATGCACTAGAAATCTTCAGCCAAAATGGACATGAGAATGCGTCATGGATTTTATCGGATGTACTCAAAAACACAATGGAACCAACCATTATAAAAATATTAGCACTCAAAGGAATTGCAATTCACAATGATATGGAACTCTTTGCCGATGTGTTGGCATGCATTGAGAACAGCGAAGAAGAAATACAAATGGCAGCACTCGAAACAATGCTGGCATTTGCCAAAGCACAAATGAATTTCTCAAAACATCCATTTTCCAAAGAACGGATGGTGCAAGTGCTGCAAGAAAGTTTTGAAAAAAATGATTCCAAGCGAATCCGTATGAAAATTTTACAAATTCTTTCGTATATCCATGCTTCAGAAATGGTTCCTTTTTTAATACAGAAGACACATCACAAAAATACAGATATCGCTTTCTGTAGTATCTTAGGATGCGGATCATTTCGAGATATTTCTATTGCTCCGTTTATTCTTCCATTTTTGGAAAATAAAAACGCATACATTAAATCAGCAAGCATCATTGCCCTTTGGCCGTTTCATCGATATAGAGAAATCCTCCTTTCACAAATTATTCAGATGATTCAGTCCCTAGATGAAAACATGCGCATGAGTGGAATTTATACGGTTGGAGAGCTGAATATTTCTTCTGAATATGCGCGGCTTAAAAGTATTCTTTTGGAAGAAACGCATCCGCATATTCGAAAACACATTGTGATAGCACTCGCAAAAATGGGAGACCATTCTCAAATTCCAAATCTTGCAACACTGCTCTTTCATAAAGACGAAAAAATTTCAGGATCGACTAAAAAACTTATCAATTCACCGGGGATTCGTCTGGCATTTGAAACGCAACTCAACGCGTTTCTGCGACAAAAAGTACTTCAAGAAATCCGAAACATTGCCAAAGAACATAGACACCAGCATTTCTCTGCGATCGATAAGCCTATAAGAGAACGGATTATCTGGCTTTATAAAAGTATTGGATCCGAAAAAATGGTGGCAAGGCTACAGCATTTTCATGAAGCAGCATAACAACACCTACTCTCAAAAACATTTAACTACCCCGATTTCTCCGCAGGGTTAGTCGTAATCAATTTTTGTTCTGAATATGACGCAATAATCTGAATGGCTGCATGTTCAAGCCCCGCGAACAAAATCCCCTGCCCTACTTCCGAATTCATCAAAAGGTATTTTTCTCCATCGGTGAGGTGAAAAACTTTTTGCAGTTCGTCTGCTGCGGTGGGAGATTGTTTCATCAAAAGTTGCATCGACGAGTTGGTGATAATCGCTGTTCCATATTGCGATTTGAGAAAATCTTCCACATCTTGGGTGATGGTGGTCACACCCAAATAGTACTTTCGCGCTCGCTTCACCAACCCATGCAAAAACCGAGCACTATCTTCATGCTGCATCATAATCCACGCCTCATCAATTACTAAAAGTCGTTTTTTGATGGTGGCACGAATTCGATTCCAGATAAAATCAAGAATCACATACATCGCCATCGGCCGGAGTTCATCATGTAAATCTCGAATTTCGAAAACCAAAAACGGCACATCAAAATCGATATTGGTTTGGTGATTGAAAATCCCAGAAAATGTTCCCGTAGTGAATTTTGAAATTCGATCTCTCAACGATTGTGCGCCTTGCATTCGCGAAAGCACCGCTTCCAAATCACTCATCACAGGAGGTTCAAGGTGGGAAGGATCTTCTTGCGTCATTAAAATTCCTTTCAATGCGTAGGTGTCGATAAGCGCTTTGTCTAAAATCCCCTCTTCTTCTGGAGTAAGCCCTCCGAGCATCAGGCGTAACAGCCCCAAAAGAGTGATGATATTACTTCGCAAAATATCCCCAGGCTGCACCACCTCATCTTTTGCTGGAGACATAAGGTCGAATGGATTGATTCGCTGTGGAGAAGTGAGTGAAATTTTAACGATACTTCCACCCACCACCTGAGCAAGTTTTTCATATTCGTTTTCTGGATCGATGATGATAGCTGTTGTTCCCATCATCAAATGCCTCAACACTTCCAGCTTGACCGCGAATGACTTCCCTGCTCCTGACTTTGCAAAAATAACAGAATTGGCATTCTCCAAAGAAAATCGATCAAAAATAATAAGAGAATTATTTTGACGATTCACTCCGTATAAAATCCCATGATCGGTAGAGAGATCGGAACTGGTGAATGGAAAACTGGAAGAAAGAGGAGCAGTGTTCATGCTTCGATACACTTCGAGCAAATCAGTTCCCAAAGGAAGCGTGGTTTGAAACCCCTGCGCGTGCTGAAGTTCAGCAGGTTTAGAAAGCAATAATTTCCCTCCCAAAAGTGATTGAATAGTAGTTTGTACTTTTGTCACTTCTTCCTCACTCGTTCCATACACAGTGAAATACAGCCCCATCTGGAAAAATTTTTCCTGCCCCCGAGCGAGTTTATCCCGTAATTCTTCTGCATCTTGCAACGCAGCTTCCAAAGACGGATCTCGAGGCATTCCCCGTTCTCGTTCTATGGAAATGGTCGAATTCATTTCTGCCACTTTCTTTCGCAGTTGATCCATAATATCATCCGAAGCAAACGGATAGATAAACATTGACACATCAATTGTTGCAGAAGTATTGATAACAGGAGAAAGCCAATTGGCATTGATATACCGAGGATAAGTGTAGACATAAAAACTCTTGACATAGAGCGACCCAAGCTGCAGGTTTTTGAAATGCACATCAAACGACGCGGGGGAAATAATATCTCGAATGCTCGTCATTCCCTCGGCAAGTGTTTTTTCTGCAAGACGAATTTTTTTGAGATCAGCTTCTGTTAAAACAGGAACCTCTTTTTGAGAAAGTTCCTGCTTTGTACTTTGAGGGTGATTCGATGGTGTTGACGATGTTGAGAGTTGTGGAGAGGTCATAGTGCACGATTATGATCGTCGTCGAGTATACCAAAATGCAGCAAAGAGGAATGAAAGTCCAAGCATTAGAAAAATATTTTCCTCCGCCCCTGTTTTTGGCATAGAAGCGGGGGTAGATGTTTCGGCCGCAGCGTTTTTCGCAGAAGAAGCAGAGGCAGTATTTACAGAAGTGTTCTTCAAAGGAGCCGACCCATGAAATGCAGCCCCAGCAGTATCAGTTGTTCCAACGTGAGTATTTTTTTTAGCAAGGATTGTTTCTACCTCTGATGAAGCGGAGGTAGGATCTGACGCAGTAGGAGTATTGGCAGAAAGAACTTGAGGAGTTGATTCAGGGGTGGCAGAAGCGGCATTATGAATAGGAGCGTCTGAGGAAGAGGGTAGTGCCACAAGTGGATCAACTGCTTCTGATGTTTTTGGAGAAGCAGAAGGCATATTGGTAATAGTTGGAGTACCTTCCACATTTGAAGCAGTCTTGGCAACAGAAGAAGGAGTAAATGCAGGAGCATCAGTTCCTGAAAGCAAGGCAACCAGAGGATCAACGGATTCTGATGATGCTGAGTTGGAAATCTGTAGCTGATCCGAAGTGGTATCTCCTTGTAAATTATTGGAATCCATAAACATAGGAAGGATTCCTGCGACGACCAAAACAACCCCTACAATCCCCATCGCTATTCCCATTTTCCGAGAAGTGTTTGATTCTACAGGAATATCTGCATCCGTTGTTTTTTGAATAATTACATCATTATCACTTGCCCATTTATTATCGTTGTTCATATTGTCCATAAAAAAATATTTAAAAAAAAATTCAGAGTATTCTATCAAAAAATAAAGAGCTGTTCAAGCTTTTTTTCAAAACATCTTTTTTAAAGAGCATTAAGCTTTTTCACGCGCCGCGCATGGCGATCCTCTTCAAATAGTGTATCAAAAAAAGTTTGCGTAATAATTTTTGCATTATCAATATTCAAAAGCCTTGCTCCTAAGGCAAGCACATTGGCATCATTATGTTTTCGAGACATTTCTGCCATGTATGGGCTCACACAATTGGCACACCGAATGCCATGTATTTTATTCGCCGCAATAGAAATTCCAATCCCTGTTCCGCAAATAACAACCCCCATTGCTCCGGCGCTTTCTGATACTTTTCTCCCCACCTCTGCTCCAAAATCCGGATAATCAACTGAAGCCTCATCGTATGCTCCCAAATGATGCACCATGTAGCCAAACTGCTCTTGCAAAAAATCAGCAAGCGCTTTTGCCATTTCCACACCAGCATGATCATTCCCGATGTATACATCCATACTATTTCAGAAAAAAAATTACCATGAATAACTATAGCAAGAGAAAAAAAGCAATCAAATTATTTTGAAAAGATTTTTTTCATTTCTGGGGTAAAAAAGCCTATTAAAAAAAGTATTCCCAAAAACAAAACACCTGAAAAAAGCGTCTCTAAAACAATAGCAAGAAACAATCCCGCAAGGTTTATCAGCCAAGTTTTGGTGAAAAACACCAGCATGGTACAAAAAAGTGAAGCCAAGATGAGCTTGAAAAGTGCACCCCACAAAAACGGAAAAGGAGATATTTTTCTCAAGCGATGCATTCCCCATAAAAAAATGAAGACCTCTGCCAAAAGCGTTGCATACGCAGCCCCCATCATTTGGAAATGCGGAACAAAAAACAGCAGACTGATAGCACCAATGCAAACAGCGAGAAAATTACGCTTGAGAACCATTTTTTGCTCACCAAAAGCAATAAGCACATACGAAACAAATCCATTCCAAAATGCAAAAATGAGCGATACTGCAGATAGTTGCAGAAGGGGTGCAGATGCATTATGCATTGGGGCAATGAGGTGAATAACCTCAGGGGCAAGGGAAAACAAATATCCTCCAATGGGAAATGCCAAAAAACATAACACCAAAAAGGAATAAGAAAGCTGAGAAGAAATATTTTGGAGGTTTTGAGAAATACTTTTGGAAATAGATGGCAGCATCGACGCCATAAAATAGACGGGGAAATACATCAGCACTTCTATCATCCGAAGTACAATAAAATATTGCGATTCAGCTAACACTCGGGCTTCACCCTCTAGGAGAAAGCGAAAACTCAGCATCCCCATTTGAAAATAGAACATGGCAAGAATTGCTGATATTCCAAAAGGAAGTGTTTTTTTAAACAAATCTAAAAGATCTGAGGCGGAAACCTTCGCAGAAAAGGAAAGTTCTTGGCGTGCAAAAAAAAAGGTGATGAGGAAAATAATGACACTTCCCAAAGACCCAAGAAAAAGCAACGTGTAGAACGCAAGCGAAGAAGTACTAGGAAACCACCACTGTGTGACAAGCAAAACGAACAAAAACGAACACATTTTCCCTAAAATAAGCGCTAGTGCGGCATAGTGCATTTTAAGGGTATATTGCAGCACTACAGAAACTATCCCACTTATGAGAATAAAAAATGTTCCAATCGCTGCAATAGGGAATCCAAGCGCAACAGACGTGTTTGCATACTGAGGAATGCCCCATAAAAAAAGAGAGGAAACAGAAAGCACCACAAGTGCCAAGAGAAATCTCAATACTACACCTTTGCTATACCAATGCGCCGCATTTTCTTCATGTGAACTCATGTCTCTGAGGATCAAGGTGTAAATCCCCATATCCGCCAGCGCCGCAAAAAAAGCCAATAAGCTATAAATCGTTCCATAATCCGCCAATTGAGCAGGAGTGAAATAACTCGCCAAAATATGTAGTGTGATAAGCGCTATCAATGCTGTGGAAAGCTTTCCTATAATTTGCGAAGCCGTGCTGAAAAAGATTTTGCGAGCAAAAGACACTTGATGGAATTATGAATTACAAAAAAACTATAGCAGAAAGGGAAGAAAAAGAAAAAAACTCCTCCAGCACGTGGAAAGAGTTTTGAAAATCGTGAATACCTGTCCCAAAAATCACCAATAAATCAAAAATAAAAACTATTACGCTATTCCTTTCCAAACTTCCCAAGCAAATCGAGTAGAAACAATCGTTATAATAATAATTCCTTCTACATAACTAAGTCTTTTTCTCCACCAAAACAGAACAAATAAAAACGCAACATAAAGACTTATAAATAAAAATCCAGATGCTGCATCATCTCCTTTTGTGGAAATAGGAACCAACATACTAGCAATCGCCAATACAAGTCCCTGATTAAAAATATCACTTCCAAAAAGATTCCCCAGTGAAATTCCCACAGATCGTTTCATAATAGCAACAAGGGAAGTAATAAGTTCCGGAGTTGAAGTCCCTATTCCTACAATAGTAAGCCCTATAATCCATTCTGAAACTCCCAATGATCTTGCAATATCAGACGCAAGATCTACCATAAAATGACCAGAAGCGACCAATGATGCTAATGAAATGATAAAAATCCCCCAATGTTTCCATATTTTTTTAGTAGATACCGCATCGATTTCTTCTACATCAATTTCATTTTTTGAAGTAGAAGTAAAAACAAAATAAAACCACACAGAGAACACTAACAGCACTATAAATCCTTCTATACGAGAAAGCTCTCCATCTAAAAAGAAAATATATTGCAAAATACTGATTCCTACCAAAGTAAGAACATCTCTGTATAATATTTTTTCTGAAATAGTGCTTTTGGCAACCAATGCGACAACTCCGAGGATAATCCCTAAATTATAAATATTAGACCCAACAATATTGGAAACAGCAATATCACCAGATCCTTGAAGGGTTGCACTAATGGAAACCACCATTTCAGGAGCAGATGTTCCAATGGCGACCACAGTAAGCCCAATTACCAAATCTGATACTTTGAAATATTTCGCAATAGCGGTACTTGATTCTACCATATATTCAGCAGCTCGGTACATAATATACAACAGAGCTACAATAGCAATAGCTTTAATAAGCAAATCCATACAATTAAGTTAAATTAAATTATAATTTTTCAATTTCTTTCAAATCTTTATCCGGAAAATACAATAGCATAAGCCCTATAATAATTCCGAATATTCCAGTCCAAAGATGATTTCCTGCAAAAAATACCAAATCGATAGCGTCAAGTACATACCAAATCCCTCTCCAAACCATAACGAGTCCAACGACAATGGATAAAATTCTCAAAAAAGACATCAGGGTAAGTGGCTTTTTTTTCATGCTATTTTCATAAAAAGATACCAAAGCGAATAGTATATTTTTATTGATTTCTTGTCAAAGCTAAGAAATCTCTGCAAAATGTACAGATAAAAAAAGAGGGAAGCATTATTTTTTGCAATTCGCACATGAACTCGCGATCAGTGTTACACGATGTGATAAAAGAGTTGCGCCATGCTCTCTCATAATACGCTCTTGTACAGCTTCCATTTCTTCATCATAAAATTCAATCAAGGCTCCACAGTTTTGACAAAAAATATGCTCATGATGTCCTTTTTTCACTTCGTATGTTTTTCGATCTCCTGGTAGATCGATCTCTTCCACGATTTCTTTTTCGATAAGGGTTTTGAGGTTTCGGTAGATTGTGATTTCCCCCATTTCAGGAAACTTCTGCTGCACCAATTCGGTCAAGCGTGGAAGCGTGAAATGCCCAGAATGCGATTTTAAAATTTCCAATAATGCGCTTCTTTGTTGTGTTTTATTTCCATGAAAGATTTTATTCTGATCATCCAATGCATGCGCCACAATAATATCTTTCGCAAGATCTTGATCAAGCATAAACCGCGCTTCATGGATTTCTATTATCACAGGCTGAGTGCTACACTCCAACGCTGGGTTTTTGGTAATCGTAATAAGAGATTCAGGCTTAATACCAATACTTTCAAGATATTCTTGTTGCGATTTTGATCCGATAATTTCCAGCACAAACACTGGGGTTTGAGCAGGAAGGGAAAGGATGGTGTGCATAATTTTTTTGAAAAGAACGAGATGAGTATATCTGATAATTTTTATTGAAAAAATAAAATTTTCGAGCTCACAAAAAATATGCTAGACTACCGATGATTTTTTTCATTTCACATTTCTATGGCAACAAAAACCGCCATCACCCCTACTCGAGAACAAGATTTTGCACAGTGGTATCAAGCTGTAATAGAAGGAGCTGCAATGGCTGATAATAGCCCTGTGCGTGGTTGCATGGTTATCAAACCTTGGGGATATGCGCTTTGGGAAAAGATGCAAAAAATATTAGACGCAAAGTTTAAGGCGACAGGACACGAAAATGCCTATTTCCCGCTCCTCATTCCCCTTTCGTTTTTGGCAAAAGAAGCCGAACATGTGGAAGGATTTGCCAAAGAATGTGCAGTAGTCACACACCATCGGCTTGAAATGATCGATGGGAAACTGGTGCCATCGCCGGAAGCCAAGCTCGAAGAGCCATTTGTAATCCGCCCAACAAGCGAAACCATTATCGGGGATAGCTTTTCCAAATGGGTGCAATCTTATCGAGATTTACCAATTCTCATCAATCAATGGGCAAACGTGATGCGATGGGAAATGCGAACAAGAATGTTCCTCAGAACCAGTGAGTTTTTGTGGCAAGAAGGACACACAGTGCACGCTACAGAACAAGATGCGAAAGAAGAAACCATGAGAATGCTGGATGTGTATGAGTGGTTTATGCAGGAATACTTGGCAATGCCCATATTGAAAGGAGAAAAAACACCAGAGGAACGATTTGCTGGGGCAGAAAACACCTACACCGTAGAAGCCATGATGCAGAGTAAAAAAGCCTTGCAAGCAGGAACTTCTCATTTTTTGGGGCAACACTTTGCCAAAGCTTCTGATATCAAATTTTCCAATCAAAACGGAGAAATTGAATATGCCTACACTACTTCTTGGGGAGTGAGCACTCGAATGATTGGAGGACTTATCATGACGCATTCTGATGATGATGGGCTTGTTTTGCCGCCCAAAATTGCACCGAAACATGTGGTAATCTTACCATTTTTGGGAAGAGAAAACGAAGCAGTGGTTTTGGAGTATTGTGAAAATTTGAAAAAACAGCTCGAATTGCTATCATACGACGAAGGTAAAATAGAAGTAGTCATCGACAAATCAGAAAAAGGAAACGGTCCAAAATATTGGGACTGGGTGAGAAAAGGAATCCCTCTTAGAATGGAAGTGGGAGGAAAAGAAATGGAAAAAAACGGGTTCACCCTTTCTCGCCGAGACCAAGATTCTTCGCAAAAAAATTTTGTAGCAATGGCGGAGTTGGGAAAAATTCCAGAAATTTTAGAAGAAATGCAGCAGAATATTTTTTCCAAAGCAAAAAACTTTCGAGATGCTCATATCACCGAAATAACTTCTTTAGATGGTCTTAAAAAACATTTTGAAAACGAAGATGCTGGATTTGCGCTTTGCTATAGCTCTGCAGAAATAGACGAAACAAGAGAGAAACTCCTAAAAGAACTGAAAGTAACCGCTCGATGCATTCCTTTTGTATTCAATCAAAACAATCCTGAATCAAAATGTATTTTTACAGAAAAAACTACAACATTAAAAATTGTTTATGCGAGAGCATATTAATAAGTCTCAAACTGCTCACCATTTTTCATTTTTCATTCTTTATTTTTTATTTTTAATTCTTATTTTTTTTATGTCTTCTCTTGAAATCAGATGGCACTCGCGTGCAGGACACGGAGCCATCACCGCTGCAAATGCTTTTTGTGAAATTGCTGCAGAAAACACAAGTCTTTTTGCCCAATCGTTCCCAGATTTTGGAGCAGAGAAAAAAGGGGCTCCTGTGCTGGTGTATAATAGATTTTCCAGTAACGCTATTTTGGGAGCACACTTGGTAGAATTTCCAGATGTGGCTTTGCTCCTCGACACTTCTCTTATCAACGAAAACGAGCTTTCGTATGAAGATGTTCTTAAAGGATTGAAATCAGATGGAACAGTAGTGATTAATACAAAGCAAGAAAAAACAAAGTTTAACGACCTATTCCCCGGAAAGATTGTACACATAGACGCAACCACTATCGCCGAAGAAGAAATCGGACGAAACATTCCCAATGTACCAATGTTGGGAGCTTTAGTAGCCATTTCTGGGATTATGTCGCATGATGATTTTCTTCCCCATCTCCAAACATATCTTTCAAGTGAACTTCCTGCACCTGTAGTAGAAGGGAATTTGAAAGCATTTTCCAGAGGATTCAAATCAGTGAATATCTAACACGAGCAGCAAGCAATGAACCATGTATTTTAAATTTTTATTGTGAAGATAAAACTCATGACTCACGTGGTGGTTGGATATCCTAGCCTCGAAGATACCTTCCGTTTAGTGATGGCAATGGTAAAAAATGGAGTAGATGCGGTGGAGTTGCAGATTCCATTTTCTGATCCTGTGGCAGATGGTCCTACTATACTAAAAGCATCGGAAGAAGCATTGCAAAATGGAGCAACGGTAGAAGATTCATTTATTTTAGCAAAAAAATTACGGGAGAATGGAGTTTCTATCCCCCTCTTCTTTATGACCTATGCCAATATTGTAATGGCACAAGGCATCAAGAAATTTATCGAGAAAAGTGCAGAAGTAGGAATAAACGGATTTATTATCCCAGATCTTCCACTAGATACGCGTGAAGGAGAAGAATTTTTTGCAATCTGTGAAAAAAACAATGTAGAAATGATTCCACTGTATGCCCCCACCATGAGCGATGAGAGATATAATCTTCTTGGGAAATATGCCAAAAACTTGGTGTATGCGGTGTCTCGAACAGGAATCACTGGAGTGGCAGGAGTGAGCAATGACTTGGAAAATTATTTGCAAAAAATAAAAAATTCAACCAATGCAAAAATTGCCCTTGGATTTGGGATCCAAAGCGCTCAGCAGGTGAAAAACTTGGAAGGGAAAGTGGAGTATGCCGTTATCGGAAGTCATATTCTTCGGATTTTTCAAGAAAAAGGAATTGCAGGAGTTGAAGCGTTTTTGAAAAGTGTAGTGTAAGAATAAAAAAACATCTGCAATATAGTGCTGAGTTAAAACATTTTGTGTACATTTGGCATTTTTTTTGAACAACCTGTAGAATGGCGTTTGAATAATGAGCTGATAATATTTTTAGGGGAAATTACTTCTCTAGAAGCTTGTGGTAGATTGTATAGATATTTTTAAAACACCATTCTCCCATCTACTTCAATCCCACCCTCTTTCAACCTGTAGACGAAAAGACAAAGGAGCTTCCATCCACGGATCCGGTAAATACATAAACATTTCTAAGGCACTTCGTTTTCTGGCATCTGTCCAATGCTGCAAAAACTCTATACGCCATGCCATGTCGACTTTCCCCAAAAGTGCAATTCTCAATTTGGGAAATATTTTTTTTAAATCATCATTTGAGAGTGATGAATATGAAAAAATGCTAATATGACGATGAAAAAAAGGAATAATAACACCCCAAATAGGATCCAATACGGACACTTCTCCCATAATAAAAATACTTCTCGCAGCATAGATATTGTACCCCATTTGTTTGAAATCCTCAGATGAATATGAATTATACATCGGAAAATATTTTCGCACAACAGCAGAATATTCTTCCGAAAAATAAAAATCTTCTACACACCAAATCTTACTTTCCACCATTTTTTGAATCAATTTAATCCCCTCCAGAGAACATCCAACACAAACAATTGGCATTTTCATACACTTTAAAACAATAAATCAAAAATATCAGGAAAATGATGCAGCCCAGCAGGAAGCGTCTGCACTTTTTCAGCTGCCAACACCGCTCCATACGCAAACCCTTCTCGGGTTCTGGCAGTGTGCACTATCTCAATGGTATCAAAAGGAGAATCAAAAAATACGCTGTGCGTTCCTGGTATACTTCCCCCTCGAGATGAGGAAACATGCAATTCTTCAGCCTCTGGCGCTCGACGTTCTAACAAATCAAAGAGAATCTTTTTCTTCGCAGGGAAATGATCAACAATCACTTGGGCTGTAGTGATAGCCGTTCCACTGGGCGCATCTTTTTTTTGTCGATGGTGATATTCGTGCGTAAAAACATCATAGACATCAGAAAAAGCCGAAAATTCTTCCGTTGTTTTTGCCAAGGCTTTCCAAAAAAGATTCACTCCTAATGAAAAATTTCCTCCATAAATAATCGGGATTCCAACTTCTAATGCCTGCGAGTGAACCCACTCTTTTTTTTGTGTCCATCCGGTTGTTCCTATCACCATTGGTTTTTTCGCATTACAGCAATGCCGCACATTTTCCTCCAAAGCCTCTGGAAGGGTAAAATCGATATATATATCCGCAAGTCCTTCAAACGGCATATCTATCTCTTTTTTTTCAACAATTATATGATTTCGAGAAATGGCAACAGATTCTACCATTTTCCCCATTTTCCCATATCCAAAGAGTCCAAAATTCATATCAAAAAATTAAAGATTACTTTTCAAACACCGAGACCACCTCCACATGTGGCGTGTGCGGAAACATGTCAATCGCTTGAATAGTTTTTAACTTCCAACCATTTTTCTCTAAATATTCTGCATCACGAGCCAAGGTGGAAGGATTACAAGAAACATAGACCATTTTGGGAACCTGCAAATGTGCCACCATTTCCAAAGCATCAGGGTGCATTCCAGCACGAGGAGGGTCGATAATTACACTGCTTGGAGTGTGATCTGCCAACACATCTGGAAGTATTTTTTCTGCTTTCCCTGCATAAAAAACTGCATTTTTTAGTCCATTTTTTTCAGCATTCTTTCGAGCCACTTCCACCGCCTCTTTCACCATTTCCACACCAATCACCTTTTTTGCATCCTTTGCGCAGAAAATTCCAATCGATCCTGTTCCGCAAAATAAATCCAAAACAGTTTTTCCTGCAATATCACCAACTGCTTGCTCAATAGTGGAATAGAGCACTTCTGCGCCCAATGTATTCGTTTGAAAAAACGAAAATGGTGAAATTTCAAAATGCCGTCCACACAAATCTTCTTGCAATAATTCCAAACCCCATAGCAATGAAGTTTTTGGATCGGTAATCGCATCGTTTTGCCCCGTATGCACGGTTATCACTATTCCAGAAATGGTTTTTGCTTCGGGAAGAGCGGTATTCAAAATCAGATTTTGCAAGGGTTGATAGTATTCTAGGGGTTTTTCTGCAGAAACCACCAGATTGACTTGAATCATTTTGGTGAGTCGAGATTCTCGAAAAATTACCCCTCGAAAAAATCCTTTTCGAGAAAGTGCATTCCACGGCAATTCGTCAGGATAGAGGAGTGGAATATTTTTTTCTAATATTTCTCTCAAGAAATTGACAGAAGGAGAAGCGATGAAAACATCAGGAATAGAAATCACACTTGCCCAGTTTTTGGGAGGATGAAACCCCAACGCAAAGCCTTCGTCTTTCCAATGCTTTTTTCCGTCTCTTATTTCAGACTTCATCGAAGAGAATCCGAAGGAAAACTCCATTTTGTTTCGATAGGAAAAAATTTCTGGAGAGGCTTTAATGGGCAAAAACTCAACATCAAAATTCCGAAATATTTCTTTCAGCTGGGCATCTTTAATCAGCAATTGATCGGCATATCGAATATTTTGATACACACACCCAGGAAGTGGATTTTTACGTTCCGTGAAGGGAATCTCTAGTGGTGAAGGTTCTAACACTTCAATAATTTCTCCCTGCCAAAAATTCTTTTTTTTCTTGGGAACATGATACAAAACCTTTTGCCCTGTAATTCCTTTTGGCAAAAAAATAGCGATTCCTTCTTCATTTTTCAAAAACCCATCTCCACCAAATACCATTTTTTCTATTACTCCAACGTATTGTGCCACGCGTATAAAATTAAAATTTACAATCTATAATATTTCAAATGCTTTCAAAAGTTTCGCTTCATTTTCTGGATGGATTGGAGTCATGGGGGATCGGAAAACTTTTTTGCACTTTCCCATATTCGCAAGCAATGTTTTAATCGGCATAGGATTTGCCTCCACAAAGCAGAGATCAATTTTTTCAAGCAGACTTTCTTGCAACGCATATGCCTCTTGCCATTTCCCTTCTGCTGCCAAAGTAGTCATCTGCTTTGTTTCTTTTGGCAAGGCGTTGGAAATCACTGAAATCACTCCATTTGCCCTTACTTTTTCCATAAGTACAATAATTTGATCATCATTCCCCGAAAGAATTACAAAATCATCTCCGCATAGCTCTCGCACTTTTTGAGCCTGTTCCACTCCATTACACTCCTTCACTCCCACAAAATTTGGGCAAGCATCTTTAATCTGCTTCATGGTCTCAGGAAGCATATTAACACCACATCTTCCCGGCACATTGTATCCAATTACTGGAACAGAAACTGAATGACACACTTTCGTGTAATAATCAAAAATCCCTTGCTGACTTGGCTTATTATAATATGGCACCACCACCAAAAGAGCATCAACTCCATTTTTTTCCGCTTCCATACTTCCATCCACTGCCTCCCTTGTGCAATTAGCCCCAGTTCCTGCAATTACTTGCACTCGACCATTCACCATCTGCACCATTTTCGCAATCATTTTATTATGTTCTTCCCAAGAAAGAGTTGGGCTCTCCCCTGTTGTTCCTGCCACCACAATTCCATCAACTCCAGCAGAAATTTGCTCTTCCACCAATCGGTTCAAGGCATCATAATCAATCGATTCATCTTCGCAAAAAGGCGTGATAATCGCCGTGTAAGTTCCTGAAAATTTCATAAAAAAAGAAAAAAAAATCTTCTTCAAAAAGTATACGAAGAGAATCGAGCGAAGGAAAGGGAAAAATTATCCCAGCATTTTTTCTGCTGTTTTCAATCCCGCTATAATCGCGTCAACATCAGAAAACGTGGTATACACCCAAAAACTCATGCGCACCGTTCCGCCACTTTTGAGGCACTGATGAAGCGGATGTGCACAATGAAAGCCCGTTCTCACGCAAATATTTTTTTCTCCCAAAATCATTCCCACATCTTCATGGTGGATTCGAGGATGGGCAATTGTCAGATTGCCACTTCTGGTTTCAGGATCGATGGGCCCAATGATATTCCAATCTGGCAAACAAGTTTGCACTTGTTGAATGGCATACGCTATCAATGCTTTTTCATGCATTCGCACCTCGTGCATTCCTCCAATGCTTTGCAAATACTCAATCGCTGCTCCAAGCCCCACAATATTTTCAATAGCAGGCGTTCCCGATTCAAAACACATCGGCTGTGGAAGAAGGGTATACGAATCAATCGTCACACTTTCCACCATATCGCCACCATAGAGGAGTGGTTCTAGTTTCCCAAAAAGTCGAGGAGAAAGAATAGCCGCCCCAGTTCCCCCTGCGCCAATTTTGTGTCCTGTGAAAAACGCAGCATCCACTCCTAATTTAGAAAAATCAACAGGAAGATGAGGAATGCCCTGAGAAGCGTCCAACACCATAAAAATTTCAGGATCAATATTATTCTTGATTTCTTCAATTGGAAAAATCTGCCCTGTTACATTAGAAACATGAGGCAATACTAGTATTTTAGTTTTTGGTGTAATGCAGCCCAAAATATCTTCTGCCGAAAAAACACCATGCTCATCGGGCATAGCCACGCACATGGGAATATTGTTTTGATGACAAAGCACTTGCCACGGCAAAAAATTGGCATGATGATCAGCAGCGGTAATCACCACTTCAAAATCAGAAAATTTTTTTTGCACAAATCCAAACACCCCCCTCGCGATAAGATTGGAAGCCTCTGTGGAGTTTTTGGTAAAAATCACATCCTGAGGACGAACACCCACAAAATTTGCTACTTGTGCACGACTCTTTTCCACGGCATCGGTGGAAAGAGCCGAAAGAGAATAGAGCCCCCGATGGATATTGGCATACGACGTCTCACAAAAGTGTTTCACGGCATCAATCACCATTTTTGGTTTTTGAGCACTCGCCCCAGAATCTAAATAGACAAGATTTGGATGATGGGTGAAAATAGGAAAATCAGATTTTATAGTATCAGTAAGCATTATTTCAAAAGAAAAAATAAAAATAGGTGAACCACACACAGTCTATCTGTTTTCTTAAAAAATGTAATATAATTTGAAGAAAAAAAGAGTTTTTCAAAGTTACAAGCTTCTCATTATTTGTTCATTGATTTATTGCTAGTCGATTAAAATTGTATTTTTATGAAAGATTTCTTCAAAAAATACAATTATTCTTTCGCAGTAAAGCTGGTATTATAAAAAGAGCTTTAATCTTCTTCCTATGGAATATCTTTTAACACACAGCGTGCAAATCTTACAGCTTTCCATTAGTGTTTTTTTACTTGGGCTACTCATTTTCATCATTCCTATTTTAATTCGAACGTTTAAAATTTTAGGGATTGTGCAGCGCATTGCAGGAATGGCAGAAAGTATTACTGGACTATTGCAATCATACATTTGGATTCCTGCAAAGATTTTTCTTTCCATCAAATCAGGAATAGCGCCTATCATTAAAACAATTCTTGAATTTTTTACAAAAAAATAAGCATGAAAACCATTTTTCAAAAAATTATAGATCGAGAAATTCCTGCGAATATTTCCTATGAAGATGAGGAAATTATCGCAATTCATGATATTGCACCAGCAGCCCCAGTGCATATCCTCATTATCCCAAAAAAACCAATCCCCACGCTTATGGATTTGGAAGACGGAGATGAGCTATTGATGGCAAAATGTATTCGAGTGGCAAAAAACCTAGCAGCAGAACAAAACCTAGAAGGATATAAAGTGATGTGTAATGTAGGAGAAAAAGGCGGACAAAGCGTTTTCCATGTGCATTGGCACCTCTTGGGAGGAGGGAAAATTGAGCTTGGGAAAATGGCATAAAAAAGAAAACAATGCCAATATTTATTGGCACTGTTTTTCAAAATATTTCTTGAAGAAAATCTTGGTCATGGCTTCCCACTGCGGAATTGTTATATCTTGAGCTCTGGCATCTGGATCAATTTTCAAAGTTTCAAATACAGGGTCAATTTGCGCATTGGTATAGAGAAAGGTGTGTTGCAACGCATTTTTTAGTTTTTTTCGAGGAGAAGAAAACCCTGCATATAGCATTTCAAAATAGATTTTTGACGGAATAGAAATTTTTGGTATTGCAAATACATCGATCACCAACACCGCAGAATCCACCTTTGGAGCAGGAAAAAAACTTTCGGCTTTTACCGTAAACGCATATTTAGGCTCGCCAAACGTTTTCACCATAATAGACAGCAGGGAATCTTTTCCTGACTTACAAGCGATTTTTTCTGCCACTTCCTTTTGCATCAAGATCACTAGTCTTTTGGGACGATGAGGTGTGTCGATCAAAAACTTTCGAAGAATTGGAGAGGTGAGGTGGTATGGGATATTGGCAATAAACGAATAGTCTTCCGTCGGCGGTTCAAAATCCAACACATGCTTATTTTCCACTTCAAAATATTCTTTCCATTCCCTTGTAGCAGCATTCAGCGCAGGAAGAATTTCTTTATCGATCTCAACAGCCCGAACTCGTGCTTCATTTTTCAAAAGTTCTCGGGTAAGGACGCCATGTCCAGGCCCCACCTCCACCACCAAATCTCCTTTTTTCAAATTCCCTAATGCTACAATTTGTTCCAAAGCCTGCCTATCTTGCAAAAAATTCTGCCCAAATTTTTTCTTTGCCCACACTCCATATCGCTTCAAAAAATCACGGAGTATTTTCCCATCAGTCAAGTCTAGTGGATCCTTCATAAAAATAAAAAAAGACTCTACCACCCTACCACTTCCCACATAAAAAAAGAAGATTGTTTCTACTTGGTGATTTTGATATATTTCTCTCACCTTTAGTACTTTCTATGAACTCCCCTATTGTTGTTGTTGACTTCGGTGGACAGTATGCACATCTCATTGCCAATCGAATACGACGGCTTGGAGCTTATTCCGAAATTATTTCGAACGATATTTCAAAAGAAGAATTACTTACCAAAAATCCTGCAGGAATTATTTTTTCTGGAGGTCCCCATTCGGTGTATGACCTTGACGCACCAATGGTAGAAAAATGGATGACAGAGCTGAATATTCCTGTATTGGGAATTTGCTACGGACATCAAGTGATTGCCAAAATATTGGGAGGAGAAGTGGAGGGAAGCCCTGTGCATGAATTTGGAAAATCAGAATTGAAGATTTTGGAAGAAAAAGGAATTTTTGAAAATATCTCACAAAACAGTGTGATGTGGATGAGTCATGGAGACCATGTCACCAAAGTGCCAGAAGGATTTTGCATCGCAGGAACAACAAAAGATTGTTCAGTGGCTGCCATGGCGCATTTTAAAAAAAATATCTATGGGATCCAATTTCACCCAGAAGTGACGCACAGTGAAAAAGGAATGGAACTGCTCAAAAACTTTATCAGGATTTGTGGAGTGGAAAATACATGGAATATTGGAGACGTTATTGAACAGATAACTGTAGAAATTCAACAAAAATGCAAAGGAAAAAAAGTTTTCTTGCTCGTTTCGGGAGGAGTTGATTCGAGTGTGTGTTTTGCATTGCTTTCCAAAGCACTTGGGAAAGATCGAGTGTTTGGATGTTTGATTGATCACGGAATGATGCGGGAAAATGAAGCGAGTGAAGTGAAAATGATACTCGAAAAAGCAGGCTTTCCAAATCTGCATATCGAAAATGCAGCTGATCAATTTTTGAAAACATTAGAAGGTGTCACCGTGCCAGAAGAAAAACGAAAAGCTATTGGAAATATGTTTTTAGAAGTGCAGGCTTACGTTTCAAAAAATCTGAACCTAAACCCTAATGAATGGATTTTAGGACAGGGAACCATTTATCCAGACACTATTGAAAGCGGAGGAACAAAACACTCTTCTAAGATCAAAACCCATCACAATCGAGTAGACGCTATTCAGCGAATGATTGATGCAGGAACCATTGTGGAACCCGTAGCAGATTTGTATAAAGACGAAGTAAGAGAAGTGGGCCGACGTCTCGGACTTTCGGAAGATCTGATTGGACGACACCCATTCCCAGGACCAGGCCTAGGAGTTCGTATTTTATGTGCTACAAAAGCAGATCCGCTGGAAAATGCGACAGAGAAAGAAGAAAAAATAATGAAAACGTATCCAAACGTGAAAGCCATTGCTTTACCAATTCGTTCTGTGGGAGTGCAAGGAGACGGAAGATCTTATCGACATCCTGTGGTTTTGGAGTTTTTGGAAGAAACCCCCTTCGAAAAAAAACTGCAAATAGCAACAGATATATCCAATGCAGAACCTTCTCTCAATCGAGTGCTTTGGAAAGTGATGGGAAATTTGGAAAGCAAGTTTTCAGTATCCCCATCGTTTATGACAAAAGAAAGAATTGCCATATTGCAGCATGTCGATGGAATCGTTCGAGAAGAAATTTCGAAAGATGATTCTTGTAATCATATTTGGCAGTTTCCTGTAGTGCTTGCTCCTGTATTTCAAGATGGGAAAGAAGCGATTATCCTTCGTCCCATCGAAAGCGAAAATGCTATGACCGCAACAGCAGCAGAGATTCCAGAAAAGCTTTTAAAAAATATCATCTCCCGAATACAAAAAGAAGTGCCGAATATCGTGAATGTGTTTTATGACCTAACGGGAAAACCACCAGGAACGATTGAGTGGGAATAAACATAAAATGAATAATTTGGATTTCTTTTTAATTACGCACTTCATTGGCAATTTTTCATAAAGATCCATTTTCTGTCGTCATTTATCATTTGTAATTCTAAAACTCTCTTTCTTCAAAACTCTTTTTCAGATACACTCTCTTAGTATATTTTTTTATTTGTATGGACATTCGAAATATTGCGATTATCGCCCACGTAGACCACGGAAAAACAACACTGGTAGACGCATTGTTAAAATCTGGAAGTGTTCTAGGAACACACGAAGTGCTGGAAGAGCGAGCCATGGATTCTAACGCTCAAGAAAAAGAACGAGGAATTACTATTTATGCGAAAAACACTTCTATCTTCTACAAAGATACGAAAATTAACGTGGTAGACACTCCGGGACATGCTGATTTTGGAAGCGAAGTAGAGCGAGTTCTCAGAACAGTAGATGCGACACTTTTGGTGGTAGATGCCTACGAAGGTCCAATGCCCCAAACCAAATTTGTACTTCAAAAATCTCTTCAGCTTGGGCTTAAGGTTATGGTGGTTATTAATAAAATCGATAAGCCAACAGCTCGACCAGATGAGGTGCTAGATGAAATTTTTGATCTGTTTGTGTCGCTTGGAGCGTCTGAAGAGCAGCTCGATTTTCCGTATATTTATGCGATTGGTCGAGAAGGGATTGCAGTTCGAAACCTCAACGATGAAAAAAAAGACATTTCTCCAATGCTCGATTGGATTTTGGAATTGGTTCCTCTTGCCAAAGACCGATCGTCAGAACCATTTCGGTTTCAGCCTGCCAAATTGGCATATGATTCATTTTTGGGAAGAATTGCCGTTGGTCGGGTCTATTCAGGTTCCATCAAAAAAGGTGATGCTGTAGTGATTAAAAAAGCTACTGGAGAAATGCGACGGGGAAAAATTTCTCAGGTCTTTTCATTCTCTGGACTCAATAGAGTGGAAGTAGAACAAGGAGAATGTGGAGATATTATCGCGATTGCTGGGATTTCTGATATTTATGTAGGAGAAACCGTTTCAACCGATGAAAGCTTGGAGCCACTTCCTGCTATTACTGTAGATCCGCCAGCTCTGGCAATGGATTTCATGGTAAACGATTCGCCTTTGGCAGGAAAAGAAGGAAAATTGGTAACCTCTCGAAATATTCGAGCACGACTAGAGCAAGAATTGGAAACCAATGTAGGACTCAAAGTAGAGTTTTCCAATAGTTCAGATGTGTTTAAAGTATACGGACGAGGAGAAATGCACCTTGCTGTACTCATCGAAGACATGCGACGAGAAGGATTTGAATTGCAGGTTTCTCAACCACAGGTAGTGATGCAAGAAATTGAAGGCGTGATGTGCGAACCAATGGAGCGAGCGATTGTGAATGTGCCAGATGAAAATGCAGGAAGTATTATCGAAGCACTTTCTCGGCGAAAAGGAGAAATGCAATCGATGAAAACCGAAAATGGAATTACCAATATGGAATTTTTGATCCCTACACGAGGACTTTTAGGATTCCGAGGAAATTTTATTATCCTCACCAAGGGCGAAGGAACACTCTACCATTCGTTTGAAAAATATGTCAAACACATGGGACCCATCGAAAAACGACAGGTAGGATCGCTGATTTCTATGGTCGATGGAGATGCTGTTGCGTATGCTCTGTGGGCATTGCAAGAGCGAGGTCCTTTGTTTATCAACCCTCAAACGCAAGTATACGAGGGAATGATTATTGGGGAACACAACCAAGGAAACGATTTGAACGTAAATCCTGTTCGAGAAAAAAAATTGACGAATGTGCGAGCCAGTGGAAAAGACGAAGCGATTAATCTTATTCCGCCTCAAGAAATAACCCTTGAAAAAGCCATCGAGTATATTGGTCCAGATGAATATGTGGAAGTGACCCCAAAAAATATTCGAATTCGAAAAAAATTTTTGAAAGAACACGAACGAAAAAGAGCAGGAAAAGATGGGTAAAATATAGAATTATAAGAGCTCTGCAAATGCAAAGAATAAAATAATGGAGGCGATAGTCTCTATTATTTTATACACTAGTTCCGTTAAATAATTTCAAACTTAAGAGAGGGAATAGATTGGATTTCGGAATATAAATTCCCTCCATTCTCCTTTTTTTTCTCAAAACTTTCACAGCTGGTTTCTTTGTCAATTACACAAAATGTATTATCCCCCCCCTACCAAAAAAAACATCATCATACCTGTTCTTTTTCACTTTCTAGCCCACAAGCCTCAATAATATCATCGATCCCTCCTTCCATAATACTTGGAAGATTGGAAAAATTTTGCTTGATACGATGATCAGTGAGTCGATCTTGTGGAAAGTTATAGGTTCGAATTTTTTCCGATCGATCCCCTGTTCCAATCTGAGAGCTTCTGGTAGTTGATCCTTCTAATATTTTCTTTTCTTGTTCCATTTGTTCGAGTCGAGAAAGAAGAACTTGAAATGCTTTTTCTTTGTTTTGATGCTGAGATCGTCCGTCTTGGCATGTCACCACCAACCCCGTGGGCAAGTGTGTAAGGCGAATGGCAGAATCGGTTGTGTTCACATGCTGCCCTCCTGCTCCTGATGATCTGTAGGTATCCACTCGTACATCTTCTTTTTTTATTTTAATTTCTGCATTTTCTTCAGATACTGGAATCACTGCAACGGTTGCGGTGGATGTGTGGATTCGTCCTTGGCTTTCGGTTTTTGGGATACGCTGCACTCGGTGCACTCCACTTTCAAATTTAAAAAGTTTATACACATTTTTCCCAGAAATTTCAGCAACTGCTTCTGAAACACCTCCACTATCGTTTTCATTGGTATCAACCAATTCCACAGAAAATCCTTTTTTTTCTGCAAACCGAAGATACATTCTCAGCAATTCTCCTGCAAAAATCCCCGCTTCTTCTCCTCCTGCACCCGAACGCACTTCCAAGATAATATTTTTTGGATCATTCGGATCTTTTGGCGTCAGCTCTTCTTTGAGTTTTTCTTCAAGGGTCTCTAATTCTTGCGTGAGTGCATCCATTTCCAATTGCGCCATTTCTTTCATTTCTGGATCACAAAGCAATTCTTTTGCTTCTACAATTTGTGCTTTAAGAGAAAAATATTGTTTTCCCAAAAAGGCAAGATCTTCCAATTTTGCTCTTTTTTTCCCCAGTCCTTTCATCTTTTCCAAATCACTCGAAACACTAGGATCGAGAAATGCTTTTTCAATTTCATCAAATTCTTTAATGATGAGAAGGAGTTTATCGTCCATAAATAAAATTAATGTAAATCACTATTTAAAAACTCAAAAGCATACTAAGGAGTTTTGATAGAAAATTCTATTTTAATAGTTTTATCCTTTTCAAGAATCGTATAAAGGGAAAACATTTTTTCTATAAAATTTTCTTTGGCGAGGGTAATGCTTGTCATATTTTTTAAAATACATAAAAACATTGATCGCAAGATTTTACTCCGCCCCCATCAGGTCTACTATTTTTTCTGCCAACCCAATATAGCTTTCGGGAGTGAGCTGTAAAAGCTTTTCTTTTTCATTCGTTGGCAAATCAATATTTTTCACAAACGCTTGATAGTCGTCCAAGGTGAGACGCTTTCCTCGGGTAAGCTCTTTGAGTTGTTCATAGGGATTAGAAAGTCCGCATTTTCGCATCACGGTTTGCACGGCTTCTGCCAACACTTCCACGTTTTCGTCCAATTCTTTTTGGCATTTTTCTTCATTTACTTCAATCTTTCCAAACCCTATGAGTAGACTGGAAATGGCGAGGAAGGAGTGACCAAATGCCACCCCGAGTGTTCTTAATACTGTTGAATCGGTAAGGTCTCGTTGAAATCTGGAAATAGGCAATTTTTCTGCATAAAATCCAAAAAGCGCATTGGCAACCCCCAAATTTCCTTCGGCATTTTCAAAGTCAATAGGGTTCACTTTATGCGGCATGGTTGAGCTTCCAATTTCTCCTGCTTTTGTTTTTTGTGTAAAAATCCCTCTGGAAATATACCCCCAAACATCACGACTGAGGTCTATCAAAATTGTATCGATTCGCATCATGGTGTGGGAAATTTCGGCAATGAAATCATGCGGATCGATCTGATCAGAAAACGGATTCCATGTGAGACCCAATTGGTCTTCCACAAAATCTTGAGAAAGCGCTAACCAATCGACATTTGGATACGCAACAACATGAGCATTATAGTTTCCTGTTGCCCCATTTATTTTCCCTAAAAATTCTTGCTGTGCCAATTGCTCCAGCTGCGCAGAAAGCCGAGCAGCAAATACCGCAAGCATTTTTCCTATCGTCATCGGAGATGCCGTTTGCCCGTGGGTGAGCGCCAATAGAGGAATTGATTTCCATTTTTTTGCTTTCGTCTCCAACTCTTCTAGTACAAGGTCAATACTCGGAATTATTACTTTTTGAACCCCATCTCGAAGCATTAACGCGTATGCGAGATTATTGATGTCTTCGCTAGTGCACGCAAAATGAAACCATTCGGAAAGTGCTTCTAGGGAAGTATTTTGCACTTGTTCTTTCAAAAAATATTCAACGGCTTTCACGTCATGCCGAGTAGTGCTTTCGATTTCTTTTATTCGAGCGATATTTTCCTCTGAAAACTCTTCGGATATTCTTCGAAGTAGTGTTTTTTCGGATTCTGTAAAAGTTCTCAATTCGGGGATCCCCTCATGCTCTGAAAGAAAAATAATCCATTCCACTTCCACCTGCACTCGATATTTCATCAAGGCATATTCAGAAAAAAAAGGGCGAAGTGCATCCAATTTGTTGGCATATCGACCATCGAGTGGAGAAAGAGCAAAAAACATAAAAGAGATGTTCTAAATACTACAGGTAAATATTTTTTTGGCTGAAAAGCAAAGAGGTTTTCTTTTGGAGTTCTCCAGTGGTGACGGCTGGAATCATCAAAAAAAAATCAGTTTATATAAAAACAAGTTTATTTTATATAAACAAAAAGGAAAAAAGCAATATCTAATCGATAACCCGATCAATAGGAAACACCAAAATTCCGCTAGCTCCTGCTTTTTTAAGCTGTTCAATAAGCTCCCAAAAATGCTCATCTTCTTTGGCAATCGAATGAATGGCAACCCAGCCTTCTTTCACCAGAGGAGTGACGGTTGGACTTTCGAGAGATGGAAGAATTTCTTCAATTTTTTCGAGTGCGCTTTTAGGTGCATTCATAATGAGCGATTTCAAATTTTTTGCTCGTAACACAGAATTGAGTCGCATCAAAAAATCGGCAATCCCCTTTTTTTTCAATTGTTCTTTCGTATCTTTTCTGGCAATGAGAACTGCTTGAGATGTAAATACTTGCGCAATGTTTTTGAGTTTATTCGCCGCCAAGGTGCTTCCTGTGGAAACAATATCGCAAATCCCATCAGCAATCCCCATCTGTGGAGCAATCTCATGTGAGCCAGAAAGCTCCACCACTTCCGCATGAATATTTTGTGCTTCAAAAAAATCTTTAGTGATGCAAGGATAGCTGGTGGCAATTATCTTCCCTTCAAAATCTTGCACAGAATGAATATTCCCATTTTGCGGAGCCGCAAGACACAGCTTACATTTTCCAAACCCCAGCTCTTCAAGCACCTCTAGGTCAGAAAGACCTTTTTCGTGCAAGCTATTTTCTCCCACAATTCCCAAATCCACCAATCCTTCTTTCACAATATGCGGAATATCGCCTACTCTCAATAATAGAATTTCTAGTGGAAAATTGGTCGCCCTCAGTACAAGGTTTCGAGAGTTTTCGGCAAACGAAAAAGAAAATCCTGATTTTTTTAAGATTTCAAGACTTTCATCTCCCAGTCGTCCACTTTTTTGAATAGCGATTCGAAGATACGACATACGTAATGAAAAATGAAAAAATTGTTTATGCGAAATACTTTTTTCGCAAATATGAATCGAGTTCAGTAATGGTAATTCGTTCTTGCTCCATGGTGTCTCGGTCTCGCACTGTCACGGTTTGGTCATCTTTGGTTTGGTAATCTACGGTGATGCACACGGGCGTCCCAATTTCGTCTTGGCGTCGGTATCGTTTTCCAATAGTTCCACCATCGTCATATTCGCACACTCCAAAGTGCTGTAATGATTTTTTAAGATCTTGCGCCAACTCCGAAAGTCCGTCTTTTTTCATAAGCGGAAGTACTGCAATTTTCACAGGAGCAATGGCTGGTTTTAAATGAAGAACCACTCGCGGATTTCCGTCATCCATCATTTGTTCTTCATATGCCGATGTAAGAATAGCAAGAAAAGTTCGCCCCACTCCAAAGGTCGGCTCTAACACATGCGGAATATATTCTTCATTTGTGATAGGATCTCGATATCGAAGCTTTTGTCCAGAAAATTTTTCGTGCTGAGACAGATCAAAATCAGTTCGATAGGCACATCCATACAATTCTTTTTGTCCAAATGGAAAATCAAATTCAATATCAAAAGTTCGTTTGGAATAGTGAGAAAGCTTTTCTGGTGCGTGTTCTATGATATGGCATCGCTCCGAGGCAAGCCCAATGGCATCACACCAGTTTTTCATGTCTTTTTCCCACTGTGCGAAAAGAGTTTCCACCGGTTCTCGGCTTTCTTCATCCCAATCATTGAGATGAGCTTTCCCCATCAATTCTGCTCGTCGTTCTGAAAAGTTTCTTGGCGGAGTGAAGAAGTATTCAATTTCCATTTGTTCAAATTCCAACTGCCGAAAAATAAAATTTCCGGGAGTAATTTCGTTTCGAAATGCTTTTCCAATTTGTGCAATTCCAAATGGCATTCGTACTCGGCTAGAATCGAGAACATTTTTAAATTCCACAAACATGGCTTGTGCGGTTTCTGGTCGCAAATATACAAAATCATCTCCCCCTGTTTTGCTGAGTGGAGCCTGAAACATAAGGTTAAATTTTCGCACTTCTGTAAGATTTTTACTTTTACATTTTGGACATGTTAATTGATTATCTCGAATAATTTGTGTCATCTCGGCATCTGGTTTTCCTTCGCAGTTTATTCCGAGTGCATCTTCTACCAAATGATCGGCTCTAATTCGAGCTTTACAATCTTTACAATCGATAAGCTGATCATTAAACCCTCCCACATGTCCGCTGGCTTCCCACACCCGAGGATGCATAAAAATATCAGCTTCAATTCCCACAATATCATCTCGGCTCTCAACAAAAGTTTTCCACCACAAGTCTTTAATATTTTTTTTCATTTGAGAACCATATACGCCATAGGTATAGGTATTTCCAAATCCTCCGTAGATTTCAGAACCTTGAGCAATAAACCCTCTTCGTTTGCAGAGAGAAACGAGTTGTTGCATGGTAGGGGTTGGGATAGACATAAAGGGTATTATAAAGTACAAAATAAATAAAATTCAGATTCTGAAAATTGACTTGAAAAAGCATAGGCTTAAATACTCCATACACAACCTCAGAATACAATAGTTCTATTATACATGAATACAGTCAAAATACTTTTCTAAAATCTTTACAATAAAAAAATCTTTTCCATTGTAGCACAAGACCAAAAAATTCTTCAAAAAATATTTTTTAAAGCAACACCATCCACAATTGCAAAATACCAAGACTCTACTGATCCCCACACAGTCGTGGAGTTTCTTTCAGAAAAACACTGGGAATAGAGCAGACAACGAACCTTTCTAGTCTGCATGTCGAAGCGACATCATGAAATTGCATTTTTCAGCGTAGATTGATAATATTTCACCACTCTTATTATTTTAAAAAAACGTGAAAAAAAACACTCTCAAATATTGGGTTGATAAATTCTTATTACACGAAGAAATTGGGAAAAATCACTCTCCTCACACTATCGAAAACTACACCAGATATCTAAAAAAATTTTTACACTGTGTGGGAGAAGATCTTTGTCCTGCTGCACTCGACGAAGACATGATCGACCAATATCGTCTTTTTTTAGCAAGGTATAAAAGCCTAAAAACCAACGAACGAATGAGCCTAAAAACCCAAGGATTTCATCTCATTGCGCTTCGCGCATTTCTCAAATTTTTGCAAAAAAAAGACTGTACCAGCTACGCTCCCGAAAAAATCGATATTCCAAAAAATGAAGAACGGCATATCGAATACCTTTCCTTGGAAGAACTGAAAACCCTTTGCCAAACGGCTCGAGCAAACGAACGCACGGGAATACGAGACTATGCTATTCTGCTAACGTTATTTTCTACAGGGTTGCGGGTTTCGGAATTGTGCAACCTGAGAAAAGAAAATATCGATTTAGAAAAAGGAGAGTTTTCGGTGCTAGGAAAAGGAGGGAAACGGCGAGTGGTGTTTTTGACCAATGAAGCTACCGAAGCGCTGAAAGAATATATTTTGACACTTTCACATCGCACAGGGGTATTATTTGTTGCTGAATCAAATCGAACTAAAACCATTTCTCCGCTTTCACGCGCAGTGGTGGCGAACATAATCCGCAATGCAAAACTCCAAGCAGGAATTACAAAACATGTTACCCCACACACGCTTCGGCACTCATTCGCAACCCATCTTTTACAAAAAGGAGCGGACCTGCGATCAGTTCAACTGATGCTTGGACATGCCAATATTTCCACCACGCAAATCTACACCCACCTTACCGATCAACACCTGAAAGAAATACACCGAAAATATCACGAATGAAATACTTTTTATAAAACATCGTTGTAGATAATGAGAACTGTGATAGTGTATGTTCGAAGAGACGTATTTTTGATTTATGAAAACATTTTTCAAACTATTTGGCTGGGTGATGTGGAAGCGAAAATGGTGGGGATTACTCATTTTTATCACCACTATTACTGCTTTTGGAATTGAATATTCTGCCCCGTATTTTTATAAAGAACTCAGTGCTGTTTTTTTTGCACCTTTTTCTGAGGCTGGGAAAGAGCAACTTATATTTATACTTTCTTTGTATGCAGGGCTAATTATTGCTCAAATTATCCTTTGGAGAATTTCAGATTTTTCCATTATCCCATTTCAGGCAAAAGGAATGCGAGATATTGACATTTGGGGATTTGAAATATTAACAAGGCACCATTTTGATTTTTTTCAAAATACATTTACTGGAAGCTTAGTAAAAAAAATTGGGAAAATAGGGCGAGCATATGAATCGATTATTGATTGGTTTTTGTATTCATTATTAGGAGTTATAATTCCTGTTATCACTGGCTCTCTTCTTTTATTTTGGCAAAATACAGCCATTGGAATGTTCTTTGTTATTTGGAGTTGTATTTACTTGGGATATGTTTTTGCTTTTTCCATTTGGCATTTGCAATTTGTTGAAAAAACTGCAAGGCTAGACTCTGCAATGGGAGGGATTTTTGCAGACATTGCTGGAAATATTTCCACTGTTTTTTCAAGTGCCAGTGAACAATTTGAAAAAACAAAAATTATAGAAGGGAACGAAAGACTGTATAATGCCAGAAAAATCAGCTGGTCTTTATCTTTCACAAATAATGGAATACAGTTTATATTGATGGCGATTGGCGAGCTTTTTATTCTATGGTATTTTTTCAATAGTTGGACACTTGGGAAATTTGATATTTCACTCTTTATCTTATTTCAAACAATATACATACCAACGACATTGGCTCTTTTTTCTTTTGGAAAATCACTGAGAGGGCTTTTTACTGCCTATGGAGATATTAAAGAATTTGAAGAAATTTTTGATGCAACACCTCCAGAAAATCCTTACAAAAAAGAAATACTTACGGTTTCTGCAGGAGGAATTTCGTTTCAAAATATTGATTTTTCATACCCAAATAGCCAGTCATTATTTCAAGATTTTTCACTGGATATTCCCGCTGGGGAAAAAGTGGCACTGGTGGGACACAGCGGAAGTGGGAAAAGCACATTAATAAAATTACTTTTTGATTTTGTTAGCTTACAATCGGGGAAAATTTGTATTGATGAGCAAGATATTTCGAAATGTACCCATGAATCGCTCAGAAAATCATTTGCACTTGTCTCACAAACGACTGATTTGTTTCATCGAAGTTTGAGGGATAACATCGCGTATAATACAAATGCCACCGATGAAGAAATTTGGAAAGCGGTACAAGATGCCCAATGTGAAGATTTTATTTCGGCTTTACCCGAAAAACTAGAAACATTTGTTGGTGAGCGCGGGGTGAAGCTTTCTGGTGGAGAACGCCAACGAGTGGCACTTGCTCGAGCGTTTTTGAAAGACGCTCCAATCGTCGTGTTAGACGAACCCACTTCCGCGCTAGATAGTATAACAGAAGGAAAAATCCAAATTGCAATTTCTAAACTCTTGAAGGGAAAAACCGCTATTGTCATAGCACACCGACTTTCGACTATTTTTCAAATGGATAAAATTGTGGTTTTGGACAAAGGAAAAATTATTGAAATGGGGACGCACAAAGAACTTTTGGAAAAAGATGGAAAGTATGCGCAGATGTGGCAGCACCAAAGAGGTGGATTTTTAATGGAAGAAGATTAAGGGATTAAGTATGCACATTGGGTTTTTGGAACAAATCAACAGATGATTTTATAAATTTTTATGAAAAAAATTCTCTTTATAGATCGAGACGGAACGCTTATTTTGGAGCCACCAGAAACCTTTCAGGTTAATTCACTGGAAGAAATGGTGTTTTTGCCGAATGTCATTTCGAGCCTGAAAAAATTTGTGGAAGCAGGGTTTGAGCTAATGATGGTAACCAACCAAGATGGACTAGGGACTCCAAAAAACCCGCGTGAAAACTATGAAAAAATAAATCAAAAAATATTTGAAATTTTTGCAAGTGAAGGAATTTATTTTTCTAAAATTTTTGAATGCCCACATTTTCCAGAAGAAAATTGTAATTGTCGAAAACCCAAAATTGGCATTTTAGGAGATTTTCTTGAGAAAAATACTATCAATAAAGAAAACTCTTACATGATTGGTGACCGAAAAACTGACCTAGAATTTGCAAAGAATATTGGTGTGAAAGGGTTTTTGCTAGACGAGAGCAACACTTGGGGAACTATTACTCAAAATATTTTACAAAAATCACGTATTGGGAAAATTACACGAACAACCAAAGAAACAGAAATTTTGGTAGAATGGAATTTAGACGGGAACGGTCAATATGAAATTGATACAGGGCTTAAGTTTTTTAATCACATGCTGGAACAACTGGGGAAACATGGAAATTTTGATCTGAAAATTTTATGCAAAGGGGATTTAGAAATTGATGAACACCATACGATTGAAGATATTGCCATTGCATTAGGAGAAGCATTTTTACAAGCTCTTGGTGACAAGCGGGGAATTATTCGGTATGCTCACGAAAAAATCCTTCCAATGGATGAATCATTGTGTCAGATTGCGTTAGATATTTCGGGAAGACCTGACTGCGTTTTTTCTGGAACGTTTACAAGAGAATTTGTGGGAGATTTTCCAACAGAAATGCTAAAACACTTTTATAAAAGTTTTTGTGACAGCGCAAGGGTGAATTTAAACATAAAATTGGAGGGAGAAAACACACATCATCTTGTTGAAATCTCTTTTAAAGCGTTTGCGAGAGTGCTTCGCGAAGCCGTGAAAATTGAAGGAAGTGCTATTAGCTCGACCAAAGGAATCCTCTAATCCCCTCCTCTCATGTCCATTCCAAATTCTGTAGACGCCATGCTCATCAGTAATTCTATCAACATAGGATATTTGACTGATTTTTGGGGAAGCTATGGAAGAATTTTGATTTTGAAAAATGAAAAAAAGATCCTTATTTCCGATAGCCGATATTCTGAAATTGCTAAAAAATGCGCCGAAAAACACAATGCTGAATATCGAGAAATTTCAAAAAATCAGAGTTTTTGGAAAGAGCTTTGCGCAGAATTTGCTATTCAAAAACTCGGAATAGAAAAAGAAGGGATCACACTAGAACAGTTTGAACTGATGCAAAAAGGATTTGAAGAAACAACGCTTGATCCAATGGAAAGCCCTATTCCAAAAATGCGAATCATAAAATCGGCAGATGAAATAGAAAAACTGCAACATGCAGCGTTGATAGCCGACCAAGCACTCGAAGAAACAATAAAGCATTTTCGAATGGGAATCAGTGAAAAAGAACTCGCATGGATTTTTGAAAAAACCGCACGAGAGCAATTTGGGGCAGATGCCCTTTCATTTGATACAATAGTAGCATTTGGAGAGCATTCTGCGATTCCTCACCATTTTCCCACGGAAAAAAAACTAAAAGACGCCATGCCAATTCTCATCGATTGTGGAGTAAAAAAAGATCACTACTGCAGTGATATGACCAGATGTTTTTGGTTTGGAGAGAAATCCGGAGAAGAATATGACGAATGGGAAAAAACGTATGATTTGGTTATGAGGGCGCAACAAGCAGGAATAAAAGAAATAAAAGTGGGAAATGCCATCTGGAACGCCGAAAAAAAAGCACGTGAAGTACTGGGGGAAAATGAAAAATATTTTGGGCATTCATTCGGGCACGGCGTGGGGCTAGAAATTCACGAAGCACCGCATGTTTCCAGTAAAAACAAAGATGTCTTTGAAGAAGGAAATATCATCACTGCAGAACCGGGAATCTATTTCCCTGGAAAATTTGGAATCAGGATTGAAGATTTGCTAGTGGTGGAAACAACAGGAACAAGGTGCCTCAGTGTTTTTTGGAAATAACGTGAGTTTTAAAAAAACTGAAAAAAATTCTTCCTCTTCCGTCTTCGAAAAAGCTTTTCCTGATCATTTTCTTCCCAAATACCGAGTAAAACAAAAAAAGAATTGACATATTATAAAATATAAATATAATTTTATCTTATTTTTTTATTTTCAAAACATGACCCTTGATAAACCAGCCAGCCACAGCCAGCTAAGGCACAAAAAAGGATTAGCAAGGAGTTTTTTTAAAAAATTCACCCCTCCTACTCGATTAGCACTGTTAGCATTATTAGCAGGAGGATATAATGCACCTGTAAATGCAAAGGCGACAATGGTAATGACCTCTGAAGGTCCTATTCCAATGTATACAGGAAATCCAAATACTACACCTCCTCAAGGAGCTATCCCTGAATCTTTGCAAGAAGTAAATAATTTTATGCTCAAAGCAGATTGCGAGCTGAATAATTTGGGAATACACACAGGAAATAATAATGCCTGTGATATTGCATACCCTCTTCCTCAAGGCCCAAATATTCCATCGTCTCCTCCTCCGTATCAAGGTGAACCAAATACTTGGCAGGATGGCATATATCAAGGAGGAGATCCGAATGCTCAATCTGGACCAACCAATACAGCAAGTCCTCATAGCGCTCCAAATTTAGGAACTAGAAACGAACTCATTCCTCCTGATATCAATCAACCTCCTTATTATTTAAAAACTATTAAAGAAATTGAGGAGATGGCAAAAGATTATCTTACTGTAAGAAATCATAAAGGAGAAATCGAACTTATAAACAGACATACTGGAGAGAAAGTAGGTGATATAATTTTCAACCCAGATGGAAGTGTTTATCTTATTCACATGAATAAATACGTTCAACCTGAAAGAAGTGGTGCAGGAAGTGTATTAGTTTATTTAGCTTCTAAGAGATTAGGAGGTCCATTAATAGTAAAAGATTGGACTATACTTGACGAAAATTATTCTCCAGCTGCTAGGCCATTTTGGGAAAGTCTAGAAAGAGAAGGTTTGGTGCAAATCATTCGCCAACGATGATAAAATTATAAAAAAAAGAGACATCTTTAAAACATCTCTTTCTTAGTCTATCAATCCCTTCATTACTTCTCTTCAGAAGAAGCTCTTTGGAAAGTATCTCTTATTTTCACTCTACCACTTTCTCAATCTCACCAGCAATTTCCTCAATGCTTCCGCTTCCATCAAGCTCTACCAACACTCCTTGTGCCATATATTCTTGGATCACGGGGAGTGTTTCCTTTTCATAATTGGCAAGTCGTCGTTCGATCACTTCGGGAGTATCGTCAGATCGCCCACGAAGCAGCATTCGACCAATGGCTTCTTCTCGAGGCAATGTGAGATACACCCCTTGAAGCGTTCGCTTGTATTTTTGCATCAGCGCATCAAAAGTTTTTTTCTGTGCCAAACTTCTCGGAATTCCATCAAATAAAATTCGTGATGATAGATTTTGAGAAAGAAAATTTTCAATAATATCCATCACAATTTCATTCGTCACCAAATCTCCCCGATCCATAATATCTTTTACTGTTTTTCCAAGATCAGAATCTTCTTCTCGAATTTTTCGAAGTGCTCCGCCTGTTTCAAAAATAACAAATCCTCTTTTTTCTGCAATAATTTTCCCCTGCGTCCCCTTCCCTGCTCCTTGCATTCCAAACAGTAGTAAATCCATATAATAAAGAAAATATCATAAACGAAGATTACTATACTTCTTTTTTTATAATGAGCAAATAAGTTTATTACAAAGAAAAGAAGAATTATGATATAATGATACGAATATTTTTCATACAAATATGAATATTTCTAAACATTTTTCGCTTATTTTTGGGCTTTTTCTCAGTGTCATGACAATGGCATGGCTCTATTTTGTGGAACAGAAAAATCTTGGAGCCTCATTTGGATACACTCCAAGCGTTATCAACTACACAGACTCTTCTGGAACTGTTTGGAAGCACACCATTGATGCATCCGATAGTAATTTGGATAGCGTCAATATCACGACGATAAGAACCAAAAGCGCGTTCAACCCTTCTAGCGCCACACAAACCCACAGCATTTCTTTTGCTTCTCAAGCTGTTGGATATTGTACGGGATGGATGTTTTTTGAAACCGCAACCATTACCGCCAGCAACACGACTTTTTCATCATATCTAAAATATTGTAAAACAGGAGCAAAAACCATTGAAATCTGGAAAACGAATGATACAACCCAAACAGGAGCGTCGCATGGAGCAAGCACGCTGATTCCAACCATAACACCAACTCCCACACCCACCGCCACACCCTCTGGAACGGCGACTCCAACACCACTTCCTTCCACCGCCCCATATGCTCTTTGCAGCATTATCAGAGAAACAACAACAGGAAATATTAAATGGAATACTCTTCCTTTTTCATATACCGATTCTAATGGAATAACGCAAAATGATGCTATTCAAAGCGGAAGTTATTCATGTACTGGAGATGGAGGGAACAACACCCAAGGAGGACTTACTGGAATTCCTGCGAATAATAGTGGATATATCAATATTCCAACAGGATTTTCTGTGGCCAATGGAATTACGTGTACAATAAATGTATCAACGATGAAAGGAACTACATCTTCTTGTAAACTAGAAGAAAAAATTGTAAATATCAACACCATTCAAATGAATGGACAGACTAATGCGTGGCATTTCCCAGTTTCGGTTGCAGGAAATGCATCTGTTTCGCTGGCCTATGGAAACAATACCCATGCCATGTATGCCCTCGACACGGCAGATAATCCAGTAGCGATGCAGAGCAATATTGTACTCATAGCCGATAAAAAAGCCAATGAAGTAATAGAGTGGACTTCCCCAAATACTGACACTGGGTTTTTAAAAGATTTTCTCACGGGGGCTTTGTGTACCCCCAATGCTCCGTGCTCCACCGAGCGAGTTATTTTTTATGGAGGAACACAAAAAGGAACTTCTTCTATTATTTTGAGCAATAAAACCACCAAACAATCAGTTTCCTACACTGTGCACACCATTGGATCGGCTGTTAAAAATATTAGCATTTCTGACACTTCTGCACTCAAAATCACCGAAACACCCCTTTCATTTCCTGCATCTATTCAGCTCTATAATGGAGAAACGAGAAATGCAAACGAAAGAGAAATATCTTGGGAATTTTCGTCAGATGGAGGACAGACGTATACAACGTCATCTTCCGCGGGAGTTGTTTCGGCAGGAAAGTTTATTGCAAAACAAGAAGGACTTTTTATGATCCGCGCAAAGATGGTAAATGAAATGGCAGGACCCGGAACTGATAAAATAAAATATCAAAAAGAAACAGTATATTCATCGAATGCTATTTCTTTTTATGTAAAAAAAACACCCCCTTGGAATGTAATAATAAACGGGAAAAGCGCTTCATGGCATTTCCCAGTAGGATTGAGGGGGGCAAAATCATCATCAACAACCTATGGAGAAAACTTTTTTCCAACAGCAACTCCAGAGCGCAGTGTAAGTGCGAGTCCTAGTGTATCTGCTTCAGCAACAGCAAGCGCCACTCCAGCTCCAACCCAAACACCAACTCCAACCAGTAGCGCAACTCCCACGGCAACCAGTGCTCCAGCACAAACAGGATCAGGGAATTATCCAATCGTTTCCATTTCGAACATTATTACTATTCAGGCGTATAATCCCAATAATGTTCCTCTTCAGTGGTATTCCACAGATTCAAATTTTGGATATTTGCAAAATCTGAGTGGAGTGAAGTGCCTTCAAGCTTCTCCTTGTAGTGGGAATATGGTGCAATTTGCAGGAGGAACAGAAGTGGGAATTACCCCCATTACGGTAATCAATACCAATTCAGGCGAATCATATTCCTACACCGTGCACACCACCAACGGATCGACTGAGTATATCAAAATTCAAAATCCCACCGAAAAAACATGGAACCAAAAAACGCCAGTAACAATGAAGCTCACACGAGTAAGTGTGACGGGAAATGAGGAAGAGATTGCACAAAACAGCAATGTAATCTGGGAATTTTCATACGACGGAGGAAGCACCTACACATCAAACAGTGCAGATGGATCATTTGCCGCAGGAATTTTTACTCCACTCAAAGAAGGAAGTGTGCTGGTGAGAGCACGGCTGAAAGAAAGCGTCGCCAGCCCAGGTGATGTAGGGCTAAGCACAACCACAAAAGAATATGTTTCGCAGAATATCATTGCCATGACGGTGGAAAAACCTGCAATCGTCATCGAAAGTGCAAGGGTTATTGGAGGGAATTTTATCGCCAAAAACGCAACCGCACCAGTAGCCATCACCCTAACTTCCAAAGAAACATTGAACACACTTCAAAGCTTTGGAGTAGCGCTGTTTCCGGGAAGCATAAATGCAGAAACTTATAATACTCCGCCCAATCCTACATATATTTTTAAAGAAATTCACAAAGACGTGCCATTGCAAGAGTTTTTGACCGAAAAAGGAAGTCAAAATAGAGGGATTTTTCAGCTTCCGCTATTTATTCCCGAATATGCTTCGATGAAAGATGGATATTATACAATTATGCTAGAAAGTTATCGGAATGACCTCGTACTGAGTCGATATTTCCTCACGGTTTCTTTGGGAGAAGAAATGAATAATTTTGATATTAACGAAGATGGAAATGTAACGATCACCGATGTGATTATTGCGCTAAAATTTGTGAATGGATCACTGATTCCAACAGAAAAAGAAAAAAAACGAACAGACAAAAATGGGAATGGAAAATTGGATATTGGAGATGTGTTGATTATTTTTAAAAAGGCAATATAAGAAAGAGATTTACCATCGCCCCCTCCCCCCACCCCCTCCAAAGCTTCCTCCTCCAAACCCAGAAAACCCTGAACTGCCACCTCTTCCAAAAGAAGAGCCTCCCCCAAATCCTCCTGATGTCCAAAAATTAGAAGAAGTATTAGACGAAGAATGAATGATAAGCATAGCGAGCAAAAGTGCTGGCAATGCAACAAGAGATCCCCAAAAAATAGCGACCCCTGCATCATTTGCCATAGACAATCCTATTACTTGCAACATTCCAGCAGCCGAAAAAGAAGCAAGTGTTTTTCGTCTCCCAAAAATTCCAGAAAGTAATGATCCAAGCACAAACCCCATCCCCAAAAGAGGGCCAATCAATGCAAAAACTTCGACATTATTATTTTGATATTCAGATACGATCGAGGGATCTTGCTCGATAATGCCTTCAATATCGGAAAGTGAAGACAGTACTCCACGAGCATAGTCTCTGGATCGAAACGCATCAGGAAAATTTCGATCTCCAATACGCGTAATCAACGCATCAGGCAAAGCACCTTCCAATCCATACCCTGTGAAAAACTGCCACTCTCGATCATTCACCGAAATGAGGAGCAACAGCCCATTATCCGTATCTTTTTTCCCAATTTTCCAAGCCTCCACCACCTGCATTCCTGCCTCAAAAATATCTTCTCCATGCAAGGTTGGCACCGTCAAAATAGCAATCTCCGCCGAAGTTTTTTGCTGAATTTTTTGAATATGATCAGTGATCTGTGCCTCTTCTTCTGAAGAAAAAATATCAGCCTCATCCACCACATAGCCAGAAATGGTTGGAACCGTGAATGCCAAAGAAAACACAGGCAAGCAAAAAACAAAAAGCAAAGAGCCAACCAAACACTTTTTGAAAAAATGCCAAAGGGAGAAAGAACAAAAAGACAATGGAGAAAATTAGAAATTAGAAATTAATAATTACGAATTACGAGTTTCCGGTTCTAGGTTATTATTCATTGCTCATCTTAGCTTTTAATTTTTTATTTTTCATTGTTGATATTTATTTCCAATTCCCCGGTGCTCCAAGCGAAATCTTTGAGCGAATATTTTTTTCAAAATCCACCTCGTAATCGTCTAATTTTTCATACGCTTTTTTGTAGGCATCTCGAAAAGGAATATTTTCAAGAGAAACCATTTCATTGGCAATATCTGCCAAAAACATTTCTTTCGTAATTTTTGATTTTATTATTTCTGGATTTGGTGTGAGGTGCTCCAAATAAATTTCCACCACCGAAAGAGAATTTAAAACAATTTCAAAGCTTTCAATGAGCGGTCGTTTCACCAGCTGTTTTTCTCGATTATATCCCGAAATTCCATTTTTTACAATTTCTTTAATTTCTAGCTGCCTAGCAATCACCACGCTCACATTTCCACGCAAAATTTCCAGTCCGTCCAAATTTCGCTTTTGTGGCATAATTGATGACCCTGTCACAACAGCGTTATCCGCTGTAAAAAAATTGAATTCCTGAGTCGTGAACAGCATCATATCCTGCGCATATCCACCCAACGACATCATCGTTTGTGCGAGTCCCTCCATCACCATCGACTCAAATTTTCCTCGAGACATTTGGCACCAAAGCGAATTTTTTTGCACTTTGGCAAAACCCATTTCTTTGGTGGTCATTTCCCTATCCAGCGACAACGCAACTCCATATCCCGCCGCAGAACCAAGGGGATTTTGGTCGATTTGTTTCAAAATCTTTTCCAAAAATTCTCGGTCGTTTTGCAGACTTTCAGCGTGAGCAGAAAAATAATGTCCACCGCTGGAAAGCATTGCCTGCTGAGTATGCGTGTATCCGGGAAACGGCAAAAATTCATACTTTTCGGCTTGCAATAAAAATGCTTTTTCGAGTGTTGAAATTTTTTCAATCACTTCTTCTATTTTTGCCTTAGTAAATAATCGAGAAGCCACCAAAATCTGATCATTTCGACTTCGCCCCGTGTGGATTTTTTTACCCGCATCGCCACAGTGTTCCACCAAAAAATTTTCAATAACCGTGTGGCAGTCTTCATCTTCGGGTGTAATTTCAATAATTCCATCTTTCCATTGTTGCATCAAAATATCCAAATTTTTTTGAAGATCGGCATTTTCCTTTGCTGTCAAAATGCCAATTTTTTCCAGCATATTTGCCTGCGCTTTGGAGGCAATCACATCATATGGAAAAATAAAAATATCAAACAAATGGTCAGAAGTACCCACTGTATATTGTTCGATCAAGGGGTGAAGCGCGTTTTCATCGGTTTTTTTCCAGAGTTTCGACATAAAAAATAAATAAAGGATTTTTTATTAAGGACCAAATAAGGCACCTCTATGCAATCTTGATAATTGTTTTGGATATTTTCAATGTCTTTTCCTTGATGCTTCGTTTCCAAATATACCAACGACACCTTGTGGTTTTTTATGTTGATTTCTTGCTCTTGTTGATTGAGTTTTTTTAGCCATATTGTTTTTTTAAAGAAGTAAAGCTTGTTAAATATAATAATTTTCTTCTAAAAATTAAATTATTTTTTTGGAAGCATAATAGCATTTTTTTATATTTCATTTCGACAAAGGTGGCATCATAGAAACAATACCAAAAACACTACCCCAAGCGCGATTCGATACCACCCAAACCACGCAAAAGAAAAGTTTTTTACTATTTCTAAAAAAGTTTTAATAGTAATGAGGGCAACAAAAAAAGCTATAAAAAATCCAACACTGAAAATTTTCCATTCTTCCGAAGAAAAAATAATTCCTGCTTGAAAAGTTTTCAAAAGATCATACCCCGTCGCCACAACCATTGTTGGAATAGCCAACAAAAAAGAAAATTCTGTTGCTTGTTTTTTATCAAATCCGTTAAAAATCCCTCCAATAATAGTAGCCGCAGAGCGAGAAACACCAGGAATCATTGCGAAGCATTGCGCACATCCAATAAAAAATGCATTTTTATAAGAAATACTATTCAAATCTAACACTTGAGAAGAAGTTGTCTCTATTTTCTTGTTGAGAAGAATTAAAATAATCCCTCCCAAAATAAGCATACTAGCCACCAAAAGTGGAGATTCTAGCAAAAATGATTTAATAAATCCATACGCAAAAAGCCCAACCAAAGCAGTTGGTAAAAAGGCAGCTATGATTTTAGGGTACAATTTCCAATCAGTAATTTTATGAACATAAAAAAATACCATGGCTAAAATAGAACCCAATTGAATAGCAATTTCAAAGCTTTTCAAAAACTCTGTTTGAGGAATATTTAAAATATGCGAAGTAAGAATGAGGTGCCCAGTAGACGAAATTGGGAGAAATTCAGTAAGCCCTTCAAGGGTTCCGAGAATGATACTATCGAAAATGGTCATAAAAATATTAAAAAACGTCCTTTTATCTTATGCCAAAAAATGATACAATAGAAAGAAGCTTTTTAATATCAAAAATATGCATATTCAATTTTGGGGAGCTGCTCACGATGTAACAGGGTCAAAACACCTTCTATTCATCAACGGAAAACGTATTTTGCTCGACTGTGGACTTTTTCAAGGAAAACGGGTGGAAAGCTTTGAAAAAAATAAAAATCTACCGTTTAGCGCAAAAGATCTTGATGCCGTTATATTGTCACATGCGCATCTTGATCATTGTGGAGGGCTACCAATCTTATTTAAAAATGGATACACAGGGAAAATTCACTGCACAAAAAAAACCGCAGATATCGTACCTATTATGCTCGAAGACTCTGCACATATTCAAGAAATGGATAATAAATATGTTGCAAAACATATAGAAAACCCAAAACTTTCAGTGGAAGAACCTCTTTATACTATGGAAGATGTGAAGCCGACGGTTGCGGCGATTGTGGGACATAATTTTCATGAAAGGTTTGAAATTTTTCATGATATTTTTGTTGAATTTTATTATGCAGGACATATTTTAGGAGCTGCTTCTGTCAAAATCACTTTTGTGGAAAATGGAAAAGAAAAAATATTAGTCTTTAGTGGAGACATGGGACGACGACAAAAAAACATGCTTCATGATCCAGAATCGGAAGAACGAGCTGATTATCTGATTGTGGAATCGACGTATGGAAATAGGTTTCATGAAGATAATGATAGCATTCGAAATCATTTAGCAAAAATTATCAATGAAGCCGTAGAAAAACGAGGAAAGATTATTATTCCAAGCTTTGCACTACAACGAACACAGGAATTGGTGTATGATCTGCATCTTTTACAAATGGAAAACAAAATCCCAAGAATCCCAGTTTTTGTAGATTCTCCCATGGCAAAGCGGGTCACAGAAGTGTATGTGAAATATCAAAAACAGTTTGACGAAGAAAGTCATGAAGATTTTTTTAAGAAGGGATCAAGACCTCTTGAATCGCAATTTATTACCTATGTAGAAGACGTGGAAGCATCAAAAGCTCTTAAAAATTTTTCAGGACCTGCCATTATCCTTTCTGCCAGTGGAATGTGTGATGCGGGGAGAATCAGGCATCACATCAAAAATGAAATAGAAAATCCAAACAGCACTATTTTGTTTGTAGGATACCAAGCTGAATATACTCTTGGACGACGCATTTTGGAAGGACGACCAACCGTGAAGATTTTTGACCAAATGTATTCAGTAAAAGCAAAAATAGAAAAAATCAACGGATATTCAGGACATGCCGACCAAGGCGAATTGCTGGAATTTATTAGACCGATCAAAGATCTTTCCGTCGTGTTTGTGGTGCATGGAGAACCAGAGCAAAGCTATGCTTTTGCGAAATTATTGCGACAAGAAGCAGGGCGAAATTGGGTAGTAGATGTGCCAGAAATGGGAGATGATATAAATCCTGAAATGTGCCTAAACAATGGAACTTGTGATGTGTAGAAAATTTATTATGGAACCTCTGCAAAAGTCAAAAATTTCAATGGGTGAGAAAAAATATTGGCTTTGAATATAGATTCCCGCTTTCTCGGGAATGACGAAAAAGAAGTTTTATAGACTTTCCTTATAATTATAAATATGAAAATACAACAAACAACAATAAATAATAATTCTACAGGTTTTGATGTAATAAAATTATTAGAAGCTACTCGAAAGATGCAAGTTGAAAATAATGAAAAAGAAGAAATTGATACAATATACAAAAATATTCAAACAATAAGAGAATGGCTTGCTCAAAATAAAAAAAGAGTATCTGCACTAGAGCAAGAAAAAATAATAATTGAAGCAAGTGGAAATGTAAAAAATAAAATTTTTCAGCTTTTAAGAATCAATACATTATTAGGAAGAAATACAATTTTAGGAAAGGAAGTGGAGGAAAAAACAATAGAAATAGAGAAGGAAATATTAGAAAAAGAAAAAAAGATATTTCTTGAAATTATAAAAGAATACAAAACAATGGAAGCACATTTACTCGCAGAAAATAATATAAATATATATAATGAAGAATTGCTAAAGACTGTTGTAAATAACCTCATACGTCATCATAATATTTCAAATGAAACAGGTGAGAAAATTATAAATTTTTTAAAAACAGCATTTAATACTCCTCGATATCAATTTTCAGAAGAACAACAAGATGAGCTTGCAAACATTAACGCTTCATGCAAAGGAATATATCAAGTATTATGGGATATAGATATAGATAACTATGATAACATTCCTGCCAATGAATACTATAGATATATCATTTCACTCTTTATCAAAGAGAGTATAAAACAAAAAATCGAACAAACAGAAAAAAATTTAAATAACAAATATCCATCTTTTCAAAAAGAAAGAACTCAAATAGTAGAATCCATTATTAATCCTAAAACACTAGATACAGAACAATTTGACATACAAAAAGTTCCGATCAATGACCTACTCAAGCTTTCTGGATTACAAAGATGGAATATCTTAAAATCTTTAAAAACTTTCCCAGCTGAAGTTTTTGATATGGTGGAGAAGATTATTATTCAAAGACTAAATGATGAAGCGTTGTTTCCAGGAGGGAGAGAGTCTATCAATGGAAGTAGAGCTTCAAATATTATTAATAATTTAAATAATCCTATTGCTATCCCTTTGTTGTTAAGACATGTTGAAATATTTGGAGATGGTCACACCAGCAAACTTGTCGGAGATACGATAGTATCACTCCTTGAAAAGAGCGACCCAGAACGATTGAATGCTGTTTTGGAAACTTTACCAGAAAACAAAAAAAAACTTCTACATCTTCTCACTGATGAAAAATCATGCTTCAAACGTTTTGGAGAAAGACGGTTTATGTGTTTTCTTTTGCAACACGGAGACTCAACACTCGCTAAGGAAGTACTCACTAAGGTTTTGGAAGAAAATAACCCTCATTTAAAATTTGATGATCTTTCAAGTTTTTTCAATTCTCACACAAACTTTAGAAATCCAGAACATACAAAACTCTTATTACAATCAAAAAATATATTAGCACAGGCAATTGCAAAGAGTAAATTAGATACGTGGACACTAACAGAGGATAAAATTTTAACGGCGCTAGTAAGTGATGAAGACAATGAAAGCAACAAGATACTTCCTTTTGAAATTATAAAAAGTATAGGAATAGAAAACGATGAAACAGTAAAAAAAATGTTAGGTTCAAAAAACTTTAAAAAAAGTATCTTTGATAGAAAAGCTCTTGTAAATGGTCTATTATTACTAAATAGTAAAGAAAATGGAAAAGAGGTCTTAGAAAATTTATTAAACCGATATAAGGGCGCGAAAAAAGATGACGCTAGAATGAGAAGAATTTTTCAATTTCTATCCATCTTAAATAATTTTGGAGAATATGATTTTATAAAACCTTCCGCGAATGCTATTCAGAATATTATTGATAGAATAGAAGAAATAAAAAATAAAATGAAGAATATACAAGATAAAAAAGATAAAAAAGAATTAGAAAAACAGCTAAAAACCCTAACCTTAGAAAAAGAAACATTAGAAGGTTTAAAAGGGATAGAAGATTTGTTACGAATAAGAACTATAGAAATAGTACAAAAGAAATTAAATATCCCACAATCATACCAAGATATATTTCAGCGTAGATTTGATGCATTGATGCAAAGAGGAGAATTAGAAATTATGATTATCCTTTCTGGACAATACGAAAAAAAGAATGAACAAGAAGTACAGAAACTTTTAAGAGAAATTATCAAGCATGTTATTAGTGATGATTTTATTGATTGGAAATATAAGAATGAAGGAACACAGTCTGCATTTAAAAATTTTTCAGAACAGCAAATAGAAATCTGGAAAAATAATGAAAAAAAAGAAATAGAAATAAATAAAGAGCAGTATCTAAGTGAAAAAAAAGAAAATCAGAAAAAAACTATACAGCAAATACTCAACAATGCATCAGTGCATATTGCAGAAAAATTTCCATTATTTAATCTTAATATTTCTAATGACAAAATAAATGATTTAAACACAAAAATTTCTAATACAAACAATATTGCGGAGAAAGAAAAATTTGAAAATGAAAAAATAATGATTGAATTATTTTTAAATATTGCACAAGAAATAAATGGAGATTTTAGAGAAAATGTCATATTGGATTATGCAAATCAACTTATAAAAAAGTTAAATGAGATAGGATTAGCAACTGCAGAACTTGATATCAAACAACTCTTTAAAGTATTTCAAAGGAAAGATCCTATAAAGATAAATATTCAAGAAGTAGATGATCCTTTGAACATGCTACGAATTGGTGTAGAACCATTTGAGACCTGTCAATCTTGGAGAAATGGAATATACAATGAATGTTTATTGGCATATGTTGCTGATGGTAATAAAAAAGCTATTATCATAACGGATGAACATGGAAAAATAATAGCAAGATCTATTTTAAAGCTTATCAACTACAAAAAAGAAAATGGAGAAATTACTCAAGGTATTCTTGTGGAACCAATGTATTCTCTCAATTCTTTTTCTGGTATAGATGAAGCAATGATTAAAATTTTATCAAAGAAAGCCTATCAAATGAATGTTTCATTAATATTAGGTTATCATTATGACAATGATAAGAAAAGATTAGAAATTTTTACAAATATTTTACAAGAAAAAGGATTTTCTAGGTCTCAAAAAGACACTGAAGTGTTTATTCCAAAAAGTAATAATCCATATGAATATAGCGATACATACGGAGGAAAAATGCAACATTTTAATCAATATCATTTATGTGAAAATAGCTTTATTTTTGAGAAAACGAGATAATTTTGGAATAGAAGCAACCCCCATCATCGCCCACAACACATACGCCACACTCGCCTCTTCCCACACATGCGTAAAACACGCCATCACCATAAGCGAAAAAGTGAGTGCAAAAAAGGTTCTGTCCACTTGATAGATTCTTTTGAGAATGCAAAAACAAATGAGCATAAAAAGTATTCCACCAACAATTCCCAATTCTGTAAAAATCTGTAAATACCAGTTTTCATTAAGAAATTCTTGATCTTCGCCCAAATGAGTGGAAGCAGGACCCGCCATTCCAAGACCAATTCCCATGGGATGATCTATCACTGTTTCAATGCTTTTGGTGAATCCTTCCCAGTGCTTGGAAGAAGAACCCTCTCTTATCAAAAGATGATCCATATCTCCATGTAGCCACAAAGCAGTGAAAAATAAAGAAAGGGTAACAATTCCTCCAATTATTATTTTTTTTGAAAAAAAAGAAATCTGAAAATGCTGAGCAACAAAAAAAATAAGCAAAAGACTTTCTGCAATCCATGCCGCTCGAGAATAAGTGAAAAACAAAGCCCACAAAGTGAGAAAGAGTAAAGAAAAACGAAAAACGGGTCTCAGAGAAGAGCGCAGCAACACAGCAGAAAACAAGACCAAAAACGCACCGAGTCTGATGGGTCCTGCCAAAAAAGACTGAAGCCGACAAATATCAGTTCCCTCCAAAAGCTGACAAAAACTGGCAGGTTTTTCGGTGGTATCCACGCTCGGATCTGCAAAATATCCAAACTGCACCAAAAAATCATGTGGAATAAATTGCTGGAGCAGCGCAAATCCTACTATTCCTATTCCAGAATAAAGCACTGCCGTTTCTATGGTTTTAAGAGGAAGAAAATGGGGAAACAGCAGAGAGAGATGCCGAACACACCAAAAAATCCACAGAAAAAACAAATCATACTTCACCCCTAAAATCGCTTGAAAGAGAGAAGGTGATGTGAAAAATCCAACCCATAGTGTGAACAAAGAAAAGAACACAATCAGCCAATCAAGCGTATCAATCTGCAAAAAAACTCGCTTCCAATTCCATAAAAAAACTCCAGCAGAAAAAAGAAAAAATAGAAGCAAAAACACCTCTTTCCATCCACTAAGAAAAAAAGGAGGATGCACAGAAACATCAAAAAAAATGGAATTCAAAAACGTCACACCAAAGGCATGGAATGGAAGAAGAAAGAAAAAAATGAAAAAAATTATTTGAAAAACACGCATAATTATAGAGCAATTACGAATTTTAAATGACGAACTCAATCTGAAATAGAAATGAAAGCACAACCCACAAAAAAACACTAAAGCAAAAGCGCAATAAGCGCAACTTGCATTTTATCCATCCCTTCGTAATACTAGTTATAAGATTATTATTTTCTTCATTGATTCGTTGCTAATTATTCATTACTTATGTTTTTCTCCCCTCCTCTCAAAACTTCAGGAACTTCCCCTGCATATTTTCTCAAAAAAATCCATGCAAGAAACCAAGGATTTTATCAGATATTTGAAGAAGAGAATTTTTTGGAAGAATTGGAAGCGATGAAAACCTTTGCAAAAAATGCGACAGGAGCATTTGATGACATCGTGGTATGTGGAATTGGAGGATCGGCGCTGGGGATTATCACCATTGCCGAAAGCTGCGCAAAAAAAAATGCACCCAAGCTGCATGTGCTGGAAAACATCGATCCAGATATGATTTCATCAGCATTACAGAGGATTTCATTAGAAAGAACTCTTTTTATATTCATCTCCAAATCAGGAGAGACTATCGAAACACTTGCACAGTATGAGTTCTTTCTGGAAGCCATGAAACGGGAAAATTGCGACCCCAAAACCCATTCTGTAATCATCACGGGGAAAAGTGGATATCTGTATGAGCAGAGTAAAAAGGAAGGGATTACAAAATTTTCTGTTCCAGAAAATGTGGGAGGACGCTTTTCGGTACTCTCAAGTGTAGGATTGCTTCCTGCGCTGATGCTTGAAATTGATGTGGAAGAAGTATTGGCAGGAGCAAGAGAAATGGTGAAGATATTTACATCAGAAGATTCAGAAAAAAATCTTCCCTTTCAACTAGCGAATTTGCAGTTTTCAGCAAATAAGCCCATTACCGTTCTAATGCCATACGCTTCTCGACTTCGCAGCCTCGGAATGTGGTATGCACAGCTTTTGGCGGAATCCACTGGGAAAAACGGGAAAGGATTCACCATGCTTCCATCGGTAGGACCTACCGATCAGCATTCACAGCTTCAGCTCTTTTCCGAAGGTCCAAATGATAAGCTGATTTTGTTTTTGGAAGTAGAGCATTTTTTAGAAAATCCAACGTTTTCTGGAAATTTTTTGGGATCAAAAAAAACATTTTCATTTACTGAATTGCTGCACTGCGAGAGAAAAGGAACCCAAAAATCATTGGAAGAAAAAAACATAATGACCGCTCTCATAAGCATTTCCAGCATTTCGGAGTATGAGATGGGACAGCTCTTTTTATTTTTTGAAGGAGCTACTGCTTTTTTGGGAGAAATGATGGAAATAAACGCGTTCGATCAGCCGGGAGTGGAGCGAGGAAAAGTGTTGGCGAAAGAAATGCTTCTCAGGTAAGAAATTATGAAAAAATCTAAAAACATTAACAAAAAACTACGCAACGGAGAATAAAGAAGGGATTTTGAAGATAGTGGAAACCAAAATCGCTAGCTTTTCGGAACATAATACAAAGGATCATCATTCTCCATTATTACAACATCAGCATTCGCGGAATTTTTTGAATTTTCTGGATTTTCTGCCAATTCTTTTTCCATCTTTTCCACGTCTTTTTCAATCCAATGCACCAAAAGAGGCGATGCGATGAAAATAGAAGAATACGTTCCAAAGAAAATTCCAAACGCCAGCGCAAACACAAAAGCAAAAAGTGATGAAGGCCCCCAAATAAGTATCGCCACCAATACAATAATCGCAGAAAGAGAAGTGTTGATAGACCGCCCCATTGTTTGCCATAAAGAATCCTCCACAACCAATCGAATAAGTCGAGAACTTTTTCCTTTCATATTTTCTCGAATTCGATCAAATACCACAATCGTATCATGCACAGAAAACCCCAACACCGTAAGAAGAGCACTCACAAAAAGAGTATCCACTTCAAGACGAATAAATTGCCCCAAAAACGCAAAAACTCCTGCAATAATAATTACATCATGCGCCAATGCCACTAGCGCAGCGCCTCCAAATTTCCAAGAAGAAATCCCTGCTGGCATATTTCGAAACGACCATGCAAGAAACAGTACAATTGCTAAAATGGTGACGGTAATCGTATAAAGCGCTTGAATTTGAAAATACTCACCCAAAGTAGAACCCACCGTTGCTACTCCTTCTCGAGCCGATCCTTGCCATGCACTTTGCACCGCAATAGTAATCTGATCGATTTGCTCAGCTGAAAGGGTGTGAGACCTCACCAACAAAAAAGAAGAATTGCTCACGGCTGTAGCCTTTGGAGAAATATCGGATCCAAAAGTAGCATTATAGATTTCTTCCAATTGCGCAGGAGTTGCCACATTGCTTGGAATATTCCATGTAATTTCCGTTCCTCCCACAAAATCGATTCCCATTTGCAATCGAAATCCAGGAGCAAAGAGAAAAAATAGCCCCAAAATAGAAATAATCCCAGAAAACCAATAGGCTTTGTGTGCGTTGCCTAAAATAGAAAACTTCATTTTTTATCAATAAAATCGGTTGGTATTTTCCTCAAAAAACAAGAAAAAATCAATGGAGATTTTTTAAAAAGTACGATAGAGTGTGCAGGTGTTTTTTTTATAAATATTTATGAATCCAAACGAAGAATCTCCCATTCAACCAATGACAGACACACAGGAGGTCCAAAACAGTGTTGCTCAACAAACAAAAGAACAGCTTCAGGTTCAGCCAATAACAGATACACAGGAAATGCAAAACGAAACCCCAGAAGCAGCAAAAAAAACAACTCCTCCTGTGAAAAATTTTAAAAATTGGTTTGGAGCTCCCAAATGGCTTGCATTTCTTCTCGATTGGACTTTCACCATTGGTGGAATTATCGCATTTTTATTTATTATTCGAACATATATTTTTATTCCTTTCACCGTGCAAGGACCTTCCATGGAACCCACATTGCATGACCGAGAGTTTATCTATGTCGATAAATTTACCCCTCTTATACAAGGATATAAACGAGGAGATGTGATTGTCTTCACTCCACCTCAAGAAAGAATGGTGCAAACACCAGGGATTATGTGCCTACTCTATAAGGCAAAAAATACTGTATTATTGGAAGGGAAAATAAATCCATGCCTTGTGCAAGCATCTTTTGTAAAGAGAATTATTGGAGTTGGTGGAGACCGTGTGGAAGTGCAAAACGGAAATGTGTATATCACGCCAGCGGGAGGGGTGAAAACAAAAGTGTCAGAAACTTTTTTGATGGAGGAAAATAAAAACAAAACATGTGTTCCGGCAAGAGAATGTGCATCGATTTTTTCGCTTACCTCTGAAGCAGGAAAAGATTTTGGAATTGTTCCAGAAAATTCATATTTTGTGCTCGGAGATAATCGACTCAATAGTTCCGATTCAAGGGCTGAAACTTGGGGAAGCCATTTCATAGAAAAAGATCATATTTCTGGAATTGTGAGAATGGTGTACCTGACTCCTCCTGCAGTAGAACCTGGAAACAATTTGTTTTTCACAATACTTCGAGCACTACAAGCAGTTCCCTATAGCTTTTCAAATGTGCGATGGATTTCTGCGGAGAATTTGATAGGGCTTTAGAAAAATAAAAAGAAAAAAGAGGCTCCACTTCTCTGGATCCTCTTTTTTTTTGATGAGGCCAACTCTTCAATCTGTTTTCTATTTTCCCTGCACCACGTCCAAAATTAACATTTAGCTCTCTTTTGGAAAAACCTAGCACATTTGTTTTCGGAAATCACCCAAAGCATGAGAAATTCAAAATTTTTATTTTTTCACAACACTCATTATGGCATATCAAACATCGAAGCAGAATTAGGCCCCAAAAAAATCCGCTCTCCAAGACTCATCATCAGCGTATAAATCCGTTCAATATTTATATATTCTGCAACCTGAACTCCCATCACATTTCCGAGTAAATAGATGAACGCAATAGAAAGAATTGTCACGACAAACCCAATAATAGCGTATCGAATACTTCCCATCGCATCAGAAATTTTCTTATCATCTCCTCCGGAAAGAATGAGGGAAATCCCCCCATAGAACATATAATACACAGAAAGGGCAGCAGCAATGAGCCATGCAACCCCGATAAAAATATTCAGAAGATCGATAAGATTAAACACCGTAGCAACACTAAATTGATTACTCATAAAGCTTTTATAAAAAAATCATTTACACTATAAAAAATCCCCTTGAAAAAAGAAAGGGGATTTTTGACTTTTTTTTAAAAATATTTTTATAACATATCTCCTACAGTAAGACTTAGCGCTAAACCGTAGCGTGAGTAGGTTCCAAAACCTTGAGAGTTACTCGTTCTCCTGTTTTTGACCCCATCATTCGAAGAAGTGTTCGAAGGGCTTGAATAGTCTGCCCATTTTTCCCAATAACTTTCCCCATGCTCTCCTCTGGCACCGTCACTTCATAGAGGGTTCCCATAGAGTCTTGCGTGACAGAAATAGAAAATTCTGTCCCTTCATCCAAAAGGCTTTTGAGAATATATTCAAGAAATACTTGTACAGAAGAAATGGACATACAAAAAAAATGAAAACAATAGATTCTCCAATTATGCTACCACTTTTTCCTTCGTCACTCGCTTTTCAATAAACTTTTCAAGAGCACTCATTCCATTTTTCACAGCAAGACGAGCAACTGTTTGCGAAGGCTGCGCTCCATTTTGGATATAAAACTCTACTCTCTCCGCCTTTAAAACAGTTTCCTTTGATACGGGATTGTAATGCCCAACAATTTCAAGAAATCGTCCCTTTACTGGCTTAGAGCTCTCTGCCACCACCACTCGATAGAAAGGAAGATTCTTTCGTCCTTTTCGTTGTAATCTGATTTTCAACATCTGAAAAAAAATGAAAAATAATAAAGCCGTGGGGTATTCTCTCTTTTTTACCTTTTCCCGTCAAGAGAAAGAGTTTATTTCAAAATATCTTTTGTGCGCAACAAATATTCCATCACCATAAATGAAGCAATAAAAAGAAAGAGAAAAATAATCCCCGAAAGATATGGCAAATAATTAAGAAATGTTGCCCACATGGCATTGATAGTTTTGGCAACTGCAATAGCTTCTGTTCGAGTAGAAAAAATCATGACAAGCCGTTGCAAAGCTTCAAACCGAAGCACGAAAAAAAGAGACCATCCGAGCACCACTCCAATGAAAGAAAGAACCAAAGCCTCCACTAAAAATGGAATACGAATAAACCATGCAGATCCTCCCACCAAACGCATAATGAAAATCTCTTTTTTACGGATTGCAAACGATGACGCCAAAAACCACGCAATGACTACAATGGTTGCCAGTACCACCACACCAATCACTCCAAAAATTCCATACTCCAAAAATTGCAAAAACTCCAAAAGCCTTTTCCCTTGAATAATCATTGAAGAAGATTTTGCCAAGCGGTTGGTATCAATATATGATTTAAATTCTCCCGTGAGAAAATATTGCAACAGGCTTTCTATACTTTTGGATCCTGGGGTGATAGTGAAGGAGGATGCCGAAGGCATATCGTTTTGTAAATTTTGTTTAATAAAATCGTAAGTATCAGGATTGGTTTGCGCAAATTGTTGCAACGTATCCTTGGAAGACGTATAGGTGAAATCGGCAATCTCGCCATCTTTTTCCATCTTCAGCATTTTGGCTTTCAAAAGCGCCAAAGAGGTGTCATTAATATCATTATTTAAAAAAAGAGTAATCTGCACTTTTTCCCCTGCCGTGTTCACCGTTTGTGCCGTGAAAGACGTGAACATGAGCATCACAAAGATCACAAAAAACAACACCGAAAGAATAAGCACTGTTCCAATAGCTCGTGCTGGATTTCGTTGCATTTTCATAAATGCTGTGCCAATGCTGCTAATCGTGTATCCAATCATCATACTTGATTTTATCAAAAAGTATTGTGCTTTTCCAAAAATCTTTTGTTTTTTTCTAAAAAAAACCTTGCAAAACAAAAATACAAGTGGAAAAATGAACAAAAACTCCTACGAATTACAAGTTGCAAGTTTCAATTTATTTATTCATTGTTCATTTTAATTTTTAGTTTTTAACTTTTAACTATCTTTTTGCTTATGAATGACGCTCTTACTTTCGATGACGTGCTCCTTGTTCCACAATATTCCGAAACACTCCCCCACCAAACCAGCACTAAAACTCGACTTTCTAAAACTATTACATTGAATATTCCAGTGCTTTCAGCAGCGATGGATACCGTCACAGAAAGTGATATGGCAATCAAAATGGCGCTCTTAGGAGGAATTGGGGTGATTCATAAAAACCTGACCCCTGATGAACAGGCCTTAGAAGTGGCTCGTGTGAAACGATATGAAAATGGATTTATCACAGATCCTCTTGTAATTGGTCCAAATGCTAGTATTCAAGAAGTATACAATGTGCGAATTGAACACGGATATAAGGACATTCCTGTAACAGAAGATGGAACACTGAAGGGAAAGCTAATGGGATTTATCACCGCAAATTCATACTTCATCAGTCGACACGCGGATAATTTGGTAAAGGATCGAATGATTCCTTTGGAAGATATCTTCACCGCCCCCGAAGGAATTTCTTTGGAAGATGCGCAAAAAAAACTGGAAGAATCAAAACACTCTAAAATGCTGGTGATTGGGGAAAGAGGAAATGTTGTAGCGATGGTGACACGAAAAGACATCGAGCGAAAAATGGATTTCCCAGATGCAGTTCTCGACAAAAGAGGTCGACTGTTGTGTGCAGCAGCGGTGGGACCTGCTGCAAATATGGAAGAACGAGTGGAAAAACTGGTAGAAGCAGGAGTGGACGTAATTGTCGTGGATACCGCACACGGGCACAGCAAAGGAGTTGGAGACACTGTTACGCATGTGAAGAGTAAGTATCCAGAAATCACGGTAATTGCCGGAAACATTGCCACACCAGAGGCCGCAGAATTTTTGGCATCAAAAGGAGCCGATGCTGTGAAGGTAGGAATTGGTCCAGGATCGATTTGTACCACCAGAGTAGTGACGGGAATTGGAGTACCGCAACTTTCTGCCATTATGAATACTGCCAAAAGAGCAAGAGAATTAGGAGTGTATGTCATCGCCGATGGAGGAATAAGTCTTTCAGGAGATCTTTCCAAGGCAATGGCAGCAGGAGCAAATGCGGTAATGCTTGGTTCCCTCTTGGCAGGAAGCGAAGAAAGCCCAGGAGAACTCATCTATGCCGATGGAAAAACCTACAAAAGCTATCGAGGAATGGGGTCGCTTGGAGCGATGAAGCGAGGAGGAAAAGAACGTTATGGGCAGGCGAATGTGAAAGACGAACAAAAATTTGTGCCAGAAGGAATCGAAGGACGGATTTTATATAAAGGAACAGTGCAAAACGAAATCTATCAACTGGTGGGAGGGCTCAAATCATCTATGGGATACCAAGGAGCTGCCACCATAGAAGAACTCCACGCCAAAGCACAATTTATACGCATTTCCAACGCAAGTCTGAAAGAAAGCCACCCTCACCATGTGACGATCACACAGGAAGCGCCGAATTACAGAGGGTAAAAAAACTGAAAAATGAACAAATAAAAGGGGTGCCATGGCACCCCTTTTATTTCACAGCTTTTATTCTAACAATATTAGTACATTCCACCCATTCCACCCATTCCTCCTGCAGGCATTGGAGCTTCTGGTTTTGGGATTTCTGCAATCGCTACATCAGTCGTGAGCAACACTCCAGCAACAGACGCCGCATTCTGGAGGGCAGACCTCGTCACTTTCTTGGGATCAATTACTCCAGCAGATACTAGATCTTCCACTTTCTCAGTCATCACATTATACCCAAAGTTGAACTCTGGAGCGTTCAACACAGCATTTACAATAACCGAACCTTCGAGCCCTGCATTTTCTGCAATTTGTCGAACGGGTGCTTCAAGCGACTTTTTCACAAGCAACACTCCAACCTTCTCATCTGCATTTTTTGTGCTTTCTGCCAACGCATCTAACACATTTGCTATTTTAAGAAGCGCGGTTCCTCCTCCTGCCACAATCCCTTCTTCCACTGCGGCACGCGTGGCGGAAAGAGCATCTTCAATTCGATGTTTTTTCTCTTTCAATTCCACTTCGGTTGCTGCCCCTACTTTGAGGATTGCAACTCCTCCTGAAAGCTTTGCTGCTCGTTCTTGCAACTTCTCTCGGTCATAGTCTGATTTTGTATTACCTATTTGCAACATGATTTCCTGCACTCGTGCGTCAATATGCGAAGCATCTCCCGCCCCTTCCACAATGGTAGTGCTGTCTTTGCTCACAATCACTTTTCGAGCCGTTCCCAAATCTGCCAATGTTGCCTTTTCAAGTGAAAGTCCTACTTCTTCAGTGAGATAAGTTCCCCCTGTCACAATCGCAATATCTTTAAGCATTTCCTTTCGTCGATCTCCAAACGCAGGCGCTTTCACTGCAACCGTGGTAAACGTTCCTCGAAGTTTATTGAGAACAAGAGTGGTAAGAGCATCTCCGTCCAAATCCTCTGCAATAATCAAAAGGTTTTTTCGTCCTTCTGCTGCCATCGCTTCGATGAGTGGCAAAATTTGTTGAATATTTGAAATTTTTTTATTGGTAATGAGAATACTTGGATTTTCCAAAACAGCTTCCATTCGAGCAGGATCCGTCGCCATGTATGGAGAAATATACCCATTATCAAACTGCATTCCTTCCACCACCTCAGTTGAAATCCCCACTGTTTTTCCTTCTTCCACGGTAATCACTCCATTATTCCCCACTCGTTGCATCGTATCAGCAATGGTTTTCCCCACTTCTTCATTTTGCGCTGAAATAGTTGCCACTTGTGCAATTTCTTCTGTGGTAGTAATCTTCTTTGCCTTAGTTTCAAGCTCTGCAAGTGCTGCACTCACAGCCTTATCAATTCCATTTTTGATGAGGACTGGGTTGGCACCTGCTTCCACATTTTTCATCCCTTCAGTGATCATAGCCGCTGCTAAAACGGTTGCCGTTGTGGTTCCATCTCCCGCTACATCGTTGGTCTTTGTAGATGCTTCTTTCACAATCTGCGCACCAATGTTTTCAAATATATCTTCCAATTCTATCTCTTTCGCAATGGTTACTCCATCATTCGTCACAGTCGGTCCACCGTATTTTTTATCAAGTACCACATTTCGCCCCTTTGGTCCCATAGTAATCTTTACAGCACAAGCAAGTTTTTGCACTCCTGTAAGAAGCTTTTTTCGTGCATCTTCTGCGAAAATAATATCTTTTGCCATAGTAAAAATAATAAAAAATGAATAATGATCAATTAAGAAATCTTTGCCAAGATATCTTCTTCTTTGAGAATAAGAAATTCTTCGTTGTTGTGTGAAAAATTGGTGGGAATATATTCTTTAAAAATCACCACATCACCAACAGAAACATTTTTCACATCAGGACCAACCGAAAGCACTTCTCCTGACTGAGGTCGTTCTTTGCTTTCTGCTGTGGAGAGCACAAAACCAGAAGCAGTAGTTTCTTCTTGTTTTTTTGCGCGAATCACCACTCGATCGGAAAGAGGAATGATAGAGGTCATAGTATTGTAAAAAATAAAAGGATAAAGAAAATTTGAATTCAAATTTAGCACTCAAGATAATAGAGTGCTAAAAGAAAAATGTCAATTCAAAAAAATTCCAAAAATCTTTTGGAAAGAGTATAGTTTCGTTACGCATTAAGAATGCAAAATTACGAATACTTTTTTATTATTCATGTTACCTTTTAATTATTAATTATTCATTGATTCATGCGTCTTTCGTCTTCCAATATTCCACCCTATCGATTCGCTGTGACGCTTGGATTTTTTCTAGTATTTTTTGTATTAGTTCTTTGGAAACTCTTTCAGCTACAAATTATTCAAGGCGTAGAATTGCAAGAAAAAGCTTTTAAAATGCGAAATGCGTCGATTTCCATCGACGCACATCGAGGAGGAATTTTCATGCAGGATTCAAAAACAAATGAAAAATTTCCAGTAGCACTCAACACCACACTTTCCAAAGTTTTTTTTGATGCTCGCCCTATCATTTCTTCTGAAAAAGATTTTCCACTAGTAGCAAAAACGCTTACTGATATTCTTTATACAGAAAAACGGTATCAAGAATGTGTAAAAGATACGACAAAATGCCCTCCCAATACGGTGATAGAATTGAAAGATGAAAAAAATGAAGTGATTAAAAAAATTTCACCTACATATGATGAAGCAAAGTTAGCCTTTGAAAAAGATTTGGATGCAAGGTTTCGAGAACAAAAAAAAGATATGATCTATGCCAACAATGTGGACGATGATATATTGGCGCAGCTGGCAAACTTTCCATATCCGCATTTAGAAATAGCAAAAGATGCCCGTCAGGTCATTGTGCACATGGAAGGACTTACCGATACCGAAAGAAAAGCGATCTCAGAAGCGCTCGCAAAATCATTTGGAGGAACAGCAAAAGATATTGCAGAAAAATTAGTAATTTCTAGAAAAGGATATATCGAAATAATGGATCGCGTAGTCCCAGATCAAGTGGATGCGATTCAAAAAATAAAAGATCAGTATGAAGAACTCTACCAACGAGATCTCGTAAAATATCAACAGCTTCAAAAAGCAGGACAAAAAAACATTCCCGAGCCAAATTTTTCTCCATTTAAAGGAGTTGGATTCCAAAATGACCCCATTCGATATTATCCAGAAGGAAATTTGGGAGCCCAAGTGATAGGATTTTTAGATGGCGATCGAGTGCCACAATATGGAATTGAAAAAGGGATGGACAAGCAATTACGTGGAGAAAATGGAATTATTTCCGCCGCAAAGGATGTGAAAGGAAACGCTGTTCAGATACAAAAAAGCAATAGCGGAGAAGTAATAGACGGAGCAAATGTAGTACTCACTATTGATCGAACGCTGCAAAAAAAGGTGGAAGAAGAGCTAGACAGAGCCGTAAAGCTCTATAGTGCCGATTCTGGACAGGCTATTTTAATCAATCCAAAAAATGGAGAAATCCTTGCAATGGGAATATCTCCTCGTTTTGATCCTAATTTTTATGGAAAAGTATATGAACGAAGGCCCATCAAGCCCGAAGATATAGAATTTATATATAAAACCACTCCAATAGAAAAAAAAAATGAAAATGGAAATTTTGTTCCCGTGAAGTATAAAGATTTTGAAGTGGATAAGGAAACAGGGAAATTGGATGGGTATTACTGGTATACCAATAGGATTGGCGCAGGAGCGTATGTGAACAAAACCACAATGGAAATTTATGAACCAGGATCCGTAATAAAACCACTTATTATGGCAGCCGCCATGGAAGAAGGAGAAATTACTCCAGATACAAGATATTATGAAGAAAAGCCTATCGAAGTAGGACCATTTACTATCAAAAATGTAGACGAACTCTATAAAGGCTGGCAAACCATGTCCAATATCATCGAACGATCGGCAAACGTAGGAATGGGATTTATTGCTCAACGAATGGGAACTCCCTTGCTCTATGACGCACTGAAAAAAATGGAATTTGGTGAATATACCAACATACAGCTCCCAGAAGAAGTTGCCGGAGAAGTGGATTATTATAGTAAATGGCCAAAATCAAAAATGTTTACAGTATCATTCGGACAAGGATTTTCTGCCACACCTCTGCAAACCATTCGAGCATGGACGAGCTTAGCCGAAGGGTATATAGTAGAACCTCGTTTGGTGAAAGAAATTGAATATGCGAATGGAGAGAAGCAAACATTTACCTCTTCTCGAAAAAAAATATTTTCACCCCAAACTGTTCAAGATATGCGAAAAATTCTAATAAATACGACAGAAATTGGAGGTGCAAAATTAGGACAAGTAGATGGATATTATATCGCAGGAAAAACAGGAACTTCACAGATTGTGCGAGTGGATGGGGCGGGGTATGAAAGCATCTCAAGCGGAGAAGATGGAACAACAATAGGAAGTTATATAGGATTTGCCCCTGTAAACGATCCACAGCTTCTCCTTTTGGTAAAATTTGACAGACCTCGGGCTTCAAAAGCAGGAACTGCCGTGTTTGGTTCCACCACAGCAGGACCTGTTTTTTCTGATATCATGAAATTTGCGTTAGAATATTATAATATTCCACAGGACAAGAAAGAGAAAAAATAAGGAGCTATTTCGCAATATCATATCCAGCAAAAATTCTTAGAAAAATCTAAATTATTTTTTCGTATCCACCGCGTATGGGCGCCGATTTATCGCTCCCTTTTTTGGTCAATATATCATATTCATTACCAATTATTGGGGCGCCATAAATGGACGCCCCTATATCCAATCCATTTTTCTCCATCCGTGAATATAATTTGGCATTACCACAAATGCATCCAAAACAACATCTGGAAAATGTTTTGGAATTTCCACCCAACATTGTTCCACCGTTTCCCCTAAATCATTTTTTATCATTTCACTGTTTTCAATGGTGCCAAACAAGCATTCCCGATTTTTGGTGCAAATAGTGATGAAATACATTCCATTTTTGGAGTAATCATAAAACGGTAATCGGATAGGTTTTCACCGATGGTGTTTTTCATCAAAAATTTGTAGGAATAACATCAGCAAAAGATGTTCAAGATGAAACAATAATATGCAGGTTTCGGAATGAATTAGTAAACAAGGGATTTCAAGAAACGATGTTTGGATATGTACAACAAATTCTTGATGCTATGGGAGTGTCTGTGAAACAAGGGAGTATTCAAGATAATTTCGAGCTTTTGGCAAGGCGGTACTCATAAAAACAAGGGTGTACTGTGTCTAAATTCCTAAAAAACATCCTAAAATAACCTCAATCCCTCTGAAAATTCCAAAACTTTACCCAAAAACATTCCGTCTTTACAAAAAATTTACTCTTTTATTTCTTTTCGGGTATTATTCAGATGTTCCTCATATAATTTTTACCTCAAAATAGCACTCACCACTTCAAACAACGCAGGAGACACTTTTGGTTGATCGAGGATTTTTTCGAGTACCACTTTCATTTTTTCTTGCCTGCTCGCGTCCAATTTTTTGTACTGCCGAAACACCTGTGCCAATCCACTAGAAGCTTTTTGGTTAAACCTATCAATTTCCGAAACTTTTTCTCCAATAAATTCATACCCTTTCCCGTCTTCTGCGTGAAAAAATGAATAGTTTCGTCCAAAACATCCAAAAAGTGATCGGATTTTGTTTGGATTGGTTTTGTCAAAATTGGGGTGATTTTCCAATTTTTTCACCACTTCCAACACATCATCACGTTCGCTCATTGCCTGAACCGCAAAAAATTTGTTCATCACAAGGGGGTTTTCTTTCCATTTTTGCGCAAAATTTTCCAACGCGTCTTCGGCATTTTTTCCGCCATTTTTAGAAAGAAGCGCTAGCGCACGGATCGAATCGGTCATATTATCAGCAGTTTCAAACTGCATTTTTAAAAGCTCCGTTGCATCAAAACTACTGTGTGCGAGGTATGACAAGCACGCGTTTTTCAGCGCGCGTTCCCCCATTGCTTCATCAGATTTGGAATATTTTTTTTGCGTTCGAGAGTGATAGTTTTTGAGCAAATCCTCTTGCAAAAAGTCAGCAATTTCTGACAAAACTTTTTTCTTTGCATTGTAAAATTCGGTATATTCGTACACATCAAAGGGTTCCACAAGGGTAAAAAGCCCCGGAAAACTGAGAGCTTCCGCACGAAATGCCTCCGATAAATTTTCGTTATTTAAGACTGACCGGAAAGCGAGCTTGACAGCATCAGGAACAAAACTTCCCGTAGAAACGTTGCCTGCAGCGTCTTTATAATCTGTAATAACCTTTCGCAAAATCCTCTGTCCCGCTTCATAGCGATTAAAATCATCCGAATCGTGCGCAAACAACAACAAATTTTCTTCAAGCGAATAGTCATATTTCAACTTCACAGGTGCGGAAAAATTTCGCAAAAGAGAAGGAATTGGACGTGAGGGAATATTTTGGAAAACCACGGTTTCCTTCTCATTTTCTACAATGTGCAATTGTGATTTCAATTCATTTCCATCTGCGTCCAACAACCCAATTCCCAACGGAAAATGATACGGCACAAAATTTTCTTTTTTGGGAAACGGACACGATTGCGAAATTTTCAAAATATATTCTTTTTTTTCTGGACTGTATACATCTTCCACCAAAACAACAGGCGTTCCTGCCTGTGCATACCACGAGTTTTTAAACTGCGTTAAATCAATTCCCAGCGCTTTTTCAAAACTCCATATAAAATCTTCCGTTGTGACAGCTTGCCCATCGAAGGTTTCAAAATATAAATCCATCGCCTTTCGGAATTTTTCTTTTCCGTACATGGTTTGTAAAAGGCGAATAACCTCCGCACCTTTTTCATAAACCGTTCGTGTGTAAAAATTTTCGATTTCGATAAAACTTTTTGGCTGAATAGGATGCGCCATTGGCCCAGCATCTTCAGCAAATTGGTGTTCGCGCATATACGCTGCATCTTCAATCCGTTTCACGCTTGGATCTCCCATGTCCATGGAAAATTCTGCATCGCGAAAAACCGTCAGACCTTCTTTAAGAGTGAGCTGAAACCAGTCTCGGCAAGTGATTCGGTCACCCGTCCAGTTATGAAAATATTCATGCGCTACAACCCGCTCAATATACTTATAATCCGAATCCGTCGCGGTCTCTGGGTCGGCAAGAATCGCTGCAGAGTTGAAAATATTTAAGCCCTTATTTTCCATAGCTCCAGCATTAAAAGCATCCACTGCCACAATCATAAAAATATCGAGATCATATTCTCGTCCAAATCGTTTTTCGTCCCATTCCATTGCTTTTTTCAGGCTTTCCATAGCGTGCAAAACTCGATTTTCGTTTCCTGATCCTTTGTCGGTAAAAATCCGCAGTGGAACTTTTTTCCCGCTCATTGTCACAAAAAAATCTTCGGTCATCGTCAAATCTCCCGCAACAAGCGCAAAAAGATAGCTCGGTTTTTTAAACGGATCTTGCCACTGCACAAAATGCCGATTTTCTGGTAGATCTCCACTTTCAATCGGATTTCCATTGGAAAGCAATACGGGATATTTCCCTTTGTCCGCCAAAATTTTGCATGAAAAAACACTCATCACATCGGGACGGTCAAGATGATAGGTGATTCGCCGAAACCCCTCTGGCTCGTTTTGCGTGCAAAAAATATTGTCGGATTTATATAACCCCATCAGTTGTTTGTTAGCGGCTGGATTGATTTTTACGATAGTCTCAAGAGTAAAGGTTTCAGGAACATTTTCAATTATCAAAAAATTTTCATCTACTGAATATTTTGGAATTTGTCCATTGAGCAAAACCGATTGCAATTCCATTTCTTCTCCGGTTAATTGCAATGTTGTAGGAATATGCTGTGATACACTTTTATGCACAGAAAATTTCGAGGTGTTTTTCACCATTGTATAATCCTCAAAAATATCAAATTCCAAGTCGACGGTTTTAATTTCAAAATCGGCAGGACGATAATTTTTCAAATATATAGTTTTTGGAGAAGACATAAAAACAGAAGAAAATAGTCTTCCTCAGTGTATCTTATTAAGAGTTCAGAAGAAAATACTTTTACTTGATTTTTCTAATATTCTTTTTGTAGACTTTTCTAGTTGATAGAATTTTCTATTGCCCAGTCGCCAAGTGGTAAGGCAACGGACTCTGACTCCGTTATGCGTTGGTTCGATCCCAACCTGGGCAGCCATTTTTTTGAATTATACAAGAAGGATTCCACCCCTTCTTTTTTTGGTTTCACAGCAAAGAAAAAAAAGAATATACTCAACTCAAAAATATTTTTTTACATTCTATGAAGCTCATTGGAAATACTCATCATCCTCTTTGTAAGCGAATTAAGCTCTTTTTAGGATACAAAAATATTCCTGTAGAAATAGTGCATCAAGGTAATGTTATGAATCCTATATTACAAACCGAAGAAAAAGAGGTTTCAGGGGACACTATCGATATACTCCGAGAAATTGAATACGCAGTTCCCCACCCTATTGGATTTATCGGACCAGTGGAATCTCGCTTGCAATGGGCAAATATGATGCTATCCACCACACCGGGATATCAAGAAATACTGGAAGGGAAAGAAATTTCAGAAGAAATGACCCAGAGATTTGCAGAGCTTTTTAAGGAAATTGAAGAACACGTGGAAGATGAATATTTCGTGATGGGACCTACATTCTCGGTGGCAGATTGCGTGCTAGCAGCGGATCTTGAACCTCTTCAAAAATCTTTTTCAGCATTTCCACACACTCTCACAAACTACATAACTCGAGTGCAAAAACGATGCTGCTAAATATTATTCATCTTACCTTTAGTTTTTAACTGTTAACTTTTACCTATTATTTATCAGTTATGCATCTCCTCATCGACGCACGGCTTTTTTCTTCCACATTTGGGATCGGTCGATATACCTTTGAATTAGTACAACAGTTCATCACCTTGAGGCCCAATTGGACGTTTACCCTTTTGATCAGCGATGCCGAAAAAGCAAAGCATTCGTTTCCCAAAAATGTGACGTGCATCAGCGCCAATGAGCCAATTTATTCTATTGCTGAACAAACTTCATTTTGGAAAAAAATCCAAAGCATAAAAGCAGATCTCACATGGTTTCCGCATTTTTCATTGCCAATTCTCTACACAAAACCATTTGTGGCAAGCGTGCATGACATGACCCTTTCCAAATTTCCTGGAAAAAAGAAAGCGTCTCTCTTGCATCGAATCGCCTATCAGATCACCATCAAAAACGCATTATTCCGAAGCAAGCATATTTTTACTGTTTCAGAAAACACCAAAAAAGACATAGTTGAAATGGAACACATCAAGCCAGAAAAAATTACAGTGGCACACAACGCCGTGGGAGAAGAATTTTTCAACTACACTTCTCCAGAAGAAGACATTTTGTCAGCGCTAGGAGTCAAAAAACCATTCTTTTTCTACGCTGGAAACTGGAGAGAGCACAAAAACGTGTTGGGGCTTATTCAAGGATTTCATCAGTTTTTGCAAGCCACCGAAAGCGATATGCAGCTAGTGGTGAGCGGAAAACCAGATCCTCTCTATCCAGAATTTTTGAAATACCGAGCAGAACATAACTTGGAAAATCAAGTGCTCATTCCAGGATTGGTTCCAGAAAATCAGCTTATGGAGCTCTATAAAAAAGCAAAGGCATTTGTATTTCCGTCGTTTTATGAAGGATTTGGACTCCCTCCCTTGGAAGCTATGGCAATGGGAACGCCAGTTATTGCATCAAACAGCTCTTGTATCCCAGAAGTGTGTGGAGACGCCGCGCTTTATTTTGATCCCTACAATCCATCAGCGATAGCACAGCAAATGCAGAAAATTCAAGAAGACGAACTTTTAAGAAAAGAACTTTCGGAAAAAGGGATACTTCAGGCTAAAAAATATTCGTGGGAAACTGCTGCCAAAACACTCTTGGAGACCATGGAACGCGTTGAATCATCTTTGTAAAATCATAAATTTATGAAAATTTTTGATACCCACACCCACGATTATTTTTCAGACTTTGATGAAGATAGAAAAATAATGATGCAACGAGATTTTGAAATGGGGGTTTTCCAAAAAGTGCAAATTGGATGTGATGAAATAACCTCAAAAGCAGCGCTTGCGCTGGCACAAGAATATCATTTTTGCTTTGCCACAGTGGGAGTACACCCTTGTAATGTTGGAAATTATAGAGACCCCATTGGCTATACCTCTGAGTATACTCAAAAAATTATAGAAGAAACGAACACCAACGAAGAACTTTTTCTTCTTTTTGAAAAAATGATAGAAGAAAATTCTAAAAAAATAATAGGAATAGGCGAAACCGGATTTGATTTTTATCACAATGACAACCCTGAAATGAGAGCACTGCAAGAAGAAAGTTTTATGCGCCATATTCACCTTGCTAAAAAATATAATAAAACACTTATTATTCATACGAGAAATGCTCGAAATGAAACTCTTTCATTTTTGAACAACTATAATGTCCAACTTCCTAAAAAAGGGATTATTCATTGTTTTTCTGAAGACTCTGATTTCGCAGAAATTATTACCAATGAATATGGATATGCTCTTGGAATTGGAGGAATTGTAACTTATAAAAAAGCAGAGAACATTCGAGAGGCGATTAAAAAAACGCCTTTATCATTTTTGGTAACCGAAACCGATTCCCCATATCTAGCACCACAAAGCGTGAGAGGAACTCGGAACCAATCAAAAAACATTGCAGAAATCATTCGGTGTATCGCAGAGGTGAAAGATTTGGAAATAGAATATTGCGCAGATGCACTCTTTGAAAATGCAATAAAAACATTTCAGCTATAATTATTTGCATTTTGCGCTAGGAATCCCGTATACTTTGCAAGCTATTTATTTTTTTATTTTTCATTTTTATGAAACAGCACGAAGTACAGCCTTCAACAGGGGCTAGAAAGTCAAAAATTCGAAGAGGTCGAGGAGACTCTTCAGGGTACGGAAGCTTCTCAGGTCGAGGATGCAAAGGTCAAAATTCTCGAGCCGGTGGAGGAGTTCGACTTGGATTTGAAGGAGGACAAACACCTCTTTGGAAGCGAATGCCAAAACTCAAAGGGTTTAAAAATCCTTGTCGAGTAGAATACACCCCTGTTAATCTTTTGGCGATTGAACGAGGGTATGAATCAGGAGAAACCGTGAACGAAATGACCCTTCTTGAAAAAAAGATTATCAGAACCTCTAAAAACCCTATAAAAATTTTAGGAAACGGAACTCTTTCTAAAAAACTTTCATTTGAAGGTGTATTCTTCTCGGCTTCAGCAAAAGAAAAAATGGAAGCTTCAGGATCAACCATTGTGGAAGCATAATTATTTTTTTATCCTTTTGATCTATGAACTTCTTTATGCAAATGTGGAAATCTTCCACTCTTCGGAAGAAGATTTTACTCACCATTGGTATTCTGGTGATCTATAGAATCTTGGCGCAAATTTCTGTTCCGGGGGTAGACGTGGCAGCAGTGCAAAACTTCTTCTCTGGTGGCGGAGCTGGTCCATTTGGGCTTTATTCTATGCTCACAGGAGGATCCATGGAAAAATTTTCTATCCTAATGATGGGACTAGCTCCCTATATCAACGCTTCTATCATTATGCAATTGATGGCAGTGGTGGTTCCGAAATTTGAACGACTTCAAAAAGAAGGAGAATCAGGACAGCGAAAGCTTAATTCATATACTCGTTGGCTCACTGTTTTCTTCGCCTTTGGACAGTCATACGGAGTGCTCTATTATATCGGATCTAATATTACAGGGGTTGACCTCACCAATATGGCACAAGTGATTCCCCTAATGCTCACCATCACTGCAGGAACATTACTTCTTTTGTGGCTTGGAGAACAGATTACCGAAAAAGGAATTGGGAATGGAGTTTCTCTTATAATCTTTTCATCAATCGTTTCAAGTATTCCTTCGGTGGTGAGTGGAGTAGTTGGAAGTGTAGAAAGCCTTACTGGAAATTCTGGAAAACTTATTCCATTTTTATTTTTCTTGGTGATCGTTATTGTACTGATTATTGCAACCATTTTGATGACCGAAGGGCAACGAAAAATTCCTGTTCATTATGGAATAGGAGGAAAAAGCATGGCATCTAGTTTGCCAATTCGAGTGTTGCAAGCGGGAATGATTCCTATCATCTTTGCGCTTTCATTGCTCACGTTTCCGTCTATTGTGGTGCAGATGATGAAAGTAACAGGTCCTGTAGCTGATTTTATCACTCAACACCTTTCGTCTTCGTCGTCTAGTCCTGTGTTCTACATTACATATGTATTACTCATTCTCTTTTTCTCATATTTCTACGTTTCCATAGTCTTTAAGACTGATGATATTGCAGAAAATATCCAAAAACGAGGAGGGTTTGTTCCAGGATACCGACCAGGGAACGAAACATCAGAACATCTTTCAGAGGTTTCATTCCGATTAAATCTGTGGGGAGGGCTTTTTCTTGCAGCAGTTGCCATTATTCCAATGATTTTTACCTTATTTTCTTCAAGTCTTACACAACAAGATCTCATTATTTCAGGATCAGGAATTATTATTATTGTAGGAGTGGTATTGGATATAGTGAGAAAAATTAACGAACACCTCGCAATGCAAGACTATGAAAAATTGCACTAAGTAGCATTTGGAAAATAAAAAAGGGTTGCCATATCGGCAATCCTTTTTTTTGTAATACAATACTCACAAGCTTTACACAAACCTTTCTTAACGAACCCTTTCAACAAAAGTACAAATAAGAGCATCTGTGAAATGTGTCCAACAAAAATATTTCAAAAAATATTTCATGAATACTCAAAACAATAAACCTATCCCTCTTGTAAATCCTTACATATCGACTCAAACTGCATACCCCTCTCTTTATAGTTTTTAAACATTCCAAAGCTCGCACACCCAGGAGACAACACCAAGCTATCGCCTTTTTTACTGTGCATCCTAAAATCAGACACTATCTCTTGTAGGTTTTGCGCAAATACAAAATTAAAAAATCCTGCAGCTTGAAGGCTTTTTGCAATACGAGATGCCGTAACTCCGATAAGATAAATTTTTTGAAGAAAAGAATAAGACGCGCAATATTCAGCTAGAGCAGTGAAATCGGAATATTTTTCAGATCCTCCCAAAATCAAAAAAACAGGCGTTTGAAACGTGGAAAGGGCAGAAATGGTAGTTTCTGGAATGGTGGAAAACGAATCGTTGTAATAAGTTCTTCCATCTTTTTCACAAATTTTTTCCATCCGCATGGGAAGTCCTGTAAATCGCCGTAATACCGTTTTTATTGCATCATCTGATACTGAAAACTGCTTGGCGATAGCGATAGCCGCCAACACATTTTCATGATGAAAGGTTCCCCGAAGCGCTATATCACTGATCATAATTTGTGTTTTTTTTGCATCTAGCTCTACACAATTTTCTATTATATCAATCCAATATTCAGCACGCTGGCAAAACGGAGCAAGAACCGAACACTTGTGCGACTGTGCAGATTTCACCATTTCGGCAACAATCGAAGAATTTCCAAAATACACCAAAAAATCATTTTTGGATTGCTTCGCAAAGAGATGTTTTTTGGCGTTTCGATAGTCTTCTAGATCAGAATGCCAGTCTAAATGTTCGCTATCGGTGCGTAGCAGCACTGCATATTTTGGAGACCTATGCACATCATAGAGCTGAAACGACGAAAGTTCCAGAACAACAATTGATTCTGGAGTAAGCGCATCAAAAAAATCAAACACAGGTGTTCCAATATTTCCTCCCAAAAAAACCTGAGGAGTTTTTAAAGATTTACTGCCTTCTTCCACTCTGAAATATTCTTTCAAAATCTCTGCAATAAGAGCGCTTGTTGTCCCCTTCCCCTTGGTTCCCGTTACCCCAATAATCTGCTTGGTAGGCGAATGATCCAGAAAAAACTTGGTCGCAGAAGTCATTTTCCCTTTCCAATTTTTTGGAAGGTGATTGGTGATTTTTTCAGGATGCACTCCTGGAGATCGAAAGAGAATATCTGTGTAGGAAAGATAATGGAATGGAAAAAAGGTGGGATTCACAAGAGGGGGAAGTTCTTTTAGCGTATGAGTATGATCATTTTTCTTTTCCCCTTGATACTTATCTTCCCGATATGCTATGATTGTTTCGCTAGCGTTGCGAGAGTTAGGTTGATCTAAGTGTAATCCCTCTCTCGCTTTTTCGTATACCGTAAAATATCTATTAGAAAAAAAACTCACAATAAATGCTTTAGAAACACCATATCGCACAACAACTTGAAAAAGCGTCTGCTCGATAAGATATTCAATCACTTCAGAATATTCTCCATTTTCATAGGCAATACTTCGTTCTGTGTTCTTCTTTCCATTTCGTAAGACAATGGGGATATATTGCACCAATTCCGCTTGAGAAATATGCCCAACGGAATAGTTGTTTAGATGTTTTTTGAAATGATTAAATCCATGTCTTCGATTTCCCTTTTGATACCAAACAATATTTCCATCTGCATCACGCAATGGGAATTCTTGAGACTTTCCAAACGACACAGAAAAAACCCCTTGGATTTCTTTTTGATAATCCTGATCAATATCGTCCTGCAAATGAGTATTTTGTTCATCAAATACTAAAATATTCCGTACACGATGCTTTTGCAGCCACATATAGGTCGATTTCCCTTCCACTCCAAATCCCACAATTCCAACAGTTTTTCCTTGAAGATTCATAGTGTTTTCTGAATAAAAATCAGGCTAATTTTCTCATATCTTTAATAGTTTTCACAATAATTTCAAGAGCCGTCTCCAACTCTTGCATTGTAGTAGCTCTGCCAAAAGTGATTCGCAAAGAACTTTTCGCCTGTGCTTCACTTCGCCCAATGGCAGTGATGACATGCGATGGCTTCATCAGTCCAGAGGAGCACGCACTTCCCAATGACACAGCAACCCCTGCCAAATCAAGTCGTTGCACCAAACTTTCCCCAGAAATATCAAAAGGAAAAGAAATATTCACATTCGCCACCGAACGAGATTCGCCAATCTCCGCACCATTCCAAAGATAGGATTTGAGGTGTGTGTCAAAATATTGTTTCGTATAATGCTGCAATGATTGTAAATGCACAACCGTTTTTGGTAATGAGTCGGTAGCAAGACGCATGGCTTCCACAAACCCAACAATTCCGGATACATTTTCTGTTCCCGATCGATACCCTCGCTCTTGCCCCCCTCCAAAAGCGATTGGCAATAGTTCTGTTCCTTGACGAACAAACAAAAGCCCAACTCCTTTGGGACCATAAATTTTATGCGCCGAAAGACTAAGCCCATCACATTTCCAAGCTTCGCACGAAACGGGAATGTATCCAGCAGCCTGCACTGCATCCACATGAAACACAATCCCCTGTTTTTGGCAAATTCGCCCAATGCGAGAAATCGGCTGAATCGTTCCAATTTCGTTATTCACGGCCTGCACCGAAACCAAAACCGTTTCTGGAGTGATAGAGTCTTTTAAAGCTTCCACCGAAACAAGACCCTGCTCGTTTACAGACAAAACCGTCAGCGAAATTTTATTGTTTTTTTCATAATGCTTCAGCACTTCCAAGACCGAAGAATGCTCAATGGACGAAGTGATGACATGCGGAATTTTTTCTGGATTTTTGGAACAGTGATGCAGGATTACGCCCTGTAAAAAAAGATTATTGGATTCCGTTGCCCCAGAAGTAAAAATCAGCTCATCCAATGAACACTGCAACATATCAGAAATTGTCAATCGGGCTTCATCAAGTGCTTGGCGAGCATGCTGCCCATATTGATGAAGAGAAGATGCGTTCCCAAAATCATCAGAAAAATATGGCTGCATAGCCTCCAAAACTTGAGAATTGAGAGGGGTTGTGGCAGCGTGATCAAGGAAGATCATGATTTTTGGTAGGTAAATTACAATTTTTCCATGGTTCCTCTTGTGATTTCTTCAAAAAATATTTCAGCGTTGAAAAATTTCCTGTTTTTTCATCGGTAAATTCTTTTTGTTCTTCAGTCGTTGCAGTAATTTTGAAAAAATATTTAAGTGCAATATTTTGCGCGGCTTGAGCATCGGCATCAGCTTCTGATCCACAAATCTGACAAACAAATTTATCCACACCTCCACGATTCGCGGCTTCTTGATTATTTACTCTCTGCGCTTTTTTAATGATAGAATATACTTTTGATTTTTCGTATTCTCCATTATTCAAGACACACAAAATTTCAGAATCTTTCACTTTTCCATTTTCCACAAAAATTTTTCCATCCTTTTCAAAGTTTTTGATTTCTTCCGTGGCACAGCGTCCGCATTTTCGGCAGGTTTGCGAAGTTTTTGCCGCACCAATAACTACTCCAATATTTGCGAATTTATCACCCCAAAAATGTTTCCGTACGCCCGCATCTGCTTCATTAGAACTTCCTCCAATAATATCTGAAGTTTTTATCGTTTTATAGAGTTTAGAAATTCTTTGGCTTCCTTGTTCAAATCCATCTACACTATCTTCATAAATTGGAATGGCATCATATTGCAACGCCAATGCGTGAATAGCATTTCGCACAGCTCCAGCCGCTTTTTCTCGAATATCCGCCAAATGCGTTGTCGGACGAGAAAAAATTCCAGAACTTTGCGTGTCTTTCCAATCTGCCGCATCGTCTCGCATTTTTTTGAGAAGTGGAATTTCTTTAAATCCCGATTGTAAGAAAGTTTTCGTTGTAGGATCAAAAACCGCATATCCAAATCCATATTCTCCTAAATCAATTCCCAAAAGATTTTTTTCCGTTCGGTATTGTTTTTGGGCTTTTCCTTCGGAATTGGTGAGCTCAATTTGTGTATTTTCTAAAAATCTTTTGGTTGGAAGTTCTTTTGTTTTTGCTTTTTCAAACTGAAAAGGAACCGCCCAAAACAAAGAAAATCCACCTTCCTTCTCTTCCACAAGAATTTCATTTTCTCGCCAAACTATTTCTTTTTCTTGCTCCACAATGATACTTCCGCCCAAAATGGTTTCCGTCAAAACTCCATCTTCATCTCCCCACAAAAATTTTTCTAAAAATTGTTTTTGCGTCGCAGAAGTCGCAATTTCAAAAGAATACAAAAAATCTCCTCGTTTTTCGGTAGAAAAATTGAATTCCTCTGCTGCTGATTTTTCTATAAAAAATCCGGTAGTTATCGGTGAAATATTTTCAAAAATGGTTTTAGTTTTGAGCACCACCGCCCACGAATGCGGAATTTCTGCCAAAATCTGTGCCAATTTTTGTTGAATAGAAAACTTTTGTTTTTTCATTGTTTTCCAGATTTCAGCAACAATTTCTTCATTTTTTTTGTTTTGAAACTCTATTCCAAGAGAATCAAAAACCCTTCGAGCATTTTCTGAAAACTGCCGTTTTTCTTTAGATTCCATTTTTTTCAGCTTTCGTTTCGTAAATTTTTTCCGTTTTCCTTTTTTTTCTTGCACGGAAAATCGAGAAAAATCTCCCCATTCATGCGGAATATATTGCAAAAAGCTTTGTTCTCCGTTTGTTGTTTGAATAACGTTTCGTTCGATAAAACTTTCTCTCGACAAAAGCCCAAGTTTTGCACGAATTTCTGACCCCACAGACGCCTGAATAAATCGCTGCAAAACCGAAAGTGAAACTGTTTTTTGTTTCCATTCTCCATTTTCAAAAAGCATATTTCCAAGTGGAGTTTGTGGCAAAACTTCAAAAGTTTTTTCGGGAAGTCGAACATCTCCAGAAATATTTTTGAAACACAGTCCCCAATACATTTTGAAAATTTCTCCTTTTTCAGCAACAATTTTTCCATTTTTATCTCTGAAAAATTCAAAAAAATCAGCTTCAGAATGTAAATTTTTGAGACAAAAAAACGCTTCAAATTTTTCAAAAAAATCAGAAAAAGACAATTTCAAAACGGGTATTTCTGTATACGAAAACCGATGATATGGTGTTACCAAAAATTTGAGAAATTTGGGATCTTTTTTCGTCCACAAATCCAAAAGTAAATCTTTTTTTTCGTGGGCATTTATGGCTTCAAAATCAATACAATTTTTTTCTAAAAATTCAAAAATTTCTTTTTGAAAAAAAGGCGAAGAACGCAATGCCAAATCTTTCAATTTTTCCAAAACAGCGTTATAAAATCGTTTTCCTTCGTTCCAGCTTTCCACAATTTCATTTTTTTGTGCATTTTTCATCACTCCTTGTACCAAAAAATTTCCCTCCTGTGCATATTTTGCAATGTTTTTTGCGGCATCTTGCAACTGCTCTTTTGGGTTTTTCCCTGCTTCTCCAATAAATCGTGGATACAACTCCAACTCTTTTGGAATCCATTTGGTATCCCAAAAATATATTTTTTTCTCGAAATTTTCACTTTCTTTACCTTTTTGTTTTTTACGATTGTCTTTGGTGTGGCACAATTTTTCGATATTACAAGTGGAAAATTTTTCAGAAGGAAGCCCTTCGTTGTTCCATTTCATCAATATTTCAGAAAGCATTTGCCAGTGCGAACGATACGAAAATAAATCCGATCCAAAATCTTCTGCAAAACGATTTTCCAAAAACATTTTTTCAAATTTCTGTGCAAGCCGTTCCATTTCAAAAAATGCATCTTGAATTTCAATGGGAAATAACTGCTCTATAACTGCATTTTCTCGAATATAATTTAAAATTTTCAAATGATAGTCTGCGTTTTTTATTGCATTTCCATCTTTATCTACACTTTCCGAAACTTCACAAAAATATTTTTTGTACACCGCCAAGCGGTTTTCAAAGTTGGAAATCCAGCCCGCAAGTCGTCCGCCAACAAGCCCTCGATAATCCCCCCAGTTTTTGCGAAAAAAATCTATTTCTTCGGCAGGAGAAATTTTTTGAGCCAACGAATAAATAGCTTCTGTGAGGGTTTGTAAATATTCTGGATTCTTTGAAAAAAATTGCGGATTACCTGCAAAAAGCAAATCTTTGGCTTCGGTTTTTCCTTTTTGAAATTCTTTGAGAGAAACTCCAAGAAGGTTGGAAATTCCATTTTGATTATTATCAACACCCATAAGCGATTGTACTTCTCGACTTGTTTTTGTGGAAACAGGCAACAAATGCTGAAAATAGGCGGTATAAATATCAACAGGATTTTGTATGTTTTTTTGCAAAATTTCTGGCAAAAGTGGATTGATGACAAAAGTAATTTTTTCGCCTTTTGAACCTCCCTCTTCTTTTGCTTCCAAAAGTGGTGAAGTATTCCAATGCTTTTGAAAAAAATCTTGAATAATTTCGGCTTTCAAATCTTGTTTATCGAGAGCAAAGTTTTTGAGAGCATTGTGAACGGTTTCTATCTCTGGAAAATCAGCTAAATTTTTTGAAGTGATTTTTTCATTTACAAAAATATTTCCCAAGTTTTGCAAAACGCCTGTTGGTAAAAATCCCGTTTCTTTTATTTTGGGAATAGCTTCTCGTGGCGTGGTTTGCAAAAAGGTCAAAAATGCTGTTGGATTGATAATTTTCTTTCGATGTTCTTCTGGAATTTTTTCCAACAATTTTTGCACCGAAAGCGGTGGATTCTTGGGATCCAAGGCAAACAGCAAATCATCTTTTTGCACGCTACTGGGAACAAATAAAAATCCAAGTCCGTACAGCTGAATCAAAAACCAAAGCAACGATCCCTCCGATGATTTATCAACCACTTTGGAAACTTCTTTAAATTTTTGAAGCAATTCGGCTTCCCCACTTTTTGGAATCGCACATTTAAATTTGTGCGTCCGAATAGCAGAAACATCCG
>CAZHIF010000002.1:0-29960 GCA_964532505.1 uncultured Candidatus Peribacteria bacterium
CCGTGCTAGGATCTGCTGTCTTAGATACGCTAACATTCACATTCGGATCGGCAAGGGCAAGCCCTGAAAAAAATCCAAATCCGATTATGACAGATGAAATTAGAAAGGCCTTTAGAGAACGAAAAGATTTCATAAAGAAAAAAGAATAGATATATGTTTTTTGAAATTTTGCATTTCATACCATTTTACATTAAAATTTTATAAATTGCAAATATTATTTTATAAAAATATATTTTTTTATAAAAAATCTCTATACAATGCGTCTGTTTAGCATTTTTTTATTATGGTTTTTATTCAAAAAAACATCTCACTGGCGCCTTTTTCCACTTTTTTTATTGGAGGCAGTGCAAAATATTATGCAAAAATTACATCCAAAGAAGATCTCTTAGGGGCAATTGATTTTGTAAAATCTCAAAATATTTCTTTTTTTTGTTTAGGAGGAGGGTCTAATCTCGTTTTTTCCGATACAGGATTTGACGGAATGGTGCTGCATTTTTCCAATACTCGCCTTCGTTGGAATTCCTTTTATTACCAAAAACAAAAGGGAGAATATCTCGCACCCAATGGCAACACTCCTCAGCAAGAATTGCAACCTACAAATTATTTTTCTGCCGAGTCAGGCTGCCGAATGAATGAAATATATACATTCTCCAAAAAACAAAATCTTGATTTTTCTTTGTTCTACACCATTCCTGGAACTTTTGGAGGTGCTATTGCTGGAAATGCAGGCCTACCGATAGGAGAGATCAAAGACATTGTTGGGAAAATAGAAGTGTTTGACCTAGAAACCCAACAATTTGAATGGAAGGATCCCGATTTTTTTGCATTCGCCTATCGATCTAGCAAGTTTCATAATCCTTCTTTTGCTCATCGGTATATTATCTGGGAAGCAGAACTTATGCTTTCATCCTTGTCAGAAAATCTCATCGATGAGAAAGCACAAGCATATCTAAAGACCAGAAAAGAAAAACAGCCGTGGGGACGCACTGCTGGATCTTTTTTTAGAAATCCTCCCGAGGGAGCTGCTGGAATGTTTTTGGAAAAATCGGGGTGCAAGGGAATGTCTATTGGAGGTGCGTTTTTCAGCGAGAAGCATGCCAATTTTATGATGAGTGATGGAACAGCAACACAAGCCGATGTGAAAAAATTAGCGGAAGAAGCAAAAAAAAGAGTGTTTGAGCAGTTTGGGGTTGTATTGATGAATGAAGTACGGTTGATCGATGAGAGCGGAAAGATAATCCAAATTTAAGAAGCAAGAGCCAATTCTCTTGCGATACTTGCTGCCACGTAGAGGCTTTCGTGGGTTCCTGCATCAGACCAGCTTCCGGTTATGATTTTTGACAATAATTGCTGCTGATCAATATACATCTGATTGATTTCCGAAATCTCATATTCTCCTCTTTCCGAAGGAGATAGCATTTTCAGCTTTTCAAAAATCGTTTGATCATACAGATACAATCCCGTCACGGCAAAAGGACTTTCAGGATTTTTTGGTTTTTCAATGATTTTAGTTACTACATTATTTTTTATCGTTGCAACACCAAAGCGGTTTGGGTCTGCCACTTCTTTCACAAATATTTTTGCGCCTTGGGTAAATTCTGTAATATCACTTGCAAAATCATCAGCAAAAATATTATCTCCCAAAATAACAGCAATCGATTCTCCCGCTGCAAAATTTTCTGCCAGTTTCAGCGCATCAGCGATCCCTCCCGCTGTGTTTTGCACACGAAACGTGAGATGTACTCCATATTCATCTCCAGATCCCAACAGTTTCATAAAATCTCCACAGCTCTCGGTTCCAGAAATCAGCAAAATATCGGTAATTCCTGCCTTTTTTAGTGTTTCAAGGGGATAAAAAATCATAGGTCTATCATACACTGGAAGCAGGTGCTTATTCGTGATTTTGGTGCATGGCATCAGTCTGGAACCTGTTCCACCTGCCAAAATAACTCCTTTTCTGATCATAAAAGCATTATAAAATCTAAAACCTTTTGCGTGTGTTCTTATGAAATTATTTATGTTCTTCCAACTGATACTTTTGCATGGCGAATCACTTCACCTCGAAATAAAATTCCTTTTTCAAATACCTGTGCAACGGTGTTTTCTGGAGCAGTTGCGTCCATTATCAGTGATTCATGAAGCTTTTCATCAAAGCTATCTCCAGCCTCACCAAAAAAGATGATTTCTTCAGAATTCATTGTTTTTTGTAGATTTTTTTCCACCGCTTGGAGAGAAACGATAAATGGATGAGTGGCGATGTCTTCTGGCAAATGCAAAAACGCTCGGTGTAGGTCATCCACTGTTTTGGCAAGCGAAAGCACTACCTTCGCAGAACCTTCAAATCGGGCTTTCATCTTGTCTCCATCTGATCTTCTTCTTATATTCTGCAAATCAGCACTCAATCGAAGCACTTGTTCTTCCAATTCTGCAATTCTTATTGCCTCTTCAGAGGTTTTTTCAGGCGGATTGTCGTTTGGAGCTTCTTCAGTTTGACATGTTTCTAGAAATTCTTCTGGAGCATCACTTATAAGGGGTTGCGTTTGATCGGTCATAATAAAAAAAATAAAAAATTATAAAAGAGCAAAACAAAGGCTTCGGGCTTCTTGGAGCGCTATGATGTTTTTAGCATAATCCATTCGCATTGGCCCCAAAATTCCTAAAAACACTGTTTGATTGAACGTTTTCATCTTGGAAACCAGCAAGCTGCAACTACTGATTCCACTCAAAATATTTTCTTTTCCAATAAACATTTCGATGTCTTTTTCCAAATCAAGCGAGTGGAGAAAGTGAAACAAATCTTCTTCCAGCACGCGAAACATTCCAGAAATTTCTTCGGTGTTGCTAGAAAACTCTGGTTGGAGCATGAGATGTGAAAGTCCTAGAAAAAAGGTTTTTTGAGCAGAGGGGATCGTAGCAAAAGCAACATTTGGCGTGGTGCGCGAAAGCACCGAAACCACATCATACATGACTTGATCGGCTTTTTTCTCTTGGAAATATCGATGAGATGCTTGAGAAAACGCTAGCTGCACTTCAAGGCGCATAGCCTCTGGAATTTCTAAATCATCCACAAAAAAACGATACCCTTCCGCCGTAGGCACTCGTCCACTCGAAGAATGAGCCTGTGTTAAAAGCCCCTCTTCTTCCAAAATCGCCATTTCATTTCGAAGTGTAGCAGGGGAGAGTTCTATCTTTGCAGATTCTTTGAGAAATTTGCTTCCCACCGGATTGGCTGTGGAAATAAACAGTTCCACGACGGCTTTCAAAATCTGATATTTTCGACTGTCTTTCATAGAATAATTAGGATGCTAAAAAGCGTTCGGAAAGTTCTGCGATATTTCCTGCCCCCACAAACAAGATGATATCGCCTTGATATGCTTCATTATTCAAGATTTCGAGAGTTGTATCAAAATTTTTTGTGTAGCGAACTTGTTTTTTATAGAAGACTTCTCCTCGTTTTCGGTTTCCTCGACCCCACACATTTGATTGTTTTTTTTCTGCATCTATTACCACTTGTTCAATTTTTTGTGTCAGCTCCTTGGCAGAAATTCGAGCCTTATCGGTTTCTGAATCACGCGATTCATAGATATTGGGAATAAGTACATCATCTGCATCCATAAAGCATTGAGTGAGCGGCTGCAAAAAATCAGCTGTTCGAGAAAATTGATGAGGCTGAAACACTACCCAGAGTTTTTTTCTATTATGCTGCTTCATATATTCCCGAGCAGATGAGAGTAGGGAAGTGATGGCGGTGGGATGGTGGGCATAGTCATCAAAAACTAATACCCCATTTTTTTCTCCTTTTTTTTCAAATCGACGAGAAAGTCCTGTAAACGCAGCAATGCTTTTTTTTGCCTCTTCTTCATCTATTTTTAGAGCTTTTGCTACGGCTAAAGCCAATGCTGCATTTTGCCGCTGAAACCCTCCCAAGACTTGGAGAGGAGGCACGTGCGCAACCTCATCTTCGGCTGCAAATTTTCGAGGATGAAAATTGGGCGGCAAGACTTTTAAGATATTTTGACCTTCGAGATAGGACACAAAAAATCCAAAGGATGGAAGCTTGGAAAGAAATTTTTGAAAGGCTTGAAAATAAGCTTCTTCTGTTTTGAAATAGTCTAAATGATCGGCTTCCAGATTGGTGAGCACGATAGCGTTCACATCATAGTGTAAAAATGATTCACGGTATTCGCAGCTTTCGATGACCAGATAGTTTTTAGTTGGCATTCCATCACTTGCGCCTTTGTTGGCGGAAAGAAAATTTGATCCATTCCAATCATGAATATTCGCTCCAACAATTGCCGTTACTTCTTTTCCTGCATCTCGGAGCATAGTCGCAATCATCGCGGTGGTAGAAGACTTTCCATGAGTTCCTGCAATAGCGATGGTATAGTGATTTTTAGTGACTTCCCCCAAAGCTTCTGAATATTTTTGACACGGAATATTCATTTTTTTTGCCTGTTGCCATTCGGGATTATTTTCTGGAATGGCTTCGGTGAGGATAAAAAGATCTATATCATTTGAGATATTTTCGGCTGATTGTGGAAAGAAAAGAGTACATCCTTCTTTTTCCAATCGAGCAGTGATAGCATTTTCACACGCATCGCTTCCCATTACTTCGTGTCCTGTAGAAAGATAGTATCTAGCAAGCCCACTCATTCCACTCCCTCCAATTCCGCAAAGGTAAATTTTCATACGCGTAACTTCTTAAAAATTCACAAAACACTATACAAGAATAAATAGAAACTGGTCAAATACGCTTTATAGAGAAATAAAAATAATTCCTGTAACAATACAAACAGTTCCAATACTCACTTTCCCCCAATAAACAGGCTCTTTTACAAAAAGAGCAAAAAGTATAAGTGCAATAAGAGGACTTGATCCTGCAATAGGAAGGAGGGTGGATGCATCTCCACCAAGAGGCCAAAATCCATATCCTAAAAATGCAACAGCACATGCCCATGCTATACCTGCTGTCATTATTTGAACATACGATTTTTCAAATGATGTTTTCCGATTCCATTGTATCAATCCTGCTGTAATCATTCCAATTATTGTCATCATAATAGCGAGAACTGCAGCATTATATTCTCCCCAAACTTTATACAAAATATTCAGTATTCCAAATGCAAAAAATGGAATAAATCCTCCTATTATAACTCCTTTTAAAGATTGTTTTAAAGACTGAAAAGATACTCCAGAAGATATTTGTTTTTTTTCAGAAAAAATAATCAATAAAATTCCTATAAAAATAAAAAATGCTGATAAAAAAAACTGTTCCAAAGAAAGTTTTTCATCTAAAAATACAATTCCAAGAAATGCTCCAAACAAACCACTGGCAGATGAAATAGGGACAATTTGCGAACCATTTGTATGACAATATTCATAGGCGTATCCTATGGAAACAATAGCAATACTCCAAAGGATTCCCAGTATTATACCCGCCAAAAGAGCGGAAAACGAAAATAATGAAATAATATTTTCAAAAGAAAATCCAAATAATAGAAATCCAAAAATAAACATTGTAAAAAAACCTCCCAATGAGGTGTAGAAAAAAACAATATGAAATGGTATTTTTTGTGCAAAGATTCGGTATAAAAAATCCATTATTCCAAACGAAAGCATAGGAAGTATTCCTCCGACAAACGCTGGGAAAAAAGAATGTGCTGTAATATCAGTCATAAAAATAAAACTATCAAATAAAATATACTTTTAAAATATACACCGATACATGAAAATGGGTCAAACCTCGTTTTACTTTTTGTAATATTTTTGATAGTATAAGAAGTGTAAAAAATAAAGGTTTTTCTATTCTTTATGAATATTTCTTTTTTTCTGAAGGTGTTGGCAGGAATTGGTGGAGGACTATTGGGAACATCTGCTTCGTTGGCCCTTTTGGTGGGGCTCACCGCTGTCAATGCGTCTGTTGGTATGTCGTTACAGTCTTCAGAATTTTCAGGAACTGCATTGGTGATGATGCTCTTTATTGCCGTTTTCGTCACCAATATTTCGGCGGTCTATTTCATTATCAAAACCGATCCTAATAAATATCGATATCCGCAGAGTATTATGAAAGGGGTTTTTTTTCTCAATGTCGCTCTTTTCCTCATCTCTCTCCCCTTCTACTTGACAATTCAATCTGATAATTTTCTTCTTTACATTGCAGGAATTCATTTGTTTCTTTCTGCTTGTTCATCGGCATTGTTGGCAGAAATTTTTTCAGGAGTGGAATATGTGCTGCCCAGCGTTATTGGAATTAGTATTACTCAGATGCTCATCTTATTGAGCTACACAGCAATTGGAGAAGGAAGCACAAGCCCTATTGTAGTGATTTTGTTTCTTCCATTTGTATGGACGATTATTCCAATGATTCTTAGCGTATCAGAGTTCATTACTATGAAATTGCAAAAATCTTCGTAACCCATTTTTTATTTTGCACAAGATACATTGTGTAAAATAAAAAAATAGTTTTTATTCTTTCAATGTTTTTTTCTCTTCAATCTTTTTTGGTTTCGGCAAAAAAAAATACATACGCCAATGAAGAAGATTCTTATATGAGATTTGGATTTTTCAAATCAATTTTTCCATTGGTTTTTTCATTTTTCTTATTTTTTCTTCCATTGGTCTACAGTTTCAGCACCAATCAGGTTTTTGAAGTTAATAAATTCACTGTTCTTTTGTTTTTTGCAGGAATTTTTTCTCTGCTTTTTGCATTCTCCTCTACCCTTTCTCTTTCTCGAAAAGAACTTTTTTGGATATTTGGATTTTTTGGAATGCTTGGCGTTTCGGTGTTTTTTTCCACAACTCCAATAGTTTCCCTTTTAGGCTCTGCTGGAAGGCACATGGGGTTTATCTCTCTTCTGGCAATGCTGGTTATTTTTTTAATCAGCAAAACACTCAGCAGTGATAAAAAAAATATTGATCTGATGCAAGGAGTTATTATCGCTTCTGGAACAGTGGTGGCAGGATATGCTATTTTTCAATATTTGCACTTTCCTCTCCCAGACCCACTTTTTGGAAGCTTGGATGCACGAAGCATGTCATATCGAGCATTTGCATTTTTGGGGCAGCCAAATTTTGTAGCGCAAGTACTCATTATCCCATTTTTATTAGGAATTCATTTTTTTCTCACTCGAAAACGATATTTTTTACTTATCCTTTTTTCATTGGTTTTTATCACTGCTTTTTGGACAACCGATTCAAGGGCAGGAATGCTAGCTGCAGTTATTGGAATTTTATTGTATTTTTTATCTCGCAATCCTACAAATATTATAAAAACTTTTGTGCTTGTTATCCCTCTTTCACTCTGGCTTTTTGTGTTTTTTGGAGGAATGTTTTTTTCTTTTTCAGAAAGGGGGTCTTCCTTATTAGCTCGTTATTATTTTTGGAATGACGCTGTTTCGCTTTGGATTTCTTCGTTTAAAACATTTTTTTGGGGAGTTGGTCCTGATACGCTTTCTTCGGCATGGGCATCTCATCTTTCTTATGGGGCATTTGCTAGTGAATATTTCTTGATGTTGCCGGATAGAGTGCATACGATCTGGCTTGATTTGCTGGTGCAATGGGGGCTTGTCCCTTCTCTTTTTATTTTTTTATTTTTTGCATTTCTTCTTAAAAAATCTTCTCACGAACCAATCCTCTTTTCTTGCCTTTGGGCAATGCTCATTGCTTGGAGTTTTGGATTTTTTATTATCACGGATCTGGTTTTTTTTGTAGTAATTGCAGGAATGCTTTTAAAGAAGCAGAAAGAAATCACTTTTTTTGCAAATCCTTGGAAATGGTTTAGGATTGTTTTTTTCATTCCTCTTTCCCTCCTCTTTTTTTGGACAGCTTGGAGCACTTGGACCGCAGACAAGGCATTTTTGGAAAGAGATGTACATACCATGATGCGAGCGCCATTTTTGGAAAGCAATCTTGTGGCGGTGTATGATGCATTGCCATCTGAAAAGCAAACTATGTTTGTGGAAACCCTTTTACCTTTACATTTCGCAAGCAGAGGGTGGAAGCGAATGCTTTTTCTTGAAGCTTTGAAAACGAAAAATCTGCAAACAATCCAATCAACTTTTGATGATTGGCGAAAAAGCGCAGGAAACAACCCACTCGAACAATTGCGAGTGCTCAGCACTGCAAAAACATTTGGAGTTCTTTCAGAGGATCAGTACAATCAACAGGCTACTATCATCAAATCAAAATTCCCAAAAAAATCAGATGTATCATTTGGGGCGCAAAAGATTTGGAAATCGATTGGTGCAGAGCTTGAAACCTATTAAAAAAACTATGTTTGATGATATATTGCAAGAGTGGGGTGAAAAACGATTTCGGATTGATCAAGTGAACCATGCCCTCTTTCGAGAGCTAGTATTGTCGTTTGATGAAATAACGACGCTTCCCACCGCATTACGAGAAAAAATGAAGGCAGAACTTCCATTCTCTGTCCTCGAAAAAGTGAAGCATATCACCACCGACGATACCGAAAAAGTCCTCTTCAAAACAGAAGATGGTCATTATATCGAATCAGTTTTGATGCGGCATCACAACAGAAAAACAGTGTGTATTTCTTCTCAGGTGGGATGTCCGGCAGGATGCGTGTTTTGCGCTACTGGGAAAATGGGGATTAAACGAAATCTGACTGCTCGCGAAATTTATGAGCAAGTGCTCTATTGGAGTCGTAATCTGAAGGCTGAATGGTTATCTGAAAACCCAGATGGAAAATGGGTCCCCACCAATCCTCCGTTTGATGCACGAGTTCGAAACATTGTGTTTATGGGAATGGGCGAACCTCTTTTTAATTATGAAAATGTTATTGAGGCGATTAAAGTACTGAACGATCCGAAAAAATTTGGAATTGGCGTGCGACACATTACTGTTTCTACTGTTGGAATTATTCCTGGAATTAAGAAACTGATGGAAGAAGACTTGATGGTGAATTTGGCATTTTCATTGCATGCGCCCAATCATGAACTGCGAAACAAACTAGTGCCCATGAACAAAACCTATCCGCTGGAAGATCTGATGAAAACAATGGACTCGTATACCGCTAAAACAGGACGACGGATTTTTTATGAATATGTTGTGCTGAAAGGAATAAACGATCAGTCAGAATACGCTCATGAATTGGGGAAATTGATGCAGCGACGCATGGCACATATCAACTTCATTCCCTACAACGTCAATCCAGAATGCGGAGATGAGCTACAAAAACCAGAAGAAGCAAAAATTCGAACTATGCAAAAAATTTTGCTGGACGAATATGATGTGCCTTCCACCGTGCGAATGACGATGGGAGATGAAATGGCAGCAGCGTGTGGACAGTTGGCGAATAAGGAATAAATAGCCAATTATCACGAAACAAAAAATTTTTTTTGAGTTTCTATTTTTTTATATTAGGAAACCCTGTAAAATAAAAAAGTTTTGATAGTTATGCTTGTCGAAGCATAATAGAAATACATTTCGATACTAATTCACTGCATATTTCTTAATATCCTGCAGCTTTTCTAGTCTCGAAATAAACGGATTATAGCAATTATAATAGAGCTCGATGAGCTCTTGTGTTTGCAGTTGTTTCACTCGCAAGCCACATCGCTCCAATCCTGAAGACACAATAGAGGATCTTTTTTCAAGCACATCATGCAGGCTTTGAAATTCAAGATATCGTGTTTTTATCTTTCCCAAGCTATCCTGCGGACTCATGCTTTCAAAAAACTGAGATAAAATCCCCTTCTTCCCTTCCACTCGCAATGGATCAGACGGCACCACCACATAAAACTTCTTCTCCATAATATCAGCATATTCCGTCACTTTTTTTAAAAACTCTTCATAATCTTTTGCTTGATTTTTGAGGAGTTGATTTTCGATGTTTTCGGTTTGCTTGTGAAACATTTGAAAATATGCATCCATATCAACCTTGCGAGACTGAATTACAATTTGAATTGGAAAATCAAGCATGTTGAGAAATTGTTGATAGGCATCAATCGTAGCCATTTGCTCATCTTCCGATTTAAGATCAAAATTGATAGAAGACACTTTCAAGACCGAGCGCATCCCTCCGTCTTTGAGCACCACACAATTATCCCGAATTTCCCCTATTGGCAAATAGGTTTGCGTGCTGAGCTTTGGATTTTGAGTTTTCTTTTTCATGGAAAATTTATAAATCATTTTTTTATAAGAGCATTTAGTTTTTCTTCTTTCTCTTTCCATACGGTTTCGAGCGAAGAAACTTCTTCTTTTTTTTCTGGTTTCAAAGAGGATTTGTAGGCGATAAAATCGAAAAAAGCTTGCTGAGAAAATCGTTTATCCCACACACGCTTCCGCGGAACCAGTATAAATTCTAGAAATCGAAGAAGCAGTTTTTCAAAGCGCATTCCAAAGAGTTCCAAAAACGCAAGTGCGGCAGTGAAAAGACCAAGAATGAACACAGGAGGAATCCATACAGGCAGACCATATGGACGTAGCCATAGATAGATGACATAGGTAAATCCTCCACCCACACACAAAATAATAAGCCGACGCATGGTAATAGGACCGAAAATTCGATCCTCTCGTTGCACTTCCTGTGGAATGGAAAATTTTTGCATGAAATTTTATTTGTAATAATTATACGTTTGTGAGTGTTTTGAGATCTGATATTTCGAAAAAATTACTATTTTACAAAAAATTTTTGTAACTTATAATTTTTTACTGTGCTGGATGCACTTGAATCTTTTGAGTAGTAATTTCTTCATCAGCATTCGGCGCCACTGTTTCAATAGTAATCTGACTTGGGTCTATGGTTGTTTGTTGAGGACTTTTTAACGATTCATAAACACTGAGCAAAATGGCAACAGAAGGAATGATGAGTGCCAAAGAAGTAAGAATAAGCACTACAGCCACTCCAAATTTTCGAGAACGAGAATATTTCATAAAAAAGAGAAAGAGATAATTTTCAGAGAACACTATAGCGCATTTAATGGATAGTGACAACCGTTTTCATTTCTGCTACATTTCCATCTTTGCTAATGGCTTGTAGGCGTACGGTATAAGTTCCTGGATCTGTAAATGAGTGCGTTGGCTTTTGCAATGCCGAAACATATCCATCTCCAAAATCCCATTTATACTGCGCGATATTCCCTTGGGAGCATGACGGATCAAAACTGATTTTGATAGGGGCTTTCCCTTCAGACCGAGAAGAGGTGAAACACGAAACCAACGGCTGTTTGGTGACAGTCACCGTCACTTGAGCAGTTGCTTTTTCTCCCGTGTTGGTGATGGCGGTCATCGAAGTGATGAAAGTTCCCTCCTTGCTAAATTGATGCGTCACAATCGCCCCCGAAGGAAGTACAGGTGATCCATCTCCAAAATCCCATTCATAGGAAAGGATTTTACAATCGGTTTGTCGGCAAAAGCTTTCAGATGCGTTAAATTCGGTAATGAGCGGTGCGATCCCAGACTGTGGAAATGCTTTTACAGAAGGAACGACGGGAGGTTCTTTGACCAAAACCTGAATTGTTTTGGCATCACTTGCCCCTTCTTTATCGGTGACACTAAGCGTGAGAGAATAGGTTCCAATCTCTCGAAAGGCATATTGGAGAGTATCTCCATATTTTTTTTCTTCCACCCCAGACGGAGACATAATACTCCATGCATAATCGGTGATATTATTCTCGGCATCTCGAGAATCTTTGGCATACAAAGTAGTTTCGAGTGGAGTGAATCCTTCCAAAGCTTTTTTGGAATCGTTATACGCTGGCTTTGAAGTAAGAATGGCAACAGGAGCACTGTTTCCTTGTGTCACAGAAATATCTACTTTTTCAGTATCCGTTTTCCCCGTTTCGGTTTTCACGGTTAGTTCTACCGAATACGTTCCTGATTTTGTGAAGACATAGGTAATATTCATTCCTTTTTTGGGAAGTCTTTCTCCTGGAATTTTCCAAGAATATTCTGTAATCGATCCTAATTGAGATGAGGAAGCGCTTCCATCAAAAGTCACTTCGAAAGGAGTTTTTCCTTGTGGTTCTGACGAAAGAGCAATTACCGCATCCAATGCTTTATCTCCATCGCTTAAAACGACAAAGGTTTTGGAATAGGTTTCCACTGAATCATTATCCCCTTCGATTCTTAAATGCACCGTCTGCTCCCCTTTCATGTCAAAAGTATAGGTAGCCTTAGAAAGACGAGAAGACATGTCATACACTCCATCATTATTAAAATCCCATCGATACGTTCCAGATCCTTCATGCAATGAAGAAGCGTCAAATGTTACTATCTTCCCTTGAATAGGAGCGGATGGGGAAAGAAGAAAGGTCGCTCCATCAATAGTAAATCCTCGGGTGTAGGTATCCACTTTTCCAGAAAGCAAGCTTGCTTCCATGGTAATTTTTTGAATTCCTTTTTGAAAAAATTGAAACGTATATCTTTCATTGAGCGATGAAGGACTAAATGTTTTTCCATCATCTTTGCTCCATCTTATTCCTATCACCGTTTCTCCTTGGCGTTTATATTGCATTATAATATTACTCGCCGAGAAAGAGATGTCCACAGGAGCGATAATCTGATCATTCCCAGAGAATCCAAGAATTTCGATGTTTTGCTTTCCAATTGCTTCTGTTGTGAAATTATTGACGAAGGCAATAGCTCCTCCCCAAACCAAAATGGAAACAAAAACCAATCCTCCTGCCACCCCTGCAAAGAAAAAGGATCCTTTTTTCTGACTGTCTTCTTGGAGTGTATACCCTCTGAAAAGACCAATAGTAACGAGCAGAAGAAGCAAAATGCTGATCACCATAAAAATCTTATTGACCAGTGAGATCAAGAAATTTTTGATTTCATACGGTTCGATCCCAAAACTCTGAAAAATAGGATTTCCACTTCCCGAAAGGCTCAAAATGAAAATGAGCAAGAGAATAATGAAGATAAAAAAGACAAAGACCGTTGCAAAAATAGCAGTCGGACTTGTTTTTTTTGGTGGAGTTGGTGATGGAATTTCAGTTTTTTGAGAAGATTGCGATTTTAGTACTTTCGCGTTATCTTGCTCCAAACTCTCCAAAAATTGTTCTTTTTCTTCATTTGATATCATAGGAATGAGAAATATTTCATCTCAGCATACCAAAAAAAGAGAAAAAATTCAATATTGTTTTTTTGAATATTTAAAAAGCAGAATACCATGAGAATGGTATTCTGCTAAATCTTCTTTAAAAAATAAAACTAATATGGTCGCACATTCGTCACTAATTTTGGAGTAAAGATTATTTTCATTTTTATAAAATCATCAGCACTTTCAGTCTTGAAAGAAGCGTTATATTTCCCAGTAGTATATGCTTTTACAACTCCTTTCGACACTGCTCCGCCTTGTTCTGTGATAAATCTATATTGTGTATATTTTTTTCGTTCCTTCACTCTCAAGCTTTTAATATTTTCTTCGGCAATTTTCCCTTCATTTATCCCTCCTATAATATCTTGAATAATACTTTCATAATCAGGAATAGGGAACCAAACATCTTCTTGAATTTTTGGCATTCCAGAAACAATCGCATCAACCATTTCTTCATTTCCAGAAAATTCAATATTTTCAGCATTCATAAGCCCCTCTGTCTCTGTCATATACACTTTTCCTTTCGCAGAAATTCCAATAACATCTTCTGAAGTCAGTTGTATATCAGCATTCAGAGAAATATCTCCAAATGCCGAGTTTTGATCTGCATCATAATCTACATTGCCTTTGATATGAGCACTCATACCTGGTGCATCCACATTAACAGTCGCCTTATAATTTCCTTCTTGCTCATCATTCATAATGTGCAGAAAATCATTTACTTGTTTTTCGGTTGGAGATGCCATCACTGTTGGCATAAAAGAAACAGACAACAAAAGCGTTGCTAAAAATGAAAAAATTTTCATAAAAGAAATAAAAGAACAAAAACAATATATCAAATCAAATCAAATCAAATCAAATCAAGTCAAATCAAATAAATTTTTATCGCACCAAGTCAAAAAGTGCTTCCTTGATATTATTTGCTTTCATTACTCCACTTGCCAAAAGCACTCCTTTTCCCCCTCGCTTAAGTACTATATCAATATCTTTTTTATTTTTAATTCCTGCACCGATGAGGATACTTTTGCTGCTTATTTCTTTCACACTCTCTGAAATAATTTCAGGATGAGCATTGGAAACAGAAATATCTCCACCGATAAGCTCTGGAGGCTCCACGGCGATATAATCGGCAGTGGTATGCTCTGCTAAAAATTTTCCTTCTTCCACCGTTTCGGCACACACCACCACGTCAAGTCCTGCTAATTTTGCGCGCGTAATAGTATTTTTCAGAATCGTTTGATCTTCGATCCGATTTTCGGAATGGTTGAGGATCACACCTTTTAGTCCTAACTGTTTCAAATATTCTGGAAGAATTTTTCCTGTAGATGCTCCAAACGTCGCATCATCACAGTGCTGTGCAAAAAGATCTATTTTTTGTGCATATTGTTGCGATACCATTTGCAAATCAAGCGTATTCACCGCCACCGAAAAAGGCTGAAGGGTTTCATGTTGCACTTCACAAATGGTTTCCAATGTTTGTAATAATGAGTCCCCTATTCCTGTTTTATAATTTTTTGCGTTTATTAAAATAAAAGGATTTGGCATATGGTCATATATAGTAAAAAATCAATTCTCTTTCTTTTGCATGCCTTCCCAGTCTTTCAAAAATGCTGCAATTCCAGAATCGGTTTGAGGGTGGGCAACAAGCTGATCCAACATTTTTGGTGGAATGGTTACGATATCAGCTCCAATTTTCATACATTCCACAAAATGGAATGGATTCCGAAGCGAAGCTGCTAATACTTTGGTGGTAATCTTATAATTTTTGAAAGCATGAACAATGGTTTCTATGAGGTGAAGTCCATTTCCAGAAATATCATCTACTCGACCAACAAATGGAGAAACAAGTGTTGCACCTGCCTTGGCGGCGAGAAGTGCTTGAGACGCGGTGAAAATCAATGTCACATTTGTGTAAATCCCTTCGGCCGAAAGCACCTTCACGGCTTTTAGTCCTTCTGAAGTCATGGGAATTTTTACGTACACATTTTTGTGCCACGCTGCGATTTGCCGTCCTTCGGTAATCATTTCTTCGGCTGTCAGTCCTATCACTTCTGCAGAAATTGGTCCGTCTACCACTTCGCAAATTTCAAGAATACGAGATTTGAGATTTACTCCTTCTTTTGCAATTATGCTGGGGTTGGTCGTCACACCGTCAATAATCCCCCAATCGTTATATTTTTTAATAAGCGAAAGATCAGCTGAATCAAGAAAAATTTGCATAAAAGAAGAGGGTGAAATCAATATTTATAATTTGGAAACAACGTTCCCACAGGCAAATCTTTGGCAATCACGCCAGATTCAACCACCAAAATGCGAGGGGAAAGCTCTTTCACGAATGAAGGATTGTGGGTTGTGAGAAGAATGGTGGTATTGTGCTCTCGGTTGAGCCGAAGTAAAACTTTGGCAATGGAAGAAGTGTTTTCTGGATCCAAATTTCCTGTGGGTTCATCTGCCACCAGCAGATCAGGCGCATGCACAATAGACCGAGCAATGGCAACGCGCTGCTTTTCTCCACCTGAAAGGTGCACAGGAAATCGATCTCTCATTTCGATCATTCCCACAGCATACAGTGCTTCCATGGATTTTCTATGAATAACTCCAGGATGCTCTCCAATCACTTCTAGCGCAAACGCTACGTTTTCGAATGCTGTTTTTTCATCGAGCAATTTATAATCTTGAAACACAAAACCAACCTGCCGACGAAGCATTTGCAATTCGTGCCTCGAAAGCCGTCCCACATTTTGTCCTTTTATTACTACATCTCCTGTGTCTGGCGTTTCCGCTCCAATTGTCATATGGGTGATAGTAGATTTTCCCACTCCGCTCTGCCCAATAAGACAAACCATTTCGCCTTTGTGCACATCAAAAGAAATTCCTCGCAGTACAGGATGCCGATCAAAGCTTTTGGTAACATGAGAAAAACTGATCATATGAACAATAGATATACTATCAGTATAGAATTTTTGAGAGGTTTTACAATTTGATTTTTCAAAAACTATTGGATAATATACCGCTACAGTGCTTTTTTATGCAACAATATGATTCTTTTAAACGGACGAGAAACCGCAGATCAGTACTATGAATCACTGTCTGAACGGTTTGTGAAAGAGCAGCAAAAACCAACACTTGCGGTCATTCTGGTGGGGAAAAACCCAGCATCGGCAGTGTATGTGTCAAACAAAGAAAAAGCCTGCGCAAAGGCAGGAATCAATTCTATAGCTATAAAATTATCTACCGAAGTAAGCGAAGCAGAGGTACTCGAAAAAATTAAAGAACTGAATAAAAATCCAGAAATTACTGGAATAATTGTGCAAGTGCCGCTTCCAAAGCATATTTCTCCAGAAAAAGTTTTGATGGCGATTGATCCACGAAAAGATGCCGATGGGTTTCATCCTGATAATCTTGGGAAAATGTATTTGCATCAAGAAATACTTCCTCCTGCTACTCCAAAGGGAATCATTATGCTCCTCGATCGATATAACATTGACCTGGAAGGAAAACATGTAGTGGTGGTGGGGCGATCAAATAATGTGGGAAAGGCCGTTGCGTTAATGTGTCTCAATAGAAATGCAACGCTTACAGTGTGCCACAGCAAAACGAAAAATCTTAAAGAAATCACTAAACAAGCAGATGTGCTGATTGCAGCAGTAGGACAAGCAAGGTTTATTACCGCGGATATGGTGAAAGAAAATGCAGTGGTGGTGGATGTAGGGATTCATCGAATGGAAAGTGGAAACTTGTGTGGAGATGTGGATTTTGAAAATGTTTCAAAAAAAACAAGTGCCATTTCTCCTGTGCCGGGAGGAGTGGGGCCAATGACGGTGGCGGCACTTTTGGCGAATACTATTGGAATTTATGATGCATCTTCGTCCAAATTTTGAAACGTCTTTTCTTATTTCCCAAAACGTTTTTTATCGGGAGGTGGTATTTTTTCAATAATTCTATCCAAAAGCTCTGGAACTCCTTTTCCTGTTTTTGCCGAAACTAAAAAAATATCATCTTTTGAAAGCCCAATGGTGTTTTCAATTTCTTGAGCAACTCGATCAGGATCGGCAGCAGGTAAATCAATTTTATTAAGCACGGGAATAATTTCCAGATTATACTCCATGGCGATATAGAGATTTGCAAGCGTTTGTGCCTCAATTCCTTGAGAGGCATCGACTACTAAAATAGCCCCTTCACACGCTGCCAAAGATCTTGAAACTTCGTATTGAAAATCGACATGCCCCGGAGTGTCGATGAGATTTAAAACGTGTCCCTTCCAATTCATTCGCACAGGCTGAAGCTTGATAGTTATTCCCCTTTCTCGTTCCAAATCCATTCCATCAAGGATTTGATCTTTCATTTCACGTGCCGAAACCGTTTCTGTTAGTTCAATCATTCTATCGGAAAGCGTTGATTTTCCATGATCAATATGTGCGATGATGGCAAAATTTCTAATTTTTTCAACAGGAGTATTCATAAGAAATACACAACAAATTATAGAACAAATAATATAAATATCACCAAAAAATATACACTATTTTTCCTTTTAAAAAAATATAAAATCAGATATTGTTACATTCGTTTTTAGTTTTTCACTTTTTTGTGCATGTTTTTTCGTATTACAAATAAAATACTCATTGCTGTTTTTGCTATTATAAGTATTTTCTTCAACAGCTCTGCATTTGCCTTTACCGACAATCCCCCATCGTTTGTTGAATACTTGCAAGAACAAGGAGCTTTTGATGAAAAAGAAAAAGCACATGCTTTTTCAGGAAATACCCATGCCACTAGAGAAATGCTCATACGATGGAGCATGAATCTAAAAAATATTCCAGGAGATGTAAATACTTGGCAAACGCTGGCAAAAAATATTGGAGCATTTGATGAATGGAAGAAGGCAGAAAAAATTATTTTGAAAAAAAAGCTCACAAAACTCGAAGCTCTTTCTTTTTTATTTTCCATTGAAAATATTTCACTTATAGACGGAGCGATAGCAAGTGAAACAAGCAGCATTACTGATCTTCCAAAAGATGAAAAACAAAAAGCTATTTTACTAACGGCAATAGAAAAAAAACTTATTTATACTGATGAAGATAATAAAATTTCCCCAAATAAGAAAATAACAAAAGAAGAACTCGCAAAAATAATAGCAAAAATGCATAAAGCAAAAAATGCCACACTTCACCCTCAAAATATTCAAACAGAAACCGATTATGACACCATTCAGACGTTATTACAAAAAAATTATTTGTACCATGAAAATATTGATTTTAATAAAATCAATGACAATGCTTTTGATGCCATGCTCAAAACATTAAATGATCCATACTCGGTATATATGCCTCCCGAAGAAAGTGAAAATTTTACTAATTACATCAACGAAAGCCATCCAGAAATCAGTGGATATGCAGGAATCGGAGCTTCTGTGCAAGTAGCAAATGAAGGAGGAATTGTTATTGGAGAGTTGTTTTCAAACAGTCCAGCATTTCAATCAGGAATAAGAGTTGGAGATATTATTCAAAGAGTAGATGGAAAAGATATTACAAAAATGACTCTCGATGAAGGAATAAGTCTTATTAAAGGACCAGAAAATACTGTTGTACAAATTGAAATACTCCGAAGTGGAAAGAATCTTTCTTTTGAAGTAGTGCGAAAAAAAATTACAGTAGAAAATTACAACAATATCAGTGCCACCACAAAAGATAATATTGTTTGGATTAAAATAAGAGGATTTAAAACATTATCAGGAGATGAATTTAAAGACATTTTGGATAAAAATATTACCAGTGATACTAAAGGAGTTATTATTGATTTGCGATATAATCCGGGAGGATTACTGGAAAGCGCACAAGAAATGCTAGGAGAATTATTACCTGCTAAATATTTGGCTTCCCGACTGATAGAACACGGACAAGAAACAAAACATGAAGTATTAGGACGATCAAAATATACAGATATTCCTCTGGTGGTGTTTCAAAATGAATACTCTGCTAGTGCGTCAGAAATATTTTCAGCAAGTATTCAAGATTATCAACGAGGAACGATTATTGGAAATACTTCATTTGGGAAAGGGATCGCACAGAATTTGTTTTTTCTACAAAGAGGAAGTATAAAACTTACCACTGCAGAATTTATTTCCCCGCTTGGAAATACTATTCATAAAAAAGGAGTTACTCCTGATGTAATACTGAATGCGTTTGATGATGAAACTTATTTTCAGGAAGCAAAAAAAGTTTTTAAGAAATAAAATAATGATTAAAATTTGTGGGATTACTTCTCGGGAAGATGTTCAAATGATTTCAGCATTTCAGCCTGATTTTTTAGGAGTGGTATGTTTTAAGGATTCACCTCGAAACGTTCCGCTTGAAGAAATTCCGCAATTATTTCGAAAAGGAACTAGAAATGTAAAAAAAATAGCAGTAGTGGTAAATCCAACAATAGCATTTTTAGAAGAACGAGAGCAGTTCTTTCATGGATTTCAGTTGTGTGGAGAAGAAACCGAAAAGTTTTGCAAAGAAGTAAAAAGAATATTTCCAAAGCATATTCTTTGGAAAGCATTTCGAGTAAAAACCGAAAAAGATTTAGAAACCATTTCTGAATATGTTTCAGCAGATGCTATTTTGCTAGACGCTTTTTCTGAAAAAGAATATGGAGGCACAGGGAAAAATATTCCTAAAAATATTTTACAAAAAGCAAAAAATTATATTGGCAGGCATCAAGATTTTTGGATAGCGGGAGGGGTAAACGCCGAAAATGCTCATGAAATTCAAGAAATTTCTGGTTGCGATGGGTTGGATATTTCTTCTTCCTTAGAAGAATCACCTGGTAAAAAATCAAAAACAAAAATAGAATCTTTTTTTAATGTTTTATAAAAAAAATATGAGAGAATGTTTAGTTTTGGAAAAAGGAATCGATAATGCCATCTTACGAACAAAAAGTGTATTTATAAAAACAATCAACGCATCTGTTTTAGATTTAATACAAGAAATGAAAAAACAAATGAAAAAAGAAAAAGGGGTGGGGCTTGCAGCTCCTCAGGTGGGAAAAAATATTCGGGTAATAGTGGCACAGATTAATGGAGGTCGTGTGATGGGATTTATTAATCCTGTTATTACTTTTTTTAGCGAAGAAAAAAACATAAACGATGAAGAAGGATGCTTATCGGTTCCGGGAAGTTTTGGAAATGTCTGGAGGAGCAATGAAGTTATTGTGGAGTATATTGATGAAAAAAAGCAAAAGCAAAAACGAAAATTTATAGATCTAGATGCTAGAATTTTGCAACATGAAATTGATCATTTAGATGGAATTTTATTTATTGACAGAATGACAGAAGAAGACAAAGCGATTATGCATGCTCCGAAAAACGGAAATAAAAATCTTTAGAAAGCATAAAAACACATAGCTTTTTCTCTTATCTTTTGGTATCATGAAAAGAATTTTTTTGGTTTCATGATGTTTAAAAATACGATATTGGCAATGGTGTGCGCGGTTATTCTTTTTGGAATACCGTCTGCTGGATTTGCCGAAGGACGACTTCCTTCTGCTTTTGGAACTTTTTCCGAACGCATTGAAGAATATCAAAAACCCGTTGGAGGTACAACAACTGTCGAAATGATTAAAAATCTCTTTTTAAAAAATATTGTCCCGATTGGACGATATATCCTCATTGGAGTAGGGATTATCTATCTGGGCTACTATGCTTATCAAATCACGATTGGAATGGGAAAAGATGATCAGTATAGTTCTCAACAGCAAAATATTATTTATCTTATTTTAGGATTTTCGATTGTTGGAGGAGCTGATATTTTGGTGAATATTGCGGACCCCATTACTACCAGCGATGCCACCAAGCCGTTTGATCAAAGTGCTTTGGAGATAGCCATTCGAAAAATAGTCACCTATTTGCAAGTGCCACTCGGAACCATTGCTATCATTTTGCTGTTCTATGGAGGATTTAAAATGATTGCTCAGGCAAGCAACAAAGAAGCAGTGAAATATGGAAAAAATATTTTGATGTATAGTTTTTTAGGATTTGCCTTTGTAATGCTCGCCGATCCACTCGTAAACTTAATATTTTATCCTAATAATGGACTTTCAGGAGTTGGATCAGCCCAGGCAAGCAATCTTATTGTCGAAGGATTTGGAATCTTAAAATTTCTCTTTATCTTCTTTGGAGTTGCATCGTTTATCATTTTTCTTTACGCAGGATTTTTATACCTCACAGCAGGGGATTCGGATGATGGTCCCAAAAAAGCGAAAGAAGCGTTCAAATGGGCAGTTATTGGATTTTTTATAGTGTTGATTTCCTATTCTTTGGTGATGTTCTTTTTGCCTGGGGTGAAAGGATAAGTCTTCCGCTTTTTTGTTGACTCATTTTTCATGATTTAATAAAATGAAACTAAATTTCATTTTATTAAATCATCACATGAAAAAAGTATACCTCATAGGAAATCCAAATGTTGGAAAAACAACACTTTTCAATACCCTTTCGGGCAACAATGAAGAAACAGGAAACTATGCAGGAACCACGCTTGGTGCCAAGCACTGCATGCTTTCAAATGATATTGAGCTTATAGATATTCCTGGAATGTATGGCGGAAAACGGCCAAAAGAAGAAGAAAGAGTTTCTTGGAATATCATCCATCAGAGCATGGAAGAAGAGGGGGATATTTTGTATATTCAAGTCATCGATCCAGATCTTTGGGAGCAATCGCTTTCATTGGCGCTTGAGCTCAAGAAAAAAGGAATTCCTCTTATTCTCTTCGTAAATTATAAAAAGAATCCTCCCAGCAAAGAATGGATAAAAGCCATTGAGGAACATTTGTGCTGTGGAGTATTCATAGGAAATGCGAGTTCTCATAGCCTCAAAAAATCATTTTGGAAAGATTTAGAAGAGGCGCAAAAAGAAAAAAACAATCAAGCCTGCATGCTTAACGAATTTGACCTCCTTGCAAAAGTGAAAGGCAGCATGCCAAATGTAGAAATTTCAAAAACAAGAGAAGAAAAAAAATCGATAGACAATATTTTGCTACATCCCATTTTTGGAATGATATTTTTTGGAGTGCTGATGTGGGGATTGTTTCAAATAGTGTTTACAATTGGGGCAATCCCTATGGATTGGATTGATCAATTGTTTAGCTTTTTGATTACAGCGGGAAAAGATTTTTTTGGAGATTCATTTTTTTCATTACTCATTTTTGATGGAATTTTGGCAGGAGTTGGAGCAACGGTGATATTTTTACCAAATATTATTTTGTTGTTTCTGGGTCTTTCTCTTCTCAAAGAAACAGGATACCTCGCAAGATCAAGCTATCTCCTGAATGGTATTTTTAAAAAGATTGGACTTTCGGGAAGGGTATCGGTTCCCCTTCTTATGGGGTTCGGGTGCAATGTTCCTGCGGTAATGGCGATTTCGACACTTGAAAGTAAAAGAGAAAAAATAGCGATTGCGATGATGTCTCTTTTCATGAGTTGTGGTGCTCGCCTACCAGTCTACACACTCCTCATTGGAGCTTTTATTCCAATGGAATGGCAAGGGTTTTTGCTTTTTATTATCTATGTGTTTGGAGTCGTGGTAGCATTTTTCACAGGGCATATTGTATCAAAAATCTATCCTGAAAAATCTTCCCCTCTGATGTTACAAATGCCATCATACTTGATGCCCTCATGGAAAAAAGTGATTTCATTTGCCGTAGCGCAGGGAAAAGATTTTTTTATGCGCGTATGGAAATTCATCGTTCCTGTAAGTGTTATTCTCTGGGGGCTTTTTACATTCCCTCAGCAAGCAATTACAGAGAATGGGATAGAAGCATCATACGGTGCTAGTATTTCAAAAACTATTCAGCCAATATTTGCACCAATTGGGTTCGATTGGACCATGACGGCTGGAGTGATCGCTGGAATCGCTGCAAAAGAAGTGATGGTGGCTAATTTTGCACAGATTTATGAAAGAGAAAATGATGAAACCCTTGGAGAATACTTAAAAACACTTCCTCAATTTTCTTTGCCTGCAGTCTTGGCACTATTGGTATTCACACTTCTCTATATGCCCTGCGTTGCAGTGATTGCAACTATCAAGGCGCAACTGGGTATTAAATGGGCAATTATTGGATCAGTATATCCCACGGTTATCGCTTGGATTTTTGGATTTTTCACCTATCAAATTTCATCATTTTTTCTCTAGGTTCTTTTGAGTATTTCTTCACTGATTACTTTTGCGCCCTGCAAAGAGAAGCTAATATGATACCCTCCGCACAGCCCGTTTATATCAATCACTTCCCCTGCCAAAAAACAGTTTGTATGAAGTTTTGACTCGAGGGAGTGCATGTGAATTTCCTGTAAATCCACACCTCCTTTGGTCGTCCAAGAAGCTTGATATGGCATTGTTTTGGGGCTTTGAACAGGGTATCGAAAGAGTATGTCTACAATTCTCTGAGAATCTTTTTTTCCCAGCTCTGCAAGTCGTTTTTCGAAAGAAAGAGAAAGGGTTGAAAGAAAAGTGGAAATGAGGCGCTTTGGAAGGTATCCACTCAAAAACGAAAAAATTGTTTTTTTAGCATTTGCAGGATTTCGTAAAGATTCTAAAAAATCAAATTCTGAAATAGTTGGTAAAAAATTGATAAAAACAGGGTCAGTACCATTCCAATAGGCTGTGAAATCGAGCACTACGGGGCCTGAAAACCCAAAATGAGTAATAAGTCCATCGTTCTGATCTGGTTTTATTTTTTGGGTAAAAAATTGCATGGGAAGCGCCACTCCAGAAAGTTCTTTTAGAGGATGAGGAGAAACCATGAGAGGAGAAAGCGACGGAGAAGGAGAAACAATGCTATGTCCAAGATTTTTCAGCAAGTGATAAATGGTGAATTGCTCAGAATGCGATCCAATTCGAAACATTCCACCACTAGCAATAATTATCACATCAAAAAACAAACACTCTTCCTTGATTTGCAGTAAAAATCCATTTTTTTCAGGGAAAATATTGCGGACAAGCGATGAGGAATGAAGCGTGGTATTTTTTTGCGCTAAAATCATTTGCTTGAGGCGAGCGACTTCTGCTTTTGCATTTTGAGATTTCAAAATAGCTCGACTCCCCTCCCACGTATATTCTATGCCGAGTTCTGCTAAAAGATCTGAAATGTGTTTGGTGTGCTTTGCTTTAAAAAAATGATCTTTGAGGTGTGGCGCAGAAGAAAAAAAACATGAAGTATCGTAGCGTGTATTCGCCACGTTCATGCGCCCTCCGCCCGTTCTCTTGAGTTTTTCACCAATATCAGCATTTTGCTCAAAAAGATGTACTTCGCCTGGAAAATCCTTTAAAAAAAGCGTTGAAAAAATTCCTGCAGGGCCTGCTCCAATAATGGCTATTTTTTGCATAATGTATCAATAAACAAATCCTCTTCCTCCGAAATTTGCGCAGTGGAAAAATCTTGTGGAGTATCCGTGAAATGGATGGGGTCAAGCTGAGAAATGAGTACCAGCGGAGTACACTCTGCCGCCTGTCCCATTAAAATTTCTGCGGCACTCGTGAGGTTGTCGGCAATATTTACAGTTGAAACCGTGAGCGGTCGGCCAAAAAGATCTGGAGTTCCTCGTTCGTCTTTGATGCCCACAATACCACTCCACGCAAGAGCTACCCCAACAGTTCCTTTCCGTCGCATGGTTACCCGAGAATCGGAAAGAATCACGCCTATATTTTTCACTCCAAAATGATTTTGTAAAAAAAATCTCAACCCATCACACAAGCCTTGAGGATTTTCTGGCCATAAGATACATTCTTTAGTTTCGCTATTCGAAAGATCAATACCTGCGTTCGCTATCACAATACCGTTTTTCACAGTCAGCAAAAATTTTTCTTTATCCACCAAAATTTCATCAGCTTCTTCCATCACGAGCTCTCGAAGTGAATCGGAAGAAATTCTGCCTTGAGAAACGGCTGCGAGTTTTGAAGAAACCACTAACACAGAATATTCGGTAATAGTGAGAGTATTTTTTTTAAAAGATTCGAGAATATAAGATTGAAGGTTATCGCCTTTGGAAAGGATTCGATGAGGAAGGGCTGTGCAAAGCATTTTTTTTAAAGTAATAAATCCTTAAAAAAACACTATCACAAAAATACAAGGAATGAAACGTTTTGAATTGTGCTATTGAGTATTCTTTGGCATGATAAGAATCGTATAGTCTTTCGCATGCGTCCAAAGACTCTTTGTATTTCATTATTGTTTTCATGAACTTTATCGCCGAACCATCTCCAAATTTGCTTGATCCTATCAAGCTTCCTAAAAAAATGATTACGCTCATGGGAAAAGCAATAAAAGATTTTGATATGATTCAGGAAGGTGATCATATTTTGGTGGCATGCAGCGGTGGAAAAGATTCGAGCATGATGGCGCATGCTTTTGCCTATTTCAAACGACACGCACCTATTAAATTTACGTTTCAATGCGTGACGATTACTTATGGAATGGGCGAAAATTTTTCAGCACAGCAAGAGCATTTCGCCAACTATCTTATTCCTCATGAGATTTTTCAAACAGAAATCTTTGAACTTTCTAAAACAAAAATGAATCCTGATTCATCATTCTGTAGCTTTTTTTCAAGACTCAGACGAGGAAATCTTTCGGCAGCCGCAAAGCATTTTGGATGCAACAAAATAGCACTCGGACATCATCTGGACGATGCAGCAGAAAGCCTTTTTATGAGTTTGATGTATAATGGATCACTTAGATCTATGTCTCCTTGCTATACCTCCGAAAGCGGAGATCACATTATTCGTCCTCTGTGCTATGTGCGAGAAACCACACTTGCTTCAGGTGCAAAAGAAAATAATATTCCAACAGTGGGAGATGAAATGTGCCCCGGAATGATTTTAGCAAAAGTGCGGATGCCTCATGCGAGAGCCGAAGTAAAAACACTTTTGAGGAATATTGAAAAAACCGTTCCTCATTTTTATGATTCAGTGAGAAATGCACTTGGGAATGTGCAACTGGATACATTTTTTATAAGAAAATAAAATACATTTTACAATATTTTAAAATAAATAAATACGAATTGCTTTCATTTATAATGAAAATAATATATAATCTTCAGATTTGTTTTGTGAAAACACAAATCTTTAAATTAAAAATCTATATAAATTTTTTATGTCACATATCAACCCTTTCTTTTCAAAAAGCTCGTTTCCATGAGATAAGATTAGGATTTTTTCAAATCCGTTGTTTTTTTATTTTTAAAAATTATTTTTTTTACACATATTCATATGAAATCTTTTCATTTTACTAAAAGAACCTTCGCTCTTTTCTACGCCTTCACTCTTCTCTTTAGTGCTGTGGGACCGTCTGTGGTCCTAGCAGAAGAGGCGATGTCAACTCCTAATGCAACAGTGGAAACAAGTGCAACCCCTGCAGAAAGCACACCAGTGGTAGAAGAACAAGTAGTTTCTCCAGAAGTGAGCGATTCAGCTGTGGCAAGCACACCAGAAGTAGAAGAACAAGTAGTTTCTCCAGAAGTGAGCGATTCAGCTGCGGTAAGCACACCAGAAGTAGAAGAACAAGTAGTTTCTTCAGAAGTGAGCAATTCAGCTGCGGTAAGCACACCAGTGGTAGAAGAACAAGTGGTTTCTTCAGACATGCCAACGGTCACTCCAGAAATATCAACTAATCCAACGCCAAGTCCTTCATCTGGAGTTTTAGATTCTGCACTCAATGCTGTTTCTAATCTCTTTAGCTCTTCACCCGAAGCAACTCCTGCTCCTACTCCATCTACAGATCCAAACCTTGTGCTTTCAGGGCAGTGTTTAGAAGAAGTAGCCACATTGGGTGCAGACAAAGTAAGTGAAGCATGTCTTGCAGAAATTAAAAAAATTGAAGCCTATAAAGCTTCTCAAAATCCAGATCCTATTATAGTTTCTTCTGCGTTGCAATTGGCACAAAAAGCACAAGAAGGATTTCTTACTGCAGAGTTTAATGCAGAACGACATCCTATTTCAGCAACCTTGAAACACGATTTTATTTTCCAAACAGAAAATGGTGATTTGGCAGCATATATGCCAAATGATTTACAAATTAGAGTGGCCGATAACTCCCCTTTTGATGTTACAGCCCTTGGTATTGAAATAGTAGACAACATAGCTCAACAAATTCCAAATGCCGAACTAGGGCTTGAATTTGGTATTCCAAATCAACACTTAGTATTTTCAAAGCCCATTAAACTTGTAATTCCAACCACCCTTGAGGAAGGAAGTTCTTTTGAAGTAAAGGTACAACATGCAGGTGAAGAAATAGGAACCAAAGGAATTACAACCGATGCGAATGCAACATGTAATGCAGATGGAACCTCTAGCAATGAAAGCAATATTGTAATCGTACAAGGAGGAAATCTCTCATTTTATACTTGCGGAGCCTCTCTTTTCTTTTTAAATAATGCGACTGGAACTGCTGCAAACCCTTTTACATCGTTGTATGACGCATATAAAACAGTAACCACTGCTGGGATTTATTATTTCAATATTTCTGGACAAGCATTCTCGAGCTATGTTGATGCAAATGGATGGGTGCTTATGGTATCAAGTGACGGAAGTGCTTCAGGGGCTTATCCAAGTACTACAAATTTAACACTTGCATCTGATAAAACCCTTCCGGCTTCTGTCATGAGCGTGCTTGATGTAAATCAAGTACGAATGAGCTCTACAACAGGAACCTCCATTAATGTTACCTCGACAAATGCAACCGTTATTTCTCGCCTTAAAAACTTTACTAGTTTAGGATATACAACAGGTGATCATAGTATGTGGAGCGGAACAAATGCAGCAGGATTATCTGCTAGTTGCAATGGAGGATCAAATACTCTCAATGCAAAGATTTGGCATTCTTGTGGAAATGCATCAAATCTTCATTGGATACCATCATCAAATGTAGCTGGATTTGCTAGTGGTGCTAATAATACCGCCATGCATGTTTGGGCTCGATATACTACAACACCTCTAGCGAATCAGATTTCTCTTTGGCTGAAGGCAGATACTGGAACAAACACTACTACAAACGGTACAAAAATATCTTCTTGGAATGACCAAAGTGGAAACAATAATACATTTTCCCAGACAAATACCAGTTTTCAACCAACATATGTAAGTAGTGAGAATAGTCTTTTTAACTTTTCTCCTTCTCTTGATTTTAATGGAAATGGATCTTTGTATGCTGCTACGCAAAACCTCGGAAGTGGAATAGATGCCAAAATAGATGCCTTTTTTGTAGCCAACAGTGAAAACACATCAGGATACAATGGACTGATGATGGTAGGGACTATAGGAGCAGCTGGTCAAACAGCATTTTCTATAAACACATATAACACTCCAACACACCCTCTTTCAGTAAGTAGGAATGATGGAACAAGTCTTTCTTCCACTAGTGGATTTCAAGGGGATACTCCAGTTATTGCCTTTGGTCGATATAGCGGATATGGAATGCAAGCAGCTATCAATGGAGAAACGCCAACGAGCAATACTCAAACTGCGAACATTAGTACCAATACTCTAAGAATTGGAGAAGGAGCTTTGAATGGTGAGCTCTATGATGGAAAAATGGCAGAAGTCATTATTTTTAATCAAAATCTTTCACCTGCTGAAAGAAACAAAGTAGAATCTTATCTCGCCGCCAAATATGGTATCACTCTTGATCAAACAACGGGAAAAGACTATCTTGCCAGTGACGGAACAAACTATTGGAATAGCACTGTTTTTGGAACATATAAAAACAATATTACCGTTATAGGAAAAGACTCCACCTCTTCTCTCCTCCAAAAACAATCTAAATCAGTAAACACCGCTGGGCTGGTTACAATAGGGAAAAAAGAAATACTAACAACAAACCAAGCCAACACAGGAACATTCGCAGCTGACAAAGATTTCCTCTCTTTCGCCGACAACAACGGAGCCCTTACATGGACTTCAGCAGGAGCTCCAGCTTCTCGACAAATACTCGGAAGAGTCTTTAAAGTGCAAGAAACAGGAACAGATGCTACCGATTATGCCATTAGCGTGCCAGACAACTCTTCAACTCTTGCTACTAAACTGCCAACCGAATTTAATACCGTATACCTCCTTCAAGATAATAATAATAATTTCTCTTCTGGGGCAATAGAAATACCTCTTACCCTTAATGGAACAACTTGGACCGCTTCCAATATCGATCTCGATAATGGGCAATTCTTTACTTTCGCTACAGACAGTCCTGAAATAAACCAAACGCCAGCTATTTCAATAACCGAAGGAGGAGCCCCAGGAAGCATTGCCGTATCGCTTACAGTTGCCCCTGCTTCTAATGTTGTTCTCAATATTTCTTCATCAGATACTACAAAAGCAACCGTATCGCCAGCAACAATCACATTTACATCGACCAACTGGAACACTCCTCAAATAGTATCAGTGACTGCGGTTGATGATGCCAACACCCTTAATGAAACAGTAAATGTTATTGCTTCCGTAAATGATGCCACATCTTCCAATGAATATGACTCCGTGAGTGATAAATCTACTACTGTTACTATAAATGATACAGACCAAGCTCCTGTAGGGACAAACGATACAATTTCTATTCCTCAAGATCTTTTGGCAAGTATTGATGTGCTTATAAATGATAGTGATGGAAACAATGACATCCTTTCTATTAAAGCTGGAAGTGTAACAACCCCAGCTCATGGAACTGCAGTAATCAATGGAACAAAAATTGATTACACTCCTACTGCTGGATATGTTGGAACCGATAGCTTTTCATATATTCCTTTTGATGGATTTTTAGATGGAAATATTACAACGGTAAATATTACTATCACAGACAACACTCCTCCTACTGCTCCTACTTCTGGAGTACTCTCGCCTAATCCTGCAAAGACTGGTGACATCGTTACTCTTCCGATTACAGGG
>CAZHIF010000002.1:30060-47165 GCA_964532505.1 uncultured Candidatus Peribacteria bacterium
CTACTTCTACGCCAGCTCTTACGGTGGATGATACTGTTCCTACTGCTCCTCAAAGTACAAGTAGAAATAATGGTGGTGGATACAGCCCTCTATTGCAAATTTTTTCTGCATCAATCGACACAGTAGCAACAACACCACTTCATAAAAGTGCTGAAGAAAAACCGACGCCTTGTAATACATTTACAGACACCTCAAATCACTGGTCAAAAGACTACATCAACACGCTTTCTTGCCTAAAAGTAATAGATGGGAAAACTGCTGAAAAATATGCTCCAGATGAAAAAATAACTCGAAATGAAGCCACTAAAATAGCAGTACTTATTTCTGGAATACCACTAGAAAATGAAAAATCTTCTTTTGCTGATGACAACACCCCTTGGGCAAGTCAATATATTGCCACTGCTCAAAAAAATGGAATTATCACAGGGTATGGTGATGGACTCTTCCGAGGAGAAAGAAACATTACTCGAGCAGAAGCAATCGCAATACTAATACGAATGCTTCAAGAAAAAATGCCAGAATATCAAAATACATTCTCTGATGTTTCAAATGATAATTGGTATGCAAACTATGTAGCCTTTGCAAAACTCACAGGACTTGCTACGGGATTTGAAGAAGGCACATTCCGACCAAATCAAATGATCACTCGAGCTGAATTCAGTAAAATGGCAACACTTATCCTTGATAAATTAGCACAAAAAGATTGGTATTATGGACCTTCAAGTGATCCGAAAAATACCAAAACATTTACTCCATCTGCTCTATATCCTCAGTACTTTAAACAAGAATAATCACATCACTCTTAAACACCCTCTAAATGCTATTTGGAGGGTGTTTTTTTATGCTATCTCACCAATGTCCCAATTACACCTCCTGCCAACACTTTTGCAATGTTTCCAGGAGTATCTCCATTGAAAACCTGAATAGGAAGCGCATAGTCTTTACACATTGCAAACGCTGCAACATCCATCACCGAAAGCTGCTTCTCTAATACTTCGGAAAAAGAAACGGTTTCATATTTCACCGCATCTGAAAATTTTCGAGGATCTTTATCATACACGCCATCTACCGTTGTTGCCTTTGCATACACATCACACTTCATTTCAATGGCTTTAAGAGCGGAGGCAGAATCGGTTGTAAAAAAAGGATTTCCTGTTCCACCAGAAAAAAAACAAATTCGACCTTCTGCAAATGCTCGCTCTGCTCGATCAATCGAAAAGGGCTCACAAAACGATGGCATGCTGTGAGAAGAAAAAACCATAGTTTTAATTCCCTTCGTTTCCAAAAAAGAAGAAAGAACCAGTGCATTCATAATCGTCGCCAGCATTCCCACAAGATCTGATTTTCCTCGAAAAATTCCAAGATTTTCGGTTTCTCTCCCTCTCCAGATATTACCTCCTCCCAACACAATTCCAATCTGCACGCCTTTTTCATAAGACTCTTTCAATTCAGAATAGAGTAATTCTAAAGAGCTGGCATTCACCATTTCGTGTGAGGCTTTGCACAGCATTTCTCCAGAAATTTTGAGAAGAACTCGTCGCATATTCAAAAAAGGGAAAATCATTATATCTACTGTATCATAGCAAATCGAAAAAAAACACCAAATAGAATTCAATAAGATCTTTTTTTGATTAATCGGTCGGTGAAGCTTTTGAATATGGCTTTTCGAAGCCATTTTTATTTTACAGAGCTTCTTTTTGAGACATGATATCTTTTTTCTTGCTATGATTGTATCCTCAACCCTCCTTGATACACAAACCCTTGAAAATCAAACTGCCCGAACGGAAGAAAATATCGAAGATCTCTTTCATCTTGAAAGACATTCTGCTGGGAGATAAACACACCATTTGGCGCAACGTTTTCCACAAGTGCCACATGTCCAAATCGATTCAATCCACCCGAAAAACACAAAATATCTCCTGTTTGTAATGCATGTTCTTCAGAAATACGCATGAGATTCATTTTTTCTGCATTTTCAAACCATTTATCGGCATTTCCTTCAGTCCAATAGCTTGCGAAATTGATTCCTGTTTTTTTATATAAATATTGCCGAACCAATTCCACACATTCTCCTCGAATAGCAAGGTATTCACCATTCATATCGTATATATACTCCATTTGCACGTACGGAAAATACTCTACATTCAAAGAAATATTAGAAATGAGCACATCTCCAATAGCATGTCCGAGAACCTTATTTCTAAAAAATTCCTTCCAAAACGACTCAGAGGTCTCATCTCCTATTTCTAATTCCACATGTGCCTGAATCCCCCAAATTCGCCCATCAAATTGAATCACATACGGAATAGTTTTAGCCACATCTGCCCACACATGTACCGTTGCATGTTTTGGAATTTCTGAAACATATTGCCTGTGATTTGCCCAAGAAATAATTTTTTTTCCATTCCACTCAAAAGTGATATTTTTTTTGATCGATTCGGTGAGATAATCCACTTTTCCTCCAAAAAATTGAGCAAGAAACTGATGCCCATAGCAAATTCCAAAAACAGGAGGATAGGTTTGATGGTGCAAAAAATCAGAAAATAATTGGCTTTGTATTTGCATCCATTCACGATTATCGTCCACATTCCATGGAGATCCTCCAATAAAAACAGCATTAAAGTGAAGCATTTCATCTGATTGTTTTGCATCAAAGTCTGAATATTTCCAGATAGTCCACTCTACCAAAAAATCCTCAAAAAAACGAGACAACGAAATCAGATTTCGAGTCGCATACTGCTCAAACTCTTCAGCTTCTGGCAAATCGGAAAAATATTCAAAATGTGGCTCAAAATGCGTGAGCAAAAGAAATCGAAGACGATTCATAGTAAAGACTGTGCAAGAGTACGTTCGAGCGCAGTAATGAAAATACGCGCATCAGGCGAAAGAGGATACCGCCCCTGCTTGCTTCCCAGATCCAGTTCTTGCAGAAAAATATACAATTTTTGCCATGTTTCAAGCGGATATTTTTTAATAAGAGGAATAAGCTTTTTCATTACAAATGGGTGCAGGCCTAGATCTGCCCCTTTCTCTTTAGAAATAGCAGATTTAAGAGCATTCCTAAAAGCGGGAAGAATATCCCGATTAAATACCTCTGGTGCTGTGAAATCTTCAAATAACGTATGCAGCTCTTGAAAAATATTCGAAAGTTGAGCTGAGGAAAGCGCATTGGAAAACGCAAAATCAACGCTTTCTTCGCTGGGAACAGCAAGATCAAGAATATCTTGTTTTTGAATGGATTCGCCATATCGACGCATCGCCAGTTTTTGTAGTTCTGTATCCAATATTTCCAGATCAAATCCTGAATATTCCAGAAAAAAAGTGGCTGTAGCAGGATCAATGCGAGAGTGGTATTTATTTGCCCGAGCAGTAACCCAAGAAACATACGCCGATCGTTCTTTTTCAGGATCCCAAGAAGGAAACGAATAAACTTCCTGAGAAAGTGCGGAAAGAGTTTTGAAAAACTTCGTCCGTTTATCAGGAGCTTCAGAAATAAAAAAAAGAACGACGTTTTCGGGAAGACGAGAAAACGAATCGAGAAGCTTCAAAAGTGACTCTTTGTCGTCATCAGAAATTTTATCACTTGCACCCCAAGGAAGTCCTGATATAAATAAAATTCGTTTTTCTGAAAGAAAGGCAGGAGCAAAGAACTCTGATCGAAGCGAAGAAACAGAAGTTTCAGGAAAAGAAAAGCTCTGCACAGCAAAGTCTCCATATTTAACTGCGGATGCTGCCTTTTTTTTCTTCACGTCTTCATGTAGCAAAAACCGCTCAGGGCCAATCTCCAAAAAAACGCCTTTGATTTTTTCGAGAGCCATGACAAAACAGTAATACATTCTTTGCTATTATCTATTATTGAAAAGAAAATCGTCAATGTTCTTCTTTGCAAAATTTTGGAAAGCACAATATAATCTGCCATGAGGTTTTGTAATGAAGAATAGAAAATTATATTTTTTAAACTGTAAAAATTACAAATTCTAAGTTTCCAGTTGCAAATAATTATTCATTATTCATTGTTTATTATTTATATGGCTCTCTATTCAAAATATCGCCCTCACACGTTTGCCGATATGGTGGGGCAAGAAGCATCTCGAAAAACCCTGCTTTCGGTCGCAAAGCATGGAAATTTTTCACATGCTTATTTATTTTGTGGAACAAGGGGGACGGGGAAAACCACTTCTGCAAGAATCTTAGCAAAGGCTATCAATTGCGAAAATAGAAGGGAAACAGGTGATCCGTGCGAACAGTGCTCACTTTGTTTGATGGCAGATGAGGGAAGGCTTACTGATATTATTGAAATTGATGCGGCATCAAATCGAGGAATCGACGAGGTGCGAAGCCTTATTGAGAAAGTAGCGTTTCAGCCAAATTTTGGGAAAGCAAAAATATACATCATCGATGAGGTGCACATGATGACAAAAGAAGCATTTAATGCACTTCTCAAGACCATTGAAGAACCTCCTGCGCATGCCTATTTCATTCTGGCAACTACAGAGTTTCATAAAGTTCCAGAAACCATTAGGTCTCGTTGCCAAACCTATTTCTTCAGAAATATTCCTGTTGAAACAATTGTTTCACGACTCAGGTTTATTTGCGACCAAGAAGGATTTTTCTATTCACAAAAAGGACTTGAGATGATTGCATCCAGAGCATCAGGAGGGCTTAGAGACGCCATTTCTCTTTTGGAACAATCGGCAAGCTATGGAGAAATTACAGAAGAAAATTTATTGCAGAGCCTAGGGCTCATTTCTCCACAAACCATTCAAGAATTTATGAACACTATCCGTGCACATTCTCTTGATACAGCACTTTCCATTATTACATCCATTCAAGCAGAAGGCAGAAATCTCGAAGAATTTGGAAAAGATTTTTTGTGGTTTTTGAGAGAAGAGTTGCACAAAGCAATCACTCAAAAATCGAAAGATATTCCAACGCTGCTAGCGTATATAGAGATTTTTCAAGCGGCTTTGCAGAAAAGCAAACAACTCCCCTTTCCATCTTTGGCATTTGAAATGGCAATTGCCGAATGTTTTTTGTTGGAAAAAGGAGAGATAATTCCTGTTCCCAAAAAAGAAGAAAAAAAACTTCCAGAGGCTTCTCCTGCAAAAAAAGAAGCAGAGTTTCTGAAATCCGCTCCTTCAGCTGCAAAGCCAATGGAAATGAAAAAAGATGAAAAAACTGAAGAAATAACTTCACCTCCTTGGGAAGATGATTTATTCCCACCTGCTTCCTCCCCCAAAGAGTATACCTCTATATCAAGCGTGGAAATACTTCCCGAAAGTTTTGAAGAAACAAAAAATGGAAAGCTTTCGAAGGCTGAATGGGAAAGCATTTGCCAAAAAATGCCAACCAGCGTCAAGATCTACTTGCTGCGATATTGCGAAATTGTTTCATTTGAAAACCATCACCTTTCGCTTCTGATTTCCAGCCCTTCCATCAAGAGTTTTTTGGAAGGGGAAAAGACAAAGCCCAAAATTGAGAACATATTGAGTAAACACTTTGGAAATCCCGTGACGGTTGATTTTTATGGTGCTATACTTTCCGAAGAGGCACTGACTCCAGAAGGGTTGGAGGCATTGTTTCGACTGTAATTATTTTCTTTGGCATTCTAAAAATAATGATTTGAGTTTTTCCGCAGATTTCAAAAATCCTTCTTTTTCAAAAGCATCTATTTCTAATTCATAAATTTTTTCAATCCCCTTTCTTCCTATTTTTACAGGAACCCCTAATGCAATTCCTTCCACCCCATATTCTCCTTGCAAAGAACATGAAAGAGGAATTATTTTTTTAGAATCAGAAAGAATAAATGAAAGGAGTTGAGCTGTAACAGCACCTATTCCAAAATATGTTGACCCTTTTCCTTGAATAATGGAATATGCTGCATTTTTAATTTCAGAAGACATTTGCTCTTTTTCTTTTAAAGAAAGCCTGTGAGATAAAGAAACAGAGCTCCACGCCACCACCTCAGAATCTCCATGTTCTCCAATAACAAAGCCATCAACATCATCAATATGCCTATCAAAACGCTCTGCCAATCGCCAACGAAGCCGTGCAGAATCAAGAAGAGTTCCTGTTCCAAATACTTGTGTTCTTGGAAGATCAAAAATATGCACCGCCATTTCGGTAAGCACATCCACAGGATTCGTTACTAAAATAATAAGTGCTGATGGCTTGATTGTTCCAATTTTTTCTTTGATTCCTTGGAGCACCTGCACATTTCGAGCCAGCAAACTACACCTATCCTCCCCTGGTTCTTGACGAACCCCTGCGGTAATAACAAAAATATCAGCATCACTCATTTTTTTTTCTCCCAAATTTCCTCCTTCTATTTTTGTTTTTTTACAAAACATTCTGCTATCCTTCAAGTCCATCACCTGTGCTGCTTCAAAATCTTCATCGCTATCACAGAGCAAAATATGCGCTGGTAGATTTTTTAAAAGACAAGCGGCAGCAATGTGACTTCCTACATTTCCAGCCCCAATAATAGCAACAATCGGCTTAAACTCCAAAGATATTTCAGGTGTATTCATAAAATAAAAATAAAAAATAAGATAAAAATAATTTGTTATATTTTTTTTCTTTTTAGTATATCAAAAAAAATAAAATTATGCTACACTAAAAATGAATAATATTTTTTATCTTTTTTTATGAAAAAACCTGTTTTTTTTCTCTTGTTCTCTTTTTTAATATCTACACCATCTTTCGCTTCCATCAGTTTTGTTGATATTGGAGGTGTTGAAAGCCGTGCTGGAATTGAATGGCTGCAGGAGAGAGGGGTGGTGCAAGGATATTCCGACGGAACCTATCAGCCCAATAGAGATATTTCTCGGGCAGAATTTTTAAAGATTGTTTTAGGAAGCGTTGACGAATCGTCATCTCCAATTATTAAGTGTACAAAAACAGAGTTAAAAAACATACAAAATACTTTTAAAGATGTGAATGAAAATGATTGGTTTGCGCAAACTATTTGTAATGCCTATAAATCTGGAATTATTCAGGGATATGAAGATAAAACATTCAGACCACATCAAATAATATCTCGAGCTGAAGGTTCAAAGATTGTTGTTTTAGCAAATCAAAAAGAAATCCCCTCTGCTAAAGGAGAATGGTTTACTCCGTTTTTATCAGTAATGAAAGATGAAAAAGTAGTAAGTCCTGATTTTTTGAATGCTCCTCATAAAAATCTTACTCGAGGAGAGATGGCAGATCTTAGTTATCGCATGGCAACTGGAAATGAAAAAGTAAACGGTGATGAGCTACAAAGCATTGGTTCATGTTCAGCCCTCATCAATCAAATGCAAAAAGCAGAAAAACGGGTAGAGTGTTGGGGGTGTGGTGGTGGTGGTGGTGGTAATCTGATACCCATGATGAGCATGGCAAAAACCAATACTGCAGAAAAATCAAGTGATGATTTCTCTAGTACCAATACACAAGAAGCCAATGTTGATGAATCTGATATTGTAAAAAACGATGGATCTCATATTTTTCTAGCAAAAGATGATACGGTGAAAATTATTAAAGCCTATCCTATTGGCGAATTCAAGGAGGAAGCAAGTATCAATTTAGAAGGAGTAGTTGCTAGGGATCTATATTTACAAAAAAATACACTGGTGGTAATAGGGCTCACCTCTGGAGGAGTTTCGTGGGGGCGAGGACATACCTATTCTTCCGGAACAACTGATATACTGATTTACGATGTAAGCGATCGAAAAAATCCTAAAAAAATCAGAACGGCACAAATAGATGGAAGTATGGTTTCTTCTCGAATTACCAACGGAACTCTGTATGCAGTTATAAATGCACCGTTTGAGCAATCAATATATATGGCAAATGAAGGAGGAAAAGAAGCTCTTCCTCGAATTGATGGGCAAAAAATAGCATGTAGCAGTATTAAATATTTTCCAAATTTCAAAGATCATCATATTACTAATGTGGTAGCCCTAGACATCAACAATCCAAATGAGAAAATGACGGTTTCTTCATTCTTGGGAGTAGGAAACAATATCTACATGTCAGAAAACAACCTGTATCTTGTAGGAACAGAAAATACTCAGGTATTGAAAGATGAAAATGGAGTTGCCAGCTGGAAATGGGAAGAGCTTTCAAATATTTTTAAATTTGGACTTGAAAAAACAAAAGTTTCGCTTGTCTCAAAAGGAAAAGTAGAAGGAAGAGTGCTTAATCAATATTCCATGAGCGAATATAATGATTATTTTCGAATTGCAACGCAACGTGGACGCGCTTGGGGAAATGAACTTTCTGATAATAAAGTTACGATATTTGATAAAAATCTCAAAAAAACAGGAGAGATTACAGGCATCGCAAAGGGAGAAGATATTAAATCAGCACGATTTGTAGGGAATAAAGGATATTTGGTAACTTTCAAAACAGTTGATCCTCTATTTGTTTTGGACATGACTCCAACCAACCCAAAAATTGAAGGAGAATTAAAAATTCCGGGATGGAGTGATTACCTGCATCCTGTAGACGAAAATCATCTTTTGGGAATTGGAAAAGAAGTAGATGAAAGTATTGATGCTGATAAAGTGCATGATGAAAATGCAATCTATTACACTGCAGTACAAGGAGTGAAGCTCTCTATGTTTGATATAAGTGATGTTAAAAATCCAAAAGAAGTATATAAAACAGTGATAGGAGAAAGAAATACAGAAACGGAAGCAGCGTATAATCCAAAAGCATTATTTATTGATACAAGCAAAAAATTGATAGGATTTCCCATTAGCGTTACTCAAAAGCCATCAGGAGAAAATTCTTGTACTGTAAATGCTGATAATACTTGCTCAAAAGGATGTATACCACAATGCGAACCGTGTCAAAATCCTTCAGGGATATGCCCTGCTATATGCAAAATTCAATGTATTTCAGAAAGGTCATTAAATAATTCAACAGAGCCGGTGGAAATATTTCAAGGGGCAATGCTCTTTTCTTGGGGGAATAATGGATTTGTAAAACAAGGAGAAACCACCAATTATCCAGCAGGATTTGATTTTTACAATAATTGGAATGATTTGTATTCTGTTTCTCGACTTATTCGTATTGGAGAAAATTTCTATTCTCTTTCAAACGGATTTGTAAAAGCACTTGATAAAAACTTAAAAACCCAAAAAGAACTTTCTTTTATCTCTGGAGAAAAGTGTGAAGTATTGGATGAATATGCATGCACACAAAGAATTGATTGTGAAGCTACTTGGGTAGCTCCATCGTGTGCACCAAATATGATGTGTACAGAGGCAATGCAATTTGAAAGATGTAAAATTAAGAAATAAATTTTTCATTTTATGTTTATTCTGATCAATAAGCCAAAAGGAATTTCTAGTTTTAAAGCGCTTGCTATTGCACAAAAAAAACTTTCTCAAGAATTGGGAATTAAAAAAATAAAAATGGGACACGCAGGAACGCTAGACCCTCTCGCAGAGGGTCTTTTATTGTGTGCCGTATCAGAAGGTACCAAAATGCTTTCATATCTTTTATTGAGCGACAAGGAATATATTGCCACGCTCACCTTGGGTGCAGAATCGGAAACCGATGACGACGAAGGAGAAAAGACCGTGTTTCCAAATGCTCGTCACAATAATCCAAGCAAAGAAAATATAGAAGCGGCTTTGGAAAAATTTGTTGGCAAAATAACACAAACTCCACCCAAATATTCTGCATTAAAAATTGATGGAAAACGGGCGTGCGACCGAGTGCGCAATGGCGAAACGGTAGAAATAAAATCTCGTCAGGTGGATATTTTTTCTATAGAAATTTTGAACTACACCTATCCCTTCCTCACCATCAAAGTACATTGCGGAACAGGAACATATATTCGTTCACTCGCAAGAGATATTGGAGTGGCATTGCAGTGTGGGGCGTATCTCTCATTTTTGCAGCGTACAAAAATTGGTAATTTTTTACTACATCAAAGTGTATTGCCAGAGGAAGTGACACTATCAGACATCAAAGATTTCCTCCCAAAGCATTTTTCAATGCCTTCGGTGAATATTACAAAAGCAGAATATAAAGATTTATGCCAAGGGAAATATATTTCACACCCTACTTCTGAAAAAGAACAAGAAATGATAGTGGCGGATCAGTCTCATCATGTGCTAGGATTGGTTCGATGCTTTGAAGACACACTCCGCCCTAAAAGCATGATGCAAAATCTTTTATAATTTTTTTATGTACGGAAAGCCTCTTGAAAACATTTCTCAAGCAAGTGATAAATATGGATTCATAAATGAATATGAAGTACGGGCATCTACTGCGCTTGCCTTAGTGTTAGGGATATATTCTTTTTGCTCTATTGTATTTTTTGGAGCATTTACTATTCCAATGATTTTAATTGGGCTTATTTGGATAGATTTCATACTTAAAGTCTTTTTAAAGCCTGAATATTCAATCTTTGGAAGCATAGTGAAACACTTTGTTTCATCACAGTACATGGTGGGTGCCATGCAAAAACGCTTTGCTTGGAGTATTGGACTATTCCTTTCTACATTTGCATTTTTTTGTATTTTGATCGTATCAGGATTTTTACCACAATTTGGAATAGCAACAGAAATATATGCGACCGTGCAAACGATTCCTCTTCTTCCTTATATGGCAGTTCCCATTACTCCACCTTTGATAGCGTGTGTTTTGTGCATTATTTTTATGATTTTAGAAAGTGTTTTTGGATATTGTGTTGGATGTCGTATATATGCTGCGTTGGTACGATGGGGAATTATGAAAAAAATTCCAAACCAAACATGTGCTGGGGGCGTGTGTGAATTGTAAAATTTATCATTTTTCATTCTTCATTCCGCATGTTTGTCCACCTCCACACCCACAGTGATTATTCTTTCCTCGATGCACTTCCAAAAGTCTCTGATCTCGTAAAAAATGCAAAAGAAAAGGGGTTTTCGGCGATTGCCCTCACCGACCGAGGAAACATGCATGGAGCTATTGAATTTTATAAATACTGTAAAGGAAAAGATATTCAGCCTATTTTGGGATGTGAAATGGTGGTGGCGCCACGAAGCCGATTTGATAAAGAAATAGGAAAAGATACAAAACGAAATAAAATCGTTCTGCTTGCTGAAAACGATGAAGGGTACCAACACTTGTTACAACTTGTTACGGCATCATTTTGCGAAGGGTTTTATTATGTACCAAGAATTGATATGGACTTGCTGAAAGAAAAATCAGCAGGACTTATTGCCATTTTACCACGAGCTGGAGGAGAGATAACAAGCGCAATAGAATCAGGGGATACAGAAACAGCAAAAATACTTTATCAAAAATATCAAGAAATTTTTTCAGAAGATTCATTGTTCGTGGAAACGACACCTCGACCAAACGCCGAAAACGAAGAACTTTTCCAGCGATATTTTAGAGAGTTTTTGAAGGAAACTAAAGCACTACCAGTTGCGAGCAACGACATAAGATATTTGGAAAAAGATGATAATGAAGTGCATGATACGCTTATCTGCATGGAATATGCGCTGCAAAAAAATGAACCAGGACGGCTTTCGTTTTTGGAGCACGACCTTTCCCTATGGACGGAATCTCAAATGCAAGAATATTTTGCAGACCTTCCAGAAGCGCTTGAAAATACTCAAAAAATCGCCAATCGATGCCACTACCACTTCACCTTTGGAGAAAATCTTATCCCTTCTTTCCCCATTCCCACAGCCTTTGCAAATGATGGTGCAATGCTTCGGTTTTTGTGCGAAGAAGGAATTAGAAAACGATATGGCGGGAAAAGACGACTTTCACCGTTTACAGCAGAAAGTTTTGAAGAAGAATTGAAAACCGCCGACCTCTCCCCTATCACACAAAACGAAACCAATTTGAACCATGATGCATTCAATACGATTATTTCTCGGCTTGAGTATGAACTTTCGGTGATTGGATCCATGGGCTTTAATTCCTACTTTCTCATCGTTGGAGATTTTGTGCAGTGGGCGAAAAACAATGGCATCGCAGTAGGACCTGGGCGAGGATCTGCTGCAGGAGCCATCGTGGCCTACCTTATGGAAATTACAGATCTGGATCCGTTGAAATACAGTTTGTTCTTTGAGCGGTTTTTGAACCCAGAACGAATATCAATGCCCGATATCGATATCGATTTTGCCGACAACAACCGAGAACAAGTACTTGACTATGTCCGCAAAAAATATGGAAACGATCATGTGGCAAAAGTATGTACCTTTGGAACCATGGCAGCAAGAGCCGCAGTGAAAGATGTGGCAAGGGCACTTGGAGTTCCTTTTTCTGAGGCAAATGAGCTCGCGAAGCTTATTCCTGAGCGCGCTGGAACAACGCTAGATGAAGCATTGGAAGAGTCGAGCGAGTTGAGAAATGCACTAGAAGAAAATGAAATGTTCAACACGATTTATCAAACCGCTCGAAAAATTGAGGGAAATGTTCGGCATATTTCGGTGCATGCATGTGCTGTGATGATCACTCCAAATCCCATCACGCAATATTGCCCCATTCAGCCAGCGCCCAAAGATCCAGAAATTCTCATCACGCAATTTGAAGCCAAGCCACTCGAGATGCTCGGACTTCTCAAAATGGACTTTTTGGGACTTCGAAACCTAACTATTATGGAAGACACGCTGAAGCTTATTAAAAAATGGCACAGTGTGGAAATAGACTTGCTGAGCATTCCAATGGATGATCAAAAAGCGTTTGAGATGCTGACCAAAGGGTTTACAGTGGGAGTGTTTCAGCTGGAATCGGCTGGAATGACAAGGTACTTACGAGAGTTGAAACCCTCTCGATTTGAAGACCTTATCGCGATGGTGTCGCTCTATCGGCCTGGTCCTATGAAATTTATCCCTGAATATATTGCAGGAAAACACGGAACTAAAAACGTGAAATATCCACATGAATCCTTGAAAGGAGTGTTAGGAGAAACGTTCGGAATCGCGATCTATCAAGAACAGATCTTGGAAATTGCGAAGATTTTTGCAGGATACACCCTGGGAGGAGCTGATATTTTGCGTCGAGCGATTGGAAAAAAAATCGCTTCAGAAATGGAAGCACAGAGAACCCTCTTCATCAACGGAGCAAAAACACAAGGGCACGAAGAAAGTTTAGCAGCCTATATTTTCGACGAAGTAATCGTCCCCTTTGCAGGGTATGGATTTAATAAGTCTCATGCGGCTTGCTATGCACTGATAGCCTATCAAACGGCATATCTCAAAGCATACTATCCTGTGGAATTTATGACCGCATTGCTCATTTCCGACGCTGACAACACCGATCGAGTTATTGTCGATATTGAAGAATGCCGAAATTTGGGAATTATGGTACTTCCACCTTCGGTGCAAGAAAGTGATTTTTCGTTTACCGTAATCGATGAAAAAACCATTCGATTTGGACTCAATGCCATTAAAGGAATGGGAGAAAGTGTCGTGGAAGGGCTAATAACCGCCCGAAACATCAATGGAAGGTTTAAAACATTTACTGATTTTTTGACGATTTGCGATCCGAAAATTATCAATAAAAAATCATTAGAAGCCTTGGCAAAAAGTGGCGCACTGAAAGATTTGGAAAAAACCGAGAAAGTACTAGAAAATATCGAAACTATTTTGCAGTGGAAAAAAGATAATAAAGAAGACAATAAAGGCGATCAGCAAGATCTCTTTGGAATGTTTGATGTGGAAGTGGAAAAAAAAGAACTCACATTGCCAGAAGCTCCAGAATATTCACTTACCGAGCGGCTCCGGTTGGAAAAAGAAGTGGTGGGAATTTATGTATCCGACCATCCACTGCGCGGGCTTAAGCCATATTTTGAAAACACCAGAACCCCTATTTTGCAAGTGGTGGAACGGGCGAAACGAGATAATAAAAAATCCTATAAACTGCAAGGATTGTTGAGTGATTTCCGAAAGGTTACAACAAAAAAAGGAGATAGCATGGCGATTGCCAGCCTTGAAGATACTTCAGGGAAAATTGCAGTGGTGTGTTTTCCAAAATCATTTGAAAAATATGGATCTCAAATGGCGAATGATGTGTTTGCCAAAATAACAGGAAAGCTCGATAAAAAAGACGGCGAATGGCAGGTGATGATTGATGAATTGGAAGGGCATGATTTGGGAAATATCAGATCAGAAGCCAAAGAAAAAGGATTGCTCGACGAAAACAGCACTGGGTTTTACACGCACAGAGCCGAAGAAGAGGAAGAAGTCATCAGCACCGCAGACACCGAAGATGTGCCAATCGTCAGCGTTTGGGAGATTGATTTACCCATGAACGTATCAGCCCACCAAGTGCAGGCACTTAAAAAACTACTCACCGCGCATCCCGGAAGTGTAGAGGTGGTATTCTCGTTTCAAGGAAGTGTGGTGCCATTTCCAAAAAGTGTGGAGAAAAATGCGGAGCTGGTGCAAAAGGTGAAAGAAGTGATTGGTGGATGATGTAGTAAGAAAAATGTGTTTTAATATAAAAATATTGACAAAGTATTTTTTATAAGTATAATGAGCAAGAATTATTTTTTATTTACGAAGTATGAAAAAACAACTACTAGCTATTGCTGTTGCTAGTGCTGGTGCTGGTGCATTAGCTCCGCCAGCACATGCTGATGGTCATATGCACCATGGAAGGCCAGCACATATACCAAACCAACAACAATCTGCAGAAGAGGAATTTCAACAACATATTCAACGACATATTCAAGAATTAACTGTGGAAACTTTAGATCGAATGCTAAAAGCATTACAATATGGAAAGGAGCATGGAGGAACACAGCATATCTCCGTAGAACATAATATTAAAAAACTATTGGGACTTGACCATAGCATTTCATTAGAACAACTCTCTCAAATATTGGAACAACAGCGACAAATAGTTCTTAATGATATACAAGAATTGCAAGTCATGGCAAATGATTTTTCTCGCACCGGAGGAAATTCCAAAGAAACATTATTAAGAGCAACAGAAGCCTTGGATCAATTGTCACGGGCTCAAGAAATTAAGTATATTATTGAATTGGCACAACAAGCTGTGCATAATACTCTCTGGCTGAAGAAACGTTCTCATAACCCTACGGGATATAGCAGAGGTGCAACAGTTCATGGAGGAGGGTCGGTGCATACTCCTCAAGCAGAATTCTACCGACATCCACTATCAACAATGTAAACGCTCCTCAAAAAGCCACTTCCCGTGGCTTTTTTTATTTTTCTTGTAATTTTTTTACCCGTTCTTTTTGCATTTCCGAACGAAAGACTAGTCGTTTGGCTTCTAGTACAGGGAACGAGACAGAAGAGGTATTTGCATTATACGTTTCCAATTCTTTTTGAAAATTTTCTGGAAGCTGTTTTTTCTGTTCTTGCAGAGCAAAACTTCGCTCGGTCATAATCAAATTCATCGCGTTTTGCAAGCCAATATGCGCATCGTATGAGACAAGCAAATGAAGCAGACTTTCTCGCTCTTCTGGGTCAAAATCTGAAAGCTTTTGCAAGGCTTCCATTCTCTTGAGGAGTAAAAGCGTGATGGGCAAAGATGAGGGGGAAAGGATCATAAACGTATATCCTTTTTCAACATACACACGTTTTTCGAGGGTCTGCAAATCTTCTTCTGGAAAAATGAAAAATACCATTTTGGAAATATGCTGATGTTCGGCATATTTTTCGGCGGTAGTTTTCACTTGCGTATCCAGATAGGTTTTTATGTTTTTTGATTTTTTCGCATCAAAAATAATGTAGCTGTCTAGATACTGAATCAAAAAATCTGGCTTAATGGAAGTGTCCCACATCGAAGGAAGGTGAGTATTATCAAACGACACAAAAAATGATTCCGTACGAGTGGTGAGCGTTCGCAATGTTGCAATCACCTGCTGTTCATGATCATTCCAAATTCGCTGTAGATTAGCGATTTTTTCTTCGTTTTCTACCTCTTGTTTTTCAATGAGTCGTTTTTTTTCTGTTTCAAATTGATTTCTGGCATATTCCAAGTCTTTTGAACGATCTAAAATTTCTTTAAAAAAATGAGTCCTATCGTGTTCAAATTTTTGCTGTAACAGTAAAAATTGTTCTTTTTCTTGCATTGCTTTTGACAGTTCATATTCCATTCGTGCCAGTTTCATCACATCGTGTTTTTCTTGATCTTGTAAAAGCTGAACACGAAACAAGAGCTGGTCTTTTTCTTTTCGAATATTCAAAAAAACAGAATATATAAAAAATATAGAAAGACCAGCTCCTAAAAACACTACAAAAAAAACCCAAAGAGGAAGTGCTATTATTATATTTTCTTAGCTAAATCAAAAATATTTTTTGCAGCAAGCACTGCATTCCGAGGGCTTAATACCGTCATAGCGGGAACCGAAGAAGGCATTTGCAGAGTAGAATGGATATTTACCATCATATCTGCTTCATTAGCAAATGGAGGGCAAGCAATAACAGGATTTTTTGTATTTGCTGCAGAAAACCCTGAAAGTGCATTCGACATTCCCGCAACGGTAATATAAACAACAGCATTCTCTTCATTCGTTTCCAATACTTCCAATGCTTTTTTAGGAGTTTTATGAGCTGATGCCACAATCCATTCATGAGGAATTTGAAATTCATCACATGCTGCTTGAATTTTGGAAATGTGATTCACATCTTTATCACTTCCAGAAAGAATAATAATTTTCATAGAAAAAAATTAAAGAATAAGAGTACGCTTATTATAATAAAAAAAAACATAAAATCTATTGACAAAAAAAATAAAACATTTAGAATGTGTATAATTATTTTTTTATAGATTTTTTTTATGGCTAGTGTTAAATTGGATAGAAAGCTCGAAGAGATTAAAGGTGTAACCCCCCCTAAAGAAGTATGGGAAGAAGAAGAAGGAGGAACAATAGTAGGTGGAGTAAGGGATTCTGTGACCGAAGTGATTCAACACGACGGAGCTTACGGATCTCTCGAGCACATGAAGAATAATGCAGGCAGAAAACCTCCAGAACTTGGAGTGTAAATAATATTTTGACAGTTTTTTAAAAAAAGAGTATAAAATATACTCTTTTTTTAAAAGTCAAAAATATGCTTATCATGAAAAATCCTAATGAAGATATAAAATCAGAATTTAAGAAGATTGTTGCAGACACAGCGATTGTTGAGTTTTTACGA
>CAZHIF010000002.1:47265-107215 GCA_964532505.1 uncultured Candidatus Peribacteria bacterium
AAAATCAGAATTTAAGAAGATTGTTGCAGACACAGCGATTGTTGAGTTTTTACGACAAGCGATCTCATTATTAAATTATTCACTTGATAGAGAAACACTAGATGATCTTTATGGAAGATCAACAGATGGATATACCCCCACTGCTGGGGATACAGCATTTCACATAGAAGATAGACTAGACTATTCATATTTACAGTCAAGTATCGTTTCTGTCTTAGATACTTATCAATATGATCCTCGTATGTCAAGCCATAAAGAGAAAGCAAAAATGCTTATTGGGTCAAGGATTAGAAAAATATATGATGAATTTAATAAAAGAATATTAGCGAGTATATACAATAGAGAAAAACAACAAGATATAGATACTGCCTTTGAAGAACATCTTTTTGTTATTCGAGCTTTTAGGAACAACTTATGGAGCAATATTTTACCTGAGTTTTTAAAAGAAAATACATTTGTAAGTCCTGAAGACACACAAGATATTATTAATCGATTTAAAAAAGAAACAGCATTTATTGAAAACCATATCTTAAGAAACAATAATCCTTTAGAATCTGGAATAAATCAATTGTATACAAAATTATTTGAAATGGATATGCGATACGAAAAATATTACAATAATGATGAAAAATAATAAGATTTTCTCTTCCTTTATGTCTTTCTCCTCCCTCCTCTCTTCCGTATCCGAATGCACCTCCAACACAGAACGGTTTGAATTGCTTATCGAATTGGCTGCGGAGCTTCCTCCCATGCCCTCAAATCTCAAAACTCCGCAGAATAAAATTATTGGTTGTGCATCGCAAGCGTGGATTGCTGCTGAAAAAAAAGATGACGGAAGCATTCAACTTTGGGCAGATGGAGAAGCACAAATCTCAAAAGGATTTTTGGCTCTTTTGGTGGAAGGTCTTTCAGGTCTTTCTGCTCAAGAAATTTTGAACACACCAGAAAGCGAGTTGCAACAATCAGGACTCATCACTTCGCTCTCCCCTTCTCGCTCAAACGGAGCGCTTGCGAGTTTTAGGAAGATGAAGGAGGTGGTGCAAGCAATACAATAATTATTATCCACTGCAGCTTTCGCAGTTTTCAGAGAGCTCTCCACTCATCGAGCGCACATAGTAGACTGTTTTAATTCCCTGCTGCCATGCCTTCATATAATATCCAAAAAGCTGAGCAGGAGACACCTGCGCAGGATTAATCATCCATTCAAAACTCGCCGATTGATCGATCCATTTATAAATTACCGAAAACATATCAATCACGTCTTCCATATCCATTCGCTGGTATTCTTTGTAGAACCAGAAATTTTCTTTGTTCAAATTTGGTGCCACATTTACCACAGGCGCAATGGAATTGGTTTCCACAAATAATCGTTTGTAGATAGGAAGAAGCCCTGCTGTTGTCCCCACTACTCCAGCCGTCGACGTGTTTGGCGCAGGAGAGAGATGATAAGAGAACCGGAGCCCTGTTTTTTTGATTTCTTTAATAAGATCAGCCCACTGTGCAGGATAGCGCGACTCATTGGCATACCACTGTTCATCTCGTCCAAACAAAATACCTTTCTCCCATTCAGAACCTTTAAAGAGAGGATAAGCACCTCGCTCTTGTGCTATTGCATTAGATTCTTTAAGCGTTGCCAGCGCATATTGTTCAAATAAATCATCCACATGGCTTCGCGCTTCTGCTCTGTCATACGCCAATTTTTGACACGCCAAATATTCCGCCAACCCCATAAATCCAAGCCCGACAGAACGATACCGAAGTGCTGTATATTCGGCTTCTTTGATCGGATAAAAATTTAAAGTAATGACATTATCTAAAATTCGCATAGCAACAGGAAACACCTCCTCAATATCTTTTTTGGTAAAGACTTTCGCCACGTTGATAGATGCTAAATTGCACACCACTGTATCTCCTGATTTATGCTTGAGAGAAATTATTCCATTTTCTTCCACTTCTTCCAAAAAAGTAGCAGGAGAAGTATTTTGGCAAATTTCAGTACAGAGCTGAGTAGAATAAATATTCCCCGCGTGTTTATTGGGATTCACTCGGTTTACCGTATCTCGAAAAAATACATATGGCATTCCTGTTTCCACCACGGTTTTGAGCATGGCTTTCATCAAATCTTTTGCCGGAATGGTTTCTTTGGCTGTAATGCCTGCATTTACTTCACACTCAATGTATAATGCTTCAAAATCTTCACAAAAAGTATCTTGCAATTTTTTCCCGGTCACTTTCTCCACTTCATACGGATCAAACAATGTCCACTGCCCATCTTCCGCCACTCGTCGCATAAAAATATCAGGGATAGAAACCGCAGGAAACACATCAAATGCTTTGGAGCGGATATCTCCTGTTTCGGTTTGCAAATTTAAAAAATCATGAATATCTCGATGCCAAATATCCAGCGTTGGAGAAATGGCTCCATTTCGAGATCCTAGCTGATTTACCGCAGTAGCAGTGTCGTTCATTACTTTAATCCAAGGAATCACTCCACCAGACGCATTTTTCACATATCGAATTGCAGAACCTTTTGAGCGAATATTTCCGCAATACACGCCAATCCCTCCTCCAAATTTAGAAATCTGTGCCATATTTTCGATCTGATGATAAATTTCTCGTAAATCATCATCAATATTCAACTTGAAACAGCTCGAAAGCTGGTGATAATTGGTTCTAGCGTTAAGAAGCGTAGGGGTTGGAAGGCTAAGCTTTTGAGAAGAGCACACTTCATAGATTTTAATTGCCACATCAAGCCGATTTTCTTTTTTCTCTGGAATAGCAAGAAATAGCCCCACCGCCATATACATTTCTTGTGGAAGCTCATGCACCTTTTTATTGGGATTGAGTAAATATCGCTTGTTCATGGCGAGCATGGTCGAGTATCCATAGTCATAATCTCGTTTTTTCACAATCGATGCTCCTGCTTTCAAAATATCATCTTCTGAATAGTATTTATAGAAATCGGTGTAGTACAGTTTTTTCTGAATATAGTCATCAAAATGTGTTTTGAAAGTTTCTGGGCTATAGATTTCTGAAAATTTAAGCGATCGATTTTTTGTCGCATGTCCATACAGCTCAAGTGTGAGGAGTCTTCCAGCAATATGTTGCCATCCAGTGTTATCAATAGAAATAAGATCGACACTTGCCTTTCGCATCATTGGCAAAATAGCTTTCGTTTCCATTCCATCCACCACCATCAGCTTCAAAATATCATACAAATGCTCAAACAGGCACGTTTCTTCATACCCATCCACCACACGTGCAAAAGTTTTTTCAAGTTTTGCCTTGGAAAAGATCTGTTTTTTTCCACTTTGCTTTGTTACTTTAAGAAGATTATGATCTAGCTTTTGCAATTCTAGTACACGTGCTTCGGCTCGTGCTTTTGCCCGTTCGGCTCGATAGAGAATATACGCCTTTGCAATCTCAAAATTTCCAGACTCCACCAATCGTCGCTCTACGCAATCTTGAATTTCTTCCACAGTTGGAACGTGCTCCGTTTCTTCAAAAAGTACTCGCATTTCTTCTGTAATTTCATTAGCAATCATTTCTGCAAATCCTTCCGAAGAAAACCCTAACACCTGTATTTCAGATTTTTTCACCGCATTCGAAATCCGAGAAGCATCAAACTCCATAAAGGAGCCATTCCTTTTCAAAATCTGGAAATTCATAGAAAGCAAAAAAGAAAACAACACTGTATATTGTATAGCTGAATTAAACTACACCCATATATATAGTTTTTCAAGCATTTTGTTTTTGAGAAAAAAAGAATACGTTTTGCGGGAAAAAAGGGTGGAAATGAATTTTTGAAAAGGTAAAAGAAAAAGAAGAAAAAAATATTTGCAAGGAAATAGGTTTTTTTAATAATCACCCTATCACATTTTCAATCTTAAAAAAAGAAAAAAGGGGCGGGTGAGATAAAAAAACCCATCTAAAAACACTACAAAAAAGAGAGAGTATTGACGCCCCCACTCTTTTTATGAAAAATTGATATATTTTGCAGAAACTCCTTACATTGTACGATAAATCATTTTTTTCTCAAAAATTCTGATTCAGCAACAAATCTTCATGCACTCCTCTCTTTCGAATCTCTTTCCAATTTTCTTCAGAAACCAAAATTTCAGGCGGAAGTCGATGGGAAAGAAAATGAGCCATTCCCGCAGAAAGCCCATAACATCCTGTTTTTTCTATTACAACAATATCTCCTAATTCACTTTTGGGAACAATCACCCCGCGCGCCATATAGTCGATCCCCGTACACAGCGTTCCTGTTATATTGACCGTTTCTTTTTCATTATTTTCATTTTTTCGAAGGATGGAAATAGGGTGGTTCCTATCAAAATGCCTTCCTGTCATATAGTGGTGAATTCCCCCGTTGGTAATGTAATAGGTTGTTCCTCTGGACTGTTTTATATCTCGAATAGTGGTGCAATAGAACCCACATTCTGCTACTAGGTATCTTGCTATTTCCATAATAAAATGTCGATCCTGAAATCCAAATGCTACAATCTTTTCTTCTAATCCTTGATAAAAGTCTTGAATATCAAGGTTTTTATCTTCTCCTGAATAGTCAATCCCAAGCCCTCCTCCAAAATCAATGTGCGTGCACGTTGCTTCTGGAAATTTTATTTCCAGATTTTGAACTAGCTCAAACACGTTTTGCACATTGGTAAGAAGCAGTTTAACGTCTAAAATTCCTGAAGCGTTGTAGACATGAATTCCTTGGAACCTCAGATTTTTGAGTGCTAAAATAACAGAAAGCGCATCAAAAAAATCTTCTTCACTAATCCCAAAAGGGCTTGGGCAACCAGAAAGCTGGGTAGAATAGGTGTGCACTTCAAAATTGGCATTCATTCGCACCAAAATATTTTGTGTTTTTCCAAGTCGTTCGCAAATAGCGTTGAGTCGAATCGCTTCATTAACCGATTCTACGTGAATCGCTTTAATACCAAATTGCACCGAATTTTCTAATTCTTCATCACTTTTTGATGGCCCTGTGTAGATAATTTTCTTCGGATCAAATCCTGCTGTTTTCGCCAAAAACAATTCTCCACCCGAAGCAATTTCGGTGGAAAATCCTTTGGCTTGAAATATTTTCAAAATCGCCATGGCAGAATTTCCCTTCATGGCATAAAAAATTTCTAAATTTTTGGGCTTATTTCTTTTGAGGATTTCGATTTGTTTGTCAATGAGTGCCGTTTCATAGATATACACAGGCGTTTGCACTTCCCCAGAAATCAGTAGGGTTTTGGAAAATTCTGAAAGGTGTGCCATGAGAAAAAAGAAAAAAATCTATAAAAGTGTAGAAAGAAAAAAAAACTCTTGCAATAATATTTTTTTGAGAGAGCTGCGCTCATTTTTTTATTTGATTATAATTATGAATAAATTAAAAGTAGTACACGAAAAATTTCGAAATATGACTTGCGAGAGTTAAAGACTATGTATACTCGCATTATTGGGCTAGATGACGCAAGAATAGAATCACAAGAAGCAATAAACAGCAGGAATAAGCGCTATTTATGAAGCTACCATGTTCACATTTAACAATGTAAAATCTCCAAGTAGCAAAAAGAAAAGTAAATAACATTTTCTCCTCTTGAATCTTCCAATCTCTTCTTGGCACAATAGCAAAGATTTTTTTTGAGAATTATGTCTCTTTCTGCTCTTACCAAATCCACCGTGTACGACAGTATTTACAAACAAATGCAATGCCACGATGAACCCATTGTGCTGATCTATGACGAAGATTCTACACTGGCGAAATGCTTATCAGAAGCGTATATAACAGAACTTCCAACGCATGCGGAAAAAATCTACTATGACAAAACGAAAAAGACAGAAATAGTAGAAAAACTACGAAGCCTCCCCAGTGGCGCGAATGTATTTTTAGTGCAGTCTTCTAATTTTCGGTTGGATGATTTTAGGATCCGATTGCAGCTGTTTAATAATGGCGTAGGGTGCTTGGAACATGCACTTCTTAGTACCATTCCAGATGAAATGATCGAAACATATTTGAACGCGTTTGCGTGGCGAGGAGATGAATATGCTCGACTTGGAAAAGCCTTAGCAAAAAACATCGAAACCTGCAAAGAAATGATCGTGTATTCGGGAGAAAACAGTGTGCTTCGGTTTGGACCTATGGAAGAAGCGAAGATCAACGATAGTCGATTTTATGCACAAAAAAACCGTGGAGGAGGAGCGATTTGCGGAGAGGTGTTTTCGGAGGTGAAAGATTTCGCAAGTGTTTCTGGAAAAATAACCATCAATGCCTATCCGGATGATACGTTTAAAATGGTATGGTGCGATCCATTCACCATTACGATTGAAAAAAGCTTTATTACACATTACGAGGAAAACACCCCACAAGAGTTTATTGATAACATCATCACTCGGGTGAAAGAAGGAGAAAATGGAGAAGTTATGGTTCGAGAGGCAGGATTTGGACTCAACCCAGCACTTTCACGCACCACGCCTTTGCCGTATGTGAACATGTGTGAACGAATGGTGGGATTTCATCTTTCGGTGGGTAAAAAACATAATATCTACCGAGATAAATTCAGCAAAGATATAATCCAACGATTTCATATTGATATTTTTACTGACGTGAAAAAAATCACCTGCGATGAAGTGGTCGTGTTTGAAAATGGGGAATATCAGGTATAAAAGAAAAGATTTTCTTTTTAAAACCGAAACACTGCTCCTTTTTTTTCCAAAGCCTTCAGAATATCTTCTCGAATATTTTTCCACTCTACATCAGTGAGAGTGCGATCTTCTGCACGCAACAAAAACGAAAGCGTGACAGACTTTTGCCCTTCCGGAACACCTTTCCCCTCCCACACACTTTGCACGGTTGCAGATTCGATGAGAGGACTCACTCGACTAGCAACCTTCGCGAGATCTCCTACCAATGTTTTCACATCACACAGCACCGAAAGATCAAAATCGATACTTGGAAATTTTGGAAGATCTTTAAGCTTTGGCTTATTTGCAAGAAGTGCTTCAAACGGAGCAAGAGAAATACACACAATGCAGCTTTCCTCTGGCAATGAAAACTCTTTTGCTGTTTTTGGATGGATCTGAAAAATCTTAATCTTTGCATCTTTTCCAGCCGTCATCACTGCACCTCTTCCGGGATGGGCAAATGGAACCGTATGCTGAGTTGCTTCTATTCGGGAAGTTGCGTAAAACGCTTCAAAAATATTTTCTGCAACCCATTTGGCAGTATAAAAATCATCTCCGACCAAAAGTGCTGTAATTCGTGGTTCTTCGATTTTTTCTCCATTTTGCCAGAAAAACACCTTTCCACTTTCAAAAATCCGAAAGTGTTCGGTGTGTTTTCGGTTGCGTTCTGCCACTTCCAAAAGCCGAGGAGAAAGACTCGTTCGCATAATTTCCAAATCTTCAGATAGTGGATTTTTGAGCAGCAAAGAAGTTTCGGGAACAGTTTCAAATCCAGATCGTTTCAAAAGGTCTTTCCCATAAAATGCAAGCGTCAAAATTTCTTGCACCCCGTTCTGCACCAAAACATTGGCAATGCGCTGTTCCACTTGCCTACTTTTCAATTTTTCTTTTTGGGAAATAGTGATAACAGGTGCTACAGCTTCTACCGAATTGAGCCCATATATTCTTACAATTTCTTCCACCAAATCCTCTGGAATGGAAATATCCTTTCTAAAATCTGGCGTCGCCACGGTGATCGATTCATCTGAAGTGGAGAGAATTTCAAACCCCAAATCTTTCAAAATTTCAAGAGATTTGGTATGAAGTAGGTCAATTCCCAATTTTTGTGAGATAAGGGTGTAGGGCAACACGATTGGTGATTTCTCTGTGACTATAAAGGTTTTGGAAAGAAGAGAAGAAGTGATTTTTGCATTGGGAAACACTTCCAAAATCAGCTGAATTGCTCGATTCATCGCCAAATCCACCATTCCAAAGGGAAGATTTTTTTCATAAATCGTAGAAGCATCGGTTCGGTGATCCACCGCAATCGCCGTTCGACGAATTTTCACAGGGTCATACACAGGGACGTGCAAAAGAATTTCCGTGGTATCATCAAAAATTCCAGAGGTTTTTCCTCCTTGAATTCCACAGAGATCAAAAATCTGCCCATGCTCGTCTGTGAGAATAATAGCATCTTTAGGCAGTGTTTTCTCTTCTCCTTTGAGTGTAGACATTTTTTCTCCTCCTTGCGAAAGCTCAAACTTCCAAACCCGCCCTGTTTTTTTTGCATCAAACGCATGCATCGGCGTTCCAAGTTCAAACATCACATAATTGGTAATATCAACCAGCGCATTTCGAGGTTCTTGCCCAACACTTGCTAGTCGTTTTTGCATATATGCAGGAGATGGTGTGGCTCCATCTACTCCAGAAATTCGAACCGCAAGATATTTCGGAACTAATTCTGAAGCATTTTCTGGAAAAATAATTTCTATATCGAGGGGAGAAGTGGGAAATGAAGGAGTAGGAACGGTAAACGATTTCTTCCATTCGGCTGATCCATTCGCCACCATTTCACGTGCAAATCCGTAATGAGAAAAGAGGTCAGGACGATTGGTAATTGTCGTGTTTTCAATATCAAAGATTGTATCATTCTTTCCTAGTGCGGTTGCCAAAGGAGTTCCTACGGGAGCATTTAAAAACCCACAATCAAGAATCCCGCTGGCATCTCCTGCCATTCCAAGTTCTTTGGCAGAACACAGCATTCCAAAGCTTTCCACTCCTCGTACTTTTGCTTTTTGGATCGAAAAATTTCCAGGGAGCACAGCGCCAATGGTTGCCACAGGGACAATCATTCCTTCAACAATATTTTGCGCACCACACACAATTTGCAAGATTTCGCTCTCCGAAACCTGTGTTTTGGTGATATGTAGTTTTTCAGAATCTGGATGATTGGCGATTTCTAAAATTTTTCCAATGACAACATGTTCCAATACCTTTCCTTCTTCTATAATATCATCCACCTCTGCAGAGGATTCAGTAAGCCGTTCGGAAAGTTGTTCGGGGTTGGTTTCGATAAAATTCACAAACGTGCTCAACCAATCCAAAGAAATTTTCATAGACCACAAAAATAAAATTTTTCTACGAGAAAGAGGATACTAGAAAAAAAATACTCTTGAAAGACTAATTTTTTTTTGATAGAATGATCTGAAAAGTTTTTTTTCAAAGTATGGCGATCTTTAAAATATTTTTTGTGCTGTGGTGAGAAAAAAATAATGACGAGTATCTTTTTTTTATTTTTCACATCTTATTTACCCGTCATTGTTTTTTCCTCCTCATTGTTCAAATATCAGCAAAACATATAAACACCCATACTTATCTGTTTTTTCAAAATAAAAATACAGAGCTTTTCCTCCTGAAGATGAGAAAAGACGGGAGAAAAAACATTGTCTTTTAAAAGCAGTGAAGAGGACGAGCGACTGTGCAATATGCTGACACAGCGCTCAGAAAAAGCCCATTATGGGCTTTTTTTTATTTCCTATTTTTTTTCTTTCTAGTATGCTGAAAGCACTTTTTTTGTAATTTGGAATCATGGCAAAAGAAAAAACACTCTACGCGTGCACTGAATGTGGGAAAGTGCATTCCAAATGGAGTGGGCAATGCGAAGGCTGCAAGATGTGGAACACACTGGTTGAGCACAAAGAAATCATAACACCCGCGATGGGACAATCAAAAATCGCACATCGCGTGAAGAATACATCCTCTCCGATCATGAAGCCAAGCAGAAAAAACAACGCACCCACCATTCGCATTTCCAGCGGAATGGAAGAGTTTAATCGGGTGCTGGGAGGCGGATTTTTCCCAGGAAGTGTTTCACTGCTCACCGGAGACCCCGGAGTGGGAAAATCAACGCTTTCTCTCCACGCGCTCATCAGCATTGCCAAAGAAATGCCAGAAAAAAAAGTGATACTCATTTCTGGAGAAGAATCGTTCGAGCAAATTTCAGATCGAATTATGCGGCTGACTAAAACCGTTCCAGAAAACCTTTTCTTGCTATGCGAAGGAATCTGGGAAAAAATCATTCCGCAAATCCCATTGGAAGAAACAGGATTTTTACTCTTTGATTCTGTGCAAACCATTGCTACGCTCGACCTCCCTTCGGCGTCTGGATCGCTCGCGCAAAGCGTTGGGATTGTGGAGCGAATGATGCTGCTTTCTAAAGAAAATGGGATTCCATCATTGCTCATTGGACACGTCACCAAAAGTGGAGAAATGGCAGGACCACAAGCCATGGCACATTTGGTGGATACTGTGTTGCATTTGGAGTCAGAAGGATATTCGGAATATCGAATGCTGCGCAGCCGAAAAAATCGATTTGGAAGTGTTTCCGAGATTGGGATTTTTGAAATGAACGAATCTGGGCTGCATGAAGTAAAAAACCCAAGCGCTCATTTTCTCTCGGGAAGACTTGAAAATGCCATTGGAAGTGCCATTTTCCCGAGTATAGAAGGATCAAGGTCTTATCTTATGGAGGTGCAAGCCCTCACAAAATATACCTCTTTTGGCTACCCAAAGCGTTCCACTAGCGGATTTGATAATAACCGATTGGCGATTTTACTCGCAGTTATTGGTCGATTTACAGGAGTAAAGCTTGATAGCGAAGATGTGTTTGTGAACGTGGCAGGAGGACTAAAAACCTCAGAACCTGCAGCAGATTTGGCAGTAATTGCCTCAATTATTTCATCAAAAAAGAAAAACCCACTTCCTGAAAAAACAGTATTTTTAGGAGAAGTGGGACTTTCGGGCGAAGTGCGACATGTTCCATATTTGGAGAAACGATTGATGGAAGCAAAAAAACTAGGATTCAACAATGCGATTCTCCCCTCTTTTTCGATTTCCAAAGAAGTAGAAGAAATTATGGAATGCACAGGCGTGAGAACCGTAGCGGAATTGAGTCAAAAAATTTAATTTTTTTTGTTAACTATTCTTACAGGGCTTCGAAACATTGATATGACAAGAGATATTCGAATTCTTTTTAAAGAACAAGGAACCTATACAATCGTTGTCTTGGCATGTCACTGTTCTCATTCTAAATTTTATTAGTCTTTCTATGATTGCGTTTCTTTCTGGAACAGTAGAACACCACACCGAAAACAGCCTTTTTATAAACGTTCATGGCGTGGGATATGAAGTGTTTGTGCCGCTTCGACTTCTTTCTTCTTGCCCACTGGGAAACACTCAAAAGATTTTTACCTATCATAAAATTTCAGAAGATTCACAGAGTCTCTATGGATTTTTACAGTTGGACGATATTCACCTCTTTAAAACGCTTATTGGAGTTTCGGGCATTGGAGTCAAAAGTGCGATGCAAATGATGGAATTTCCTTCTGCAAAAGTGATTCAAGCAATTGAATCAGAAGACCTTTCAGAACTCACCAAAATCCCAGGACTTGGAAAAAAAACGGCTTCTCGATTGGTTTTGGAGCTCAAGGGGAAAATTGTTCGACCACCAGAATCGCAAAAGAAAATACTTTCTCCTCATCAAGAAGTGATCGATATTCTGAAAAGTCTTGGTTTTGTGCCCAGCCGAGTGGAAGAATTATTTGCGAATCTTCCAAAAAATGTTTCGGAATATTCAAATGAAGAGCTCGTGAAATGGGGGCTCAAGACGCTAAGTTCTTGACGGCTGAATGCTTTTCATTTGCCACGAGTACGACAAATTCACCCTTCGTTTTTTCTGGAAATTTTTGAAATAGCTCGAGTAGCAAAGTGGGGGTTCCAAATAAAAACTCTTCGTGTTTTTTGGTCAGTTCTCGTGCGATGCATACATATCGTTCTGGAAAAAACTCTTGCATCTGCTCCACACATTTCAAAATACGATGAGTTGATTCGTAGAAAATGGCAGTATGCTGCGATTTTTCAATATACTGAAACAACGTATTTCGCCCTTTTTTGTGCGGAAGAAAACCAAGAAATTCAAAACGATCACTGGGGAATCCACTAGCACTCAACGCTGCAATGAACGCACAAGCACCTGGAACGGGAGAAACTTTAATGCCGTTTTTTCTAACTTCGTTTATCAAAACCACTCCAGGATCAGAGATCGCAGGAGTTCCTGCATCGCTCATCAATACTGCTATTTCTGATTTTTCGAGCCATGACATAAGCATGGTTCGCTCTTTTTCAGAAGACTGGGCATGAAACGATTTCCAAGTGGCATTTGTTTTGATTTCGAGAAGATCACATAATTTCTTAGACGTCCTAGTGTCTTCTGCAATAATAAGATCGGCCGTTTCCAAAAGATTTTTAGCACGATTTGAAATATCTTGAAGATTACCAATAGGTGTTGCCAAAACAAAAAGCATTATGAAGAAGGAGAGCAAATAGCAGGTTTTTCTAAAAAAGGAAGGTTAAGATAATTTTGTCCTTGCTCATAGAGCACCGCAAGTCCCACCAAAACTCCAACGATGCAAGCAATTCCTCCCATCATCCAAAACCGCATCACGACTTGACTTTCTGACCATCCTATTTTCTCAAAATGGTGATGAACGGGCGCCGCCCAAAACACTTTTCGTTTAAAAAATCGTTTAGAAAAAAGCTGAATCATTACCGAAGCCGCTTCCAAAAAAAATACAAACGCAATGAAAGGCAATACAAACGCCATATCAATCATCAGGGCAATCACCGCCAGCACTGCACCCAATGCAAATGCACCAGTATCTCCCATATAAAACTTAGCAGGAGGTGAATTGTACCACAAAAACGCCATCAATGCCCCCACAATCACTCCGCAAAACAATCCCAAAAACATATGATCGCGCATCACGCTCAGCACCACCAAAACACCGAACGCCATAATAAGCAACCCTCCTGCGAGTCCATCAAGCCCATCTGTCACGTTTACAGCATTTGCCGTTCCAAACACCATCAGAATAAAAAACGGGATATACCACCATCCAATATCCACAAGTCCATAAAACGGAATAGTGATATCAGAATATCCAAGCTTGAAATAGAACCACAGCGATCCCATTAGTCCAAAAATTAGCAAAATAACACTGCGAAAAATAAAAGGAAGTCCTTTGGTTTTTCCTATCCCCTTCACATTCCAATAATCATCAACAGCTCCCAAAATCCCTACAAAAATCATTGTAAAAAGTGGAAGATAGACTTCTGTTCGCTGCAGCAGCGAATGATCTAAAATTCCAAAATAGGAAAGCACTCGAGATCCCAACACAACAAGCAACACCAATCCCCAAATAGCAACTCCTCCCATGGTCGGCGTTCCTGATTTATGCTCGTGAAACATTCTAAAAATACTCGCCTTTCCTCCGTCCACCGATTCTTCTCGAATGTTTTTTCCAATTTTATACTTGATAAGAAAATGAATATAAAAAGGAAAAAGTGCGAGACCAAGAAAAAATGTTACACCCACAAACACTAAAATCTCGCTAATGGTTCCAATCCAAAAAGGCACAGTAAAGAATTAAAAAGTAAGAATTATGATGTATAAGAAATTTTTTGAATTTCCTTTCTCAGATCTTCAATATCATGAAATTCTCGATAGACACTAGCAAAGCGAATATAGGCAATTTCGTTTAGTTTTTTAAGCGCATCCATCACATCTTTTCCAATTTCTTTGGCAGCAATTTCTTTTTTCTCAAACCATTTTTCTTCCAAAAGTCCAATCATACTTTCCACATCACCTCTTGTAATGGGCAATTTCCCGCACGAAAGCCAAATTCCTCGTTCCAATTTTTCTCGTGAATATAGCTCCATCATTCCATTTGATTTTTGCACTACCAAATCAGTAATTTCTAATCGTTCAAATGTGGTAAACCGAGAAGAGCAAATAGGACATCTTCGACGTCGTTTAGTTGCTTTTCCTCCTTCCACAACTCTGGAGTCGAGTACTTTGGTATCCGATGCTTGGCATTTTGGGCACTGCATGAGTAATAAAAAATGAAGAATCCAAAAGAAAAAATATTCCGATATCCATATTCCCAAAACTCATAACATTTGTCCATTATTATTGTTATATCGTAGAGATTTTCGCAATACTCACTTCCAAAGTATTAAGGCGATAGCATATCTCAATAATTCCAACTCGTTCCTTTTGCGAAATTACACATATTTGCTACCATTCTTCCGTTATTTTCTTTCAATAATGATTGTCTTTCAAAACGGAAATTGGAAAAAAGCAGAGGAGACAAAGCTTTCTCCTTTTGATCATGGGTTTTTATACGCCGATGCCGTGTATGAAACGCTTCTAGTATATAATCAAAAAGTATTTTTTGTGGAAGAACACTGGAATCGGCTTCAAAACTCATTGAATGCTATGCAAATGAGCCTCCCCAGCGAATATTCTTTGGAGTATTTTGCAGATTTGTGCCACACATTGGTTCAAAAAAATGAACTCAAAAACGCACGACTTCGCATCACCATTTCTCGAGGAGAAAATCATTTCGATTTCACCTCCTGCCACAATCCAACGATTTTTGCGAGCCTTTCTCCATTGCCACACTATCCTGCAGAAATCTTTTCAGAAGGAGTTTTTGCGATTTCAAAAAATGCCATCAGAATATCACCCAGCATCAAACACACCAATTTTCTTTCGGGTATTCTGCTTCGCCAAAAAATGCACAATGCAAATGCCTTTGAAGCCATCTACAAAACATCAGAAGGATTTTTGAGAGAAGGTAGTATTTCCAATATTTTTGCAATATCGAATGAGGCAAAAGAAATGTGGATTTCACCACGAGAAGAGGTGTTACCCGGAACCATGCAAGCCTTTTTGGAAAAGATTTTTGAGCAGCATGGATATACGGTAATTGAAAAAAACTTCACAGAAGAAGATTTGCTGACCCATGCAGCAGGACTTTTTATTTCCAATTCACTGATGGGAATCGTTCCCATAAAAACACTAAACGAAAGCCAATTAACTATTATTCCCCTCTTTTTCAAAAATATTTATGAACTATTGGATTCTAAAATCTGAACCATCGTGCTATAGCCTCGATGATCTGAAAAAAGAAAATATCGGACACTGGGATGGAGTACGCAATTATCAAGCCAGAAATTTTCTGAGAGACCAAATGAAAAAAGGTGATTTATGTATTTTCTATCACTCCAACGCAACCCCTCCTGCTGCTGTTGGTGTATGCGAAGTAGTGAAAGAAGGATACCCTGATCACACCGCGTTTCATCCAAAAGAAAAACATTTCGATCCAGAGTCTGATCCGAATAATCCACGGTGGTTTATGGTTGATGTACAATACAAAAGCACATTTTGCAAGATTGTTCCTTTGCAAACCATCAAAGAAAATGAAAAATTATCACACATTCCATTAGTGCAAAAAGGAAATAGGCTTTCAGTGATGCCAATTGATAAAAACAGTTTTGAAGAGATTTGCAACATGGGTGGAATAATTTCGTAAAAAAACGGAGATATTTGAAAAAGCTATTTTGGGGAGCTATTTTACTTTTATATGTCGTTTGGAAATTTTACGCTTAAAAAAATAATATTTTTTTCTTCTCTATGCAAAAAAGACGCTTATAAAAGCGTCTTTTTTGCATATTTTTCAATGATATAATCCTTATCGAATTTTTCCCTGAAAAGGAATAGAACCTGCTGTCATGTCTTCTATGCGAAGCAGTTGATTGTATTTTGCGATACGATCCGACCGAGAAAGAGACCCCGTTTTAATCTGCCCTGTTCCTAAGGCTACTGCTAAATCAGCAATAGTAGAATCTTCACTTTCTCCACTTCTGTGCGACATCACAGCATTCCAACCCGCATCCTGCGCCATCTGCACTGCGGAAATAGTTTCGGTAAGACTTCCAATCTGATTTGGTTTCACCAAAAGAGCATTGCACAATTTCTTTTCAATCGCCATTTCAATTCGATCAGTATTTGTCACCAAAAGATCATCTCCCACAATCTGCAAAGAGCTTCCGAGTGCTGCGTTCATCATTTCCCATCCTTCAAAATCATCTTCTGCAAATCCATCTTCGATCGAAATAATGGGATATGTTTTGAGCAGATCTTGATAATATTCCAACAATTCTGCCGATGAAATCGCGTTTCCTTGAAACTGATATTTTCCATTTTCATAAAACTCCGAAGCCGCAACATCGAGAGCTAATTCAAATTTCCCTGCGTGTCCTGCTTTTTGCACCGCTTCCAAAATCACATCCAACGCTTCGGCATTGGTGCTAAACCGAGGCGCAAACCCTCCTTCGTCTCCCACAGCCGTCACCATTCCCTTGTTCGCAAGGATTTTTTTGAGAGAGTGGAACACTTCTGCCCCCATTCGAAGTGCTTCAGAAAATTTTGGCGCTCCCGTTGGAAAGATCATAAATTCTTGGATATTGAGTCCAGAATCGGCGTGTGCTCCTCCATTTACCACGTTCATCATCGGTGTTGGCATTTTCATAACACCACTTCCAGAAATATCATTTACATATTGGTACAATGGTTTTTTTTGGCTGGCGGAAGCAGCACGCGCAATTGAAAGGGAAACTCCCAAAATCGCATTCGCTCCCAGATTTCCTTTTTGAGGTGTTCCATCTGCAGCAATCATTTCCGCATCTAATGTTTTCTGATCAAACGCATCTTTCCCAACTACCAATGGAGCAAGAACCGTATTTACGTTAGAAATTGCTTTCAAAACTCCTTTTCCAAGATATCTCGAAGCATCACCATCTCGAAGCTCAACAGCTTCATGAGAACCAGTAGACGCACCGGATGGTACAATCGCTCGACCAAAGCTCTCATCCGAAAGAAGCACTTCCACTTCTACTGTAGGATTTCCTCGAGAATCAAGCACTTCTCGAGCATAAACACTTTTTATAGTTGTCATAAAAATGAAATAAAAAATACTGAAAAACGGTACTCTCTTTTAAGAGAAATTCAAATTGTTTTTTTATCAAAAAATACATAGAATAGACAAGCTTTACTCTTCTTGTTATGTCAAAAATTATCGTTCGATACCCCCCATCTCCCACTGGTCTTTTCCACATTGGAACGGCACGAACGGTGCTTTTCAATTATCTTTTCGCCAAAAAGCATGGAGGGGAAATTGTGATGCGACTAGAAGATACCGACAAAGAGCGATCCAAAAAAGAATTTGAAGAAAATATTTTGGCTGGAATCCAAAAATTGGGAATGAGCTGGGACGGGGAAGTAATTCGCCAAAGCGAGCGAACCGCTGTGTATACAAAATATTTACACCAGCTGGTGGATGCTGGGCTGGCCTATTTTTGCTTTTGCACTAGTGAAGAATTAGATGGTTATCGCCAGCAAGCAGATATGGAAAAACGAGCATTTCGATATCCTGAAATTTGGCGAGACCGAAGCAATGAAGAAGTGCAAGCAATGCTGGATTCCAAAAAACCGTATGTCATTCGGTTTAAAATGCCAAAAGATCGAGGAGACATCACATTTTCCGATATGGTGCGTGGAGATATTACTATCCATGCAAATCAATTGGATGATTTTGTAATTGCAAAAAATTTTGACACGCCACTCTATAATTTTTGCGTGGTGGTAGATGATCACGAAATGAAAATTTCTCACGTAATTCGAGGAGAAGATCACATTCCCAACACTCCAAAACAAATCGCTCTCTATGAAGCATTTGGATGGGAAATTCCATCATTTGCACATATTCCGCTTATTCTGAATGCTGACAAATCAAAACTCTCCAAACGAAAAAATGATGTTTCGGTGGATAACTACCTCGCCGACGGATATTTACCCGAAGCGCTAATCAATTTTTTGGCATTGCTGGGATGGAATACGGCAGATGAACAGGAAATTTTTAGCATGGACGAACTCATTGAAAAATTTTCACTCGATCGAGTACATAAAAACGGAGCCATTTTTGATCTCAATAAACTCCTCTTTCTAAATGGATACTACATTCGCCAAAAATCGGTGGAAGATTTTGCTCATGCGATAGAAGACTATTGGGAAAAATACCCAGAAGCCAGTTTATAAAGGAAAGATTATTATTCTCCCCGCGTCTTTTCCTCATTCGCATTTCCCCTGCATCCTTCCATAGCTGCCAAGTATGCATCATCAATATCTCCTGTGATATATTCTCCAGTAAAACACCCTGCTTCAAAGTGCTGTATGGATTGATTTCCTTCGGAAACAGAAAGAAAAAAATCATCAATATCTTGATAGAATACTGCATCCGCTCCAATAACCTCTGCAATTTCTGCATCAGTTCTTTCGTGAGCGACTAAATCGATCCGAGCAGGTAAATCAATTCCATACACGTTTGGATATCGCACTGCTGGTGCGGCAGAGGAAAAATACACTTTTTTGGCACCTGCATCCCGAGCCATTTGAATAATCTGTTTTGACGTCGTTCCTCGAACAATAGAATCATCTACAAGCAAGACGTTTTTATCTTTAAATTCGAGAGGGGTGGTGTTGAGCTTTTGCCGAACAGATTTTGTTCGAAGCTCTTGCCCAGGCATAATAAATGTTCGCCCGATATATCGATTTTTAATAAACCCTTCCCGATATTTAGCATCCAATTCATGTGCCAAATCAATCGCCGCCGTTCGTCCAGAATCAGGAATGGGGATCACCACATCAATATCTTCTTTCTGCAATGTTTGAAGGATTTTTTTTGCTAGGCTACGCCCCATTCTCAAGCGAGCTTTATACACCGAAACACCATCGATAATAGAATCAGGACGAGCAAGGTAGACATACTCAAAAATACATGGTGCAAAATTTTTCTGAACGGTTTCTACATCTGGAAAATCGGTGTGGAGGATATTTGTTTTTTCATCGATAAACAAAGACCCTCCCGCTGGCACATCTCCTATAAGCTGAAATCCAAGTGCCTCCAAGGCAACATTTTCTGATGCCACGGCATATTCGGTGAATCCTGTTTTTGATATACGGCTTCCATAACACAGCGGACGGATTCCATGGGGATCTCGAAATGCAAAAAGTCCTTTTCCAACAATATATCCTGTCACAGCATATCCTCCACTACACCGATCAAACACTCCTTGAATGGCTTCAAACACATCTTTCTCCGAAATCCCCTTATGCTCTAGCACTTCCAGCAACTCATGCGCAAACACATTAAGCAAGACTTCCGAATCAGAAGATGTATTCACATGCCGAAAATCTTCTTCCAACACTTCTTTTCTCAATTGTGCAGTATTGGTGAGGTTCCCATTATGTGCCATCACAATCCCATATGGAGCATTTACATAAAAAGGCTGAGCCTCATCTGGAGAGGCACAGCCCGCAGTGGGATATCGCACATGCCCAATCCCAGCATTCCCAAAAAGTTTTTGTATATGTCGAGTATGGAAAACATCTCGCACCAGCCCATTATCTTTTCGTAGGGAAACCTTTCCATCACCAATAGTGGCAATTCCTGCTGCATCCTGCCCACGATGTTGGAGCATTGTGAGTGCATCAAACATGTCTTGAGCAACAGGCTCCGAAGCAATAATTCCAAAAATTCCACACATAGAAATAACAGTGAAAAGTTAAAAATGAAAAGCTAAAAACTAAGAATATTAAAAAATATATTTTAATACAAGGAAGAAATAATAGTGTAGAAAGCTTCTTTAGAAAGTGATCCTTCAAACTTTTTCCCATCAACCACAATGGTGGGAGTTCCTCTTATGCCTTTTGCCTTAATATCTTCTCGCATTTTTTTCCATGTGGGATAGGTTTCTTCAGCATTCATGCATGTTTTCAATTCTTCTGCATCAACTTGTGCATCCCTCCATTTTTTCCAATCTTCTTGATAATCAACCGTTCTTTCGAGCACCGTAATAGGAAGATCTTTTTGCAACAAACACCATAAAAGAAGTGCATCATTTTGATCTTTTTCCAGAGTTGTTTTGGAAAAAGGAAGAATAGTGAATTGAACAACTGAAGGGTTTGCTTTAAAAAAAGGAATTAATAAGTTTTTTGAAAAATCTTGGCAATATGGACAACTCAGATCGTAATAGAAAATAAATTCGGGAAGAGGCTTTGAAGGCTCTTGTGTTGGCACAGGGGTGGGAACGGGGGTGGAAACTGGCAAAAACGAAAATATTTTTGAAATAGCATTCGTCGATCCAAAATCCAAAACCGTAGGATTGGTCTTTTGCCACATCAAAAAGCCAAAAATCCAAATTCCAAAAAGAAATAAAGAAAGCCCAATCCAGAAGATTTTTTTCATAATGAGAATGATGAAAATGTATCAAAACTTTTTTAATCTTTATTATTTATCTGCCAAAAATTTTTCAATCCTTTTTCCTCCTGCTTCCAAATTTTCATTGAGATAGACAACTTTCGCATTTTCTCGGCCTACTTTTTCTAAGGTTTCGATGCGCGATGAATCGAGCAAAAACTGCAAAATCATTTCCCCCGTCAAACTAGGATCACACGCTTTAATCGCCTCAATCGATTCTTTAAACCCTTCAGAAATCGCCATTCGCTGCTGCGCCATTCCTTCTCCTAACAATTTTTTTGCTTCTTTATCCGCCTCTGCTTCTTTTACAAGGGTAATTCTTTTAGCCTCTGCTTCGTTGAATGCCGCTTCTTTGAGTTTTTCCGTCTCCACAATTCGGTTGAGCGCCGCCATCACTCTAGCTTCTAGCTGAATATCTTGCACCTGAATAGAATCAAGAGAATATCCAAACTGTTCCAATTTTTTCCGCAAACTTTCTTCGATAGCACTCCCCATTTCTTGCCGTTTAGTATAGATTTCTTTGTGCGTGAAGGTGCTGATCATCGACCGAAGCTGCTCATCGATGGTGGCTTTGATAAGCGTGTTTGGGTTTTCGATTTCATAAACCGACTGAAAAATATTCGCATCATCATCTTTCACAAAATAGACAACATTGAGCCCTATTCGCACCGAAACATTATCAGAGGTAAGTCCATCAACCGTGATTTGAAAATTCTTTTTGAATAAATCTTGCGAACGAGTCCACTCCAAGATCGGCAAAATAATATTGAGACCGGGACGCAGAATTCGATTATACTTTCCCAAAAATTCAACTACTTTGATGGTGTTTTGCGAAACAATTCTCACACCTAGAAGAAAAAGCAACACATCAAGCACCAATCCAATAAACAACCCACCTAAAAAACTTCCCCCACCCCATATGGAAAGGAGAATGCTCAAAATGGGAAAGAAAAAAAAGAGAATGGTAATAATCGCCTGCATAGCTTGAAAAAAATAAAATCACCTGTACTTTACAGAAAATTTGCAGTGCATGGAAAGCTGTTTTTCAAGAAAAATAATAGCCATATCTCAATTTTCATGATACGATGCGAACCCTTTTGCTGCAATGCTAACAACACATTTGTCAATGGAGCACAGAATTTATAAAAACTATCCTTCTTTATTCAGTTTTTTCTGCCACAATACTTTTTTGATCAGCTCAACACTCTGCACTACAAAAGCCCTTTCTTCTTCTTTAAAAAGCATTTGATATTTTTCAAATTTCCGAAGGATTTTGGCAACCAAAATACGATTGGCCCCATAGCACTTTTTTGTTTTTTCAAGAAGTTTCCCCAGCTTTTCCCACCGTTCATCATGATCAGGATTTTCAGAAAGCCGATCATACCGATCACACAATCGACTGTATTCACTCAAAAACCGCTGTTCTGAAATAATTTCTGGCATTTTTTACACGTTTATTCTTAGAAAATAGTTTTTCCTACAATTTTTCATAATTCATAACTTTTTTATCTCAGCTTTAGGGGTTCAAACCGATACACTTTATCTCTCACAAATAAGGGAGTTCCATCCACTGCCCCCATTCGAATCAATTCTTTTTGAATCCCCATTTTAAACATTACGTCACGCACTCGCATCACTGCTTCCGCATTGTCAAAATTTGTCATTACTACAATCTGCTCAAACCGCTTTCCTCTGATCCGAAACCCTTCTCGCCGAGGAGTTCCATAGGCATCTCCTTTTTGAATTTCTGGTTCAATCGTCCAATGCTTTGGATCAACATTATCAATGTGTGGACGAAAAATCATTCGCTCTTCTTTGGAGGATTCCAATTTGGGATAGGCTTTCTCCTTCTCTTCTTCTAAAATATTCCAAATAATTTCAAGAAGTTCTGCTACCCCTTCTTGAGTGGAAGAAGAAAGCAAAAATGGACGAATCCCCGTTGCGTTTTCAAATTCACTTTGAAAGTCCTGAAGGAGTTCGGCATCTCCTCCCAGCACATCGCACTTGGAGAATGCAACAAGTTCGCGTTTGCCTGCCAATTCCTCAGAATACGATTCCAATTCATTCCGAATAGTTCTATAGTTTTCTATTGGGTTTTCAAGGGAAATATCCACCAAATGAAGTACTATCTTACTCCTCGTGATATGTCGCAAAAACTCATCTCCCAAGCCTTTTCCTTCGCTGGCGCCTTCGATGAGCCCCGGCACATCACATGCCACAAAACTTCGAGACTGGCTCATTCGAACCACCCCAAGATTGGGAATAAGGGTTGTAAAATGATATTCTGCGATTTTTGGCTTTGCTGCAGAAATCACGGAAATAAAAGTCGATTTTCCTGCAGACGGAAGCCCAATAATCCCAACATCCGCCACAAGCTGCAGTTCAAGTTCCAATTCCAATTCCTCCCCAGGTTCTCCCAATTCGGCAAACATTGGACATTGGCGAGTGGAGCTTTTGAAGTGCTCATTTCCATATCCACCCCTTCCTCCTTTCAGAATTTCGATTGCTTCATGCTGATCAAAAACATCGGCAATCACTTCACCATTTTCCGCGTTCCGAATAATCGTTCCCACGGGAACTTCCAAAATCAAATCCTCACCATCTTTCCCATGGCACTGACTTCCCTTTCCCTGCTCTCCATTTTCCGCAGAAAAAAAGCGCTTCGTGTGCAGTTCAATCAGCGTATTCAGATTTTCATTTGCTTTGATAAATACACTTCCTCCCTTCCCTCCATCTCCTCCATTTGGTCCACCTCTTGCCACATATTTTTCTCGATGCGTTGAAATACAACCATTCCCTCCATTTCCAGATTTTACGACGATATTGGTGAGATCACAAAACATAAAAAAAAATTAAGAATTTTCAATCCTTTTTGATAAAGAGAGTTAAGAGGATTTTTTCACAAAGCCCATTGTAGCAATATTTTTCTGCAGTAGACAAGAAAGAGTTTTTTAGATAGCATACTAGAGATATTTTGCAGAAGCTATGACTAAAAAAATTACAAAAGCAGTGTTTCCCGTTGCAGGACTGGGAACTCGAATGCTACCTGCCACCAAAGCCATTCCCAAAGAATTGCTTCCAATCTATGACACGCCTATTTTGGATTTACTCGTAGAAGAAGCCATTGACGCAGGAATTGAAGAAATCATCTTTGTCGTTTCTCGAGAAAAATATCTCATCGAACACTATTTTGATAGCTTTCCTGAGCTGGAACGAAAACTGAAAGCCAAGAATGACACCGAACGACTTGCCCTAATCCAGAAATTTAAAAATGTACATTTTTCTTCCGTTCGACAAGGTGAGCAACAGGGAGATGGACATGCCCTACTGGAGGCAAAACATTTGTTGAAAAATGATCCTTTTTTGGTGGTGTTTGGAGATGATGTAATGTTTGGGAGTCCATCTTCCATGAAACAGCTTTTAAATGCATATGAAGAACACCAAAATACGATTATCGGGGTGTATGAAGTGAATCCTGATCAAGTAGAATCGTATGGAATTGTGGCAGCAAAAGAGTCTGTTTATGAAAAAGTCTTTTCTGTGGCAGATGTTCAAGAAAAGCCAAAAAAATCAGAAGCAAAATCAAATCTTGCAATTATTGGGAAATATATCTGCACCAAAGAAATTTGGAAAGCGCTGGAAAATGCAGGCACGTCTCATGGAGGAGAAAGTCGTTTGGCAGATGCGTTTTTGGAAATGCTTCCAAACACTCCTCTGTCGGCATGTTTGCTGGAAGGAAACCGATTTGACACGGGGAATATGCAGGGATATTTTTATGCGAATTTATTTTATGCACTAAAAACGGGAGAAGTGAAGAAAGAAGAGATCGAAGAGTTTTTGAAAAGGATGTAAAAAAGTATTACACTTGTCACTACGATTACAAATAGATGTATCATTCTATCAGATAATAATTTATGCATATCTGAAAAAAAGCAAACGATTTTGGAATATTACTCTACAAAAACCCAATAATCTCCCTCACGATAGCATCATACTCCCCTTTCACTTCTGTGTTCTGCACTAATGGCTTATTTATAAGCTCTGATAATGCAGAATGCGCTGGTACAGATGATTGCAATGCAGCAAGCTTGGAAAAAATTTCAGGAATATTTTCTTTATCCCAACCAAAAATACGAGCCATGGCGGGAGCAAATTTTTGATAGTGCGCTGTAGAAGCGATCAGTCGGAATGCTTTTTGAGGAATTTGTTCCGCCACGTGCACTGCCACAGCCGTGTGTGGATCCAAAAGATAATTATGCCCTGCGAGAATCGATTGAATTGTTGCCTGCATTTCTTCATGAACCGTGTATCCTGCTTCAAATTGCGATTGGATTTTTTCAAGTAGCTCAGCAGTAATGTCAAATGATTTTTCAGTAGCAAGCGCTTGATACCAATTTTTTATCTGCTCCGCATTTCGTCCATTCATCAAAAACAAAAATCTTTCAATATTGGAAGAAATGAGAATATCAATCGATGGAGAATCGGTTGGGAGTAATAATTTTTCAGCAATTGAATATGTTCCAGTATTGAAAAAATTCGCAAGCACATTGTTTTCATTAGACGCCACCACATATTTTGAAATAGGAAGTCCCATTAAGCCAGCAATATACGCTGCCAAAAGATTCCCAAAATTCCCAGAAGGCACGCATACTTCAATTTGTTCTCCAAACGTAATAGCGTTTTTATTGAGAAGATCAGCATACGCAGAAAAATAATACACCACTTGGGGTAAAAGCCTTCCCCAGTTCATAGAATTGGCCGCAGTGAATCGAATATTTTTTTGCTGCAGCGTCGTGTTGAGCGATTCATCTGCAAAAATTTTTTTGACCGTCGTTTGGCAAAAATCAAAATCACTCTCCACCGCTATCACCTTCACATTTTTTTCCGATACCGATCGCATTTGCTGTTCTTGCAAGGCACTCACTCCACCTTTTGGGTAGAGCACCACCACCGATACATTTGGAATATTTTTAAACCCTTCAATTGCTGCAATTCCTGTATCTCCAGAGGTCGCCGTGAGCACGCAGATTTTATCAATATTTCCTTTTTTTACTTGTGCTGATGAAAAGAGTTTTGGAGTAAGTTGTAATGCCATATCTTTGAAACTGGCAGTGGGGCCATGAAATAACTCTAAAATAGCATTTTTTTCATTCAGCATTTTCACAGGTGCCACTTCCGAACTCTCAAAATACTCATAAGCTTCCTTTGCCATCTGCAAAAGATCTTCTTCGGAAATTCCAATTTCGAAAAGAGAAAGCACTTTTACTACTCGCTGAGGATAAGAAAGCGGTTGCAATGTTGTAATCCATTCAAGTGAAACACTTGGAAATTTGGAGGGAATAAAAAGCCCTCCATCAGGCGCAAGCCCTTGAATAATAACGTCTGCAAAGGTGAGAGAAGGGTCGGAAAACCCTCGAGTGCTTACGAAAGTCATGCGTTTGGAAGTGAAAGAGATAAAATTTCAAGAAACCGCTCCAGCTCCAACCCCTCCATTCGAGTGAGTTCCCCTGGAATAATGACGTCTGCCAGTTCTCGATATTTTTTCATACGGTATTTGAGAAGCCAAGGGTAGCATCGACGAAGCGCATCAATCGGCTCTTCTTCTGGAAATGGAAGATAGTGTTCCCCCCAAATCACGCTTTTGGGTTCGATAAAATACAGTTCCTGCATTCGCTTGAGCATTTGCGTCGGAACGTCAAAACATACAATAAGAAAGTTTTTCTTCAAAAAATGCTCTACCTCTTCATCAAGATAAATAACACTTCCTGTAGTATCCAATACAAAATTCCCAACATCTTTAAGCGGTGCACCCAGAGTTATTTTTTTCTCAATATTCAAATATTTTTTGCTATTTTTTTCATACTGTGTCTGGAATGGATACCCCATCCATTCCGCCATTTCTCGCATGTCTGTGAGTCCTAAATTCTTTTGAATCTCATCATCTACATGATAGATCTCAAACCCTTTTTCTTCGGAAAGTGAAGTGCTCCAAAATGTTTTTCCAATGTTCGACATTCCAACAAAAGCAATTTTGAGAGCATTATTCTGAACTTGCTCTTGAAATTCAGATCGTGTCATGTGCATAAAATCATTGCAAAAAATCACTATTCAGCATATCATTACCTTCTGGAAAAGTACAATTTTTTTATAAAAACTATGCGATCAATGACGGCATTTGGAAGTGTGCGCGCAAAGATTGGAGAAGAATGGATGGTGGCAGAGATCAAAAGTGTTAATTCAAAAGTACTAGATCTGCAACTCAAGATGGATTCTGAATGGAAGCCCTTTGAGGGAATGATCCGCCGACTGATTTCTAAATATATCGAACGAGGTCGAGTGGAATGCTCTTTGCAGCTGGAAAACAAAAAAACAGCAGCACATCACCTCCACGATTCAGAAAAAATAGATCGGTTTATTCAAGAAGTAAAAGCTATTGAGATAAGAAATCAGATTCCTTCTTCAGATTATATTGCACTGTATTTATCATTAGAGTCAGAAAATACTGTTTCATTTGATGAAGCAGCAGAAGCCAAAGTGCACGAAGCCTTAGAGAAAATGATACAGGAATTAATCGCCTTTGCAGAACACGAAGGAGCTGTTTTGCAAAAAGCGATACAGATTTCTCTCAGTAATATCTCAGAAATTTTGCAAAAAGTTCCAGAAATTGAAGTAGCCAGAAAGGAAAAACTAGAAAAAGATCTGCGGGAAAAAATAACGCAAATGATGGGGAGCGAAGTCACCGAAAGCCGATTTGCAGAAGAAATTTGCTATCACATCGATCGGCTGGATATCACAGAAGAACGAGTGCGCCTTGCAAAACACATTGCATATTTTGACGACGTGCTAGGAGAAGAAGGCAATGGGAAAAAGCTACAGTTTATCGCCCAAGAAATGCTGAGAGAAATAAACACCATGGGTTCCAAGGCAAATAACGCCGAGCTACAGCGCCTAGTTGTAGATATGAAGACTGAACTTGAAAAGATCAAAGAACAGCTTTGCAATGTGTATTGAGAAAAATCACTTGCTAAATCGTCCTTCTTTGATATAAAATTCATCGGCTTACATCAACGTCGGGACTTAGTTCAGTTGGCTAGAATGCATGGTTTGGGACCATGAGGTCACAGGTTCGAGTCCTGTAGTCCCGACCAGTTAGCATATTTGAGAGATCGAGGACCTCCTCAATCTCTTTTTTTAAGGATACAAAAGCAAAAAAGACATCCTCTTCTTTTAAGAGAATGTCTTTTGAAGTATGAAAATAATTTGACTATTTCATTTGAATCGCTACTTCTACCCCCGAAGGCAAATGCAGAGTAGAAAGCGTTTCAATAGTTTTGGGAGTCGCTTCAGAAAGGTCAATAAGTCGTTTATGATTTCGAAGCTCATACTGTTCTCGTGATTTTTTGTTCACGAATGTTGATTTATTCACCGTAAATCGCTTGATCTTTACAGGCATAGGAACTGGTCCTGCCACGATTGACCCTGCTCGTTCTGCTGCATCCACAATTGTTTTTGCTGCTTCATCAATAAGAGTATGATCGAAACTTCGGAGAATAATTCGCACTTTTGGAGCAGCTGAAGCTGCTTTCTTTTCTGCTTTTGCCATAATATCGAAGGTGTGAAAGAACGAAAAAATCAGTTAAAAACTAACTAATTTCTTGGAGCAAGGCAAGCCCTTGCCCCAAGAAAAACAAATAAAACTATTTAATAATTTTAGTAACAACTCCTGCCCCAACAGTTCGCCCTCCTTCTCGAATCGCGAATTTAGTTTGGTCGGCAATAGCAACAGGAACTCCTAGCTTAACAGTCATTTTAATGTTATCACCAGGCATCACCATCTCAACTCCTTCAGGAAGAACAATTTCTCCAGTCACATCTGTTGTTCGAACATAGAATTGAGGCTTGTATCCAGAGAAGAATGGAGTGTGTCGCCCTCCTTCGTCTTTAGAAAGTACGTACACCTCTGCTTCGAATTCTGTATGAGGAGTGATAGAACCTGGCTTTGCAAGCACTTGCCCTCGTTCTACTTCATCTCGCTCGATTCCTCGAAGAAGAATTCCGGCATTATCCCCTGCTCGTCCTTCTTGAAGTGACTTATTAAACATTTCTACTCCTGTCACAACCACTTTTCGAGTTGGTTTAATTCCTACAAGCTCAACTTCGTCTCCTACTTTTACAATTCCAGTTTCAATACGACCAGTTACTACAGTTCCTCGACCCTTAATTGAGAATACGTCTTCAATAGGTGCCAAGAACGGCTTATCTGTTTGCCGAGGAGGAAGAGGAATATAAGTGTCAAGAGTATCAAGAAGCTCAACAATACACTTTGCCGCTCCATCATAATCTTCAGGTGCATTAAGAGCCTTCAACGCAGAACCCTTAATGAATGGAATATCATCCCCAGGGAATTTATACTTTGAAAGAAGTTCTCGAAGCTCCATTTCTACAAGATCGATAAGCTCTGCATCATCAACCATGTCTACCTTATTGAGAAACACAACGATTGCAGGAACGTTCACCTGACCTGCAAGAAGAATATGTTCTCGAGTTTGAGGCATTGGACCGTCGGCAGCAGAACACACAAGAATTGCTCCATCCATTTGAGCGGCCCCTGTAATCATGTTCTTTACGTAGTCGGCATGTCCAGGACAGTCTACGTGTGCGTAGTGCCGAACAGCTGTTTCGTATTCTACGTGAGACGCGTTAATGGTAATTCCTCGTGCTTTTTCTTCAGGTGCATTATCGATTTGATCGTATGCTTTTGCCTGCCCCCCGTTCCGCTTTGAAGAAACAGTAGCAATTGCAGCCGTAAGAGTTGTTTTTCCATGGTCAACGTGACCAATGGTTCCCACATTCACGTGGTCTTTATCTCGGACAAAGTCTGCCATAGAAAAGAAATGTAAAATAATAAAAAAATGCAAAGCACATTCTGCCAAAAAAGAAGCTATTTTGTCAAACGTAAAAAAGAGAAACTCTTGAATTTTCGAAAATATTATATTCTTTTTTCTTTTTAAAAATGATATAATATTTTGATTTTTCACTTTTAATCTTTTTTTTTAACTGATTTTTCTGTGTTTCAAATATCTCAAGCATTGGAACAGCAAAAAAATGATACCTCTCAGGCGGTATCTTTGTCGGCATTGAAATCAAATTTAATAGGAGGGATTTTTGCCGAACAACAGCGAAAAAACAAAGAAGAAAAGGTAAAGAAACTGCTTCAGAATGCTTTATTTTTGGAGCATGACGAAGCACGAAAACTTCGATGGATCAATATTCTTTCGCAGATTTCAGATGCATTGCTAGATGAGCTTCCCGATGCGATTATTCGCGAAACACTGCGATACAAAAAGAAAGAACGGGATATTGTAGTGGAACTCAATAAAAACGTTCCGAGGGTAAGTATTGTGTAATTTTTAAAAAATAAAGAGATATGGCTAATCAAAATTTTTCTTCTAGGCCTCCAGAAAATCCAAATACCCTAGCGTCGAAAGATGTTGATATTTTTAGAGATCTTGATGCAAAATCTTTGGCTGGGAATTTTGCAAAGGGGGTAAAAAAAATAGGAAGAGGATTGCAAGAGGGTGCGGATACGATTGGAGAAGCGATGTTGGATAAAAACGCAAGTAAAAAAGCAAAACGACTAACAGGATATGGAGTAGAAGCAGGAGGATTTGCGGGGCTCGCATGGCTTGCTAGAAAAATATTTACAAAAGCAAATACGAATGCAAAAGAAAAAGAAGGAATGGGGCTGGGAACAAAGTTATTGGTTGGTGGGACTTTGATTGGACTTGGAGTGTTGGGGCTTTCAAAAATTGATTTTTCAAAATTGAATATTTTGGGAGGATTGGGCGATCAATTGGAAAAAATGAAAACAACGCTAGCAGACTTGGAAAAACAAAAAGCTGAAATAGAAAAAGGAATAACTGATGCTATAAAAAATGGGAAAACAGAGCTAACAAAAACACTGAACGAAGAATTGAAAAAAGTGCAGAATCAAATAGATACCGCCACGCAAGAAGCTACAGCAATGATGGAAACAGGGCAAAAAGAAGCAAAAGAAAAACTAGAAACACTGAAGAACGAATTACAAAAAGCAAAAGCCATGGTTCCTCAAAACCCTATTATGATAGCAAAATTGGAAAGTGAAATTTTAGCATTGCAAGCAGCAGAAAAAATTATCTCTCCAACAAATCAGCCCGAAAAACCTGCAGAAAACAAAGAAATTTCTACAGAAGAAAAAATATTCAATGAAACATGGCAAAAAACATTATCCATACTGGTGAAAAATGGGATTATTACAGCCGCAGCCTCTCAAAGCATTACTTCATCAGAAGCCTTTAAAATCTATTTACAAAAAGAAAGTACAGAAAACCCTGTAGTGCAAGCCCTTTTGCAAGCAACGGGTAAAACCACTTCCGCAGAAGCCAACGAAAAAGCATATTATGCGTTGGCAATAGGAACCATTGCTTTGTTTTTGATAAAAGAAAAGTTTAAATCTGCTGCAGGAATTGGAGGGATTTTGATGATGGGAGCAGTGTTGAAACAAGATACCGATAAAACAGAAAATGATATTGAAAACATCAAAAACACCACACAGGAATTATATGAATTGTATAGCGACACACTTGAAAAACAAGGATATAGTGATAACGAGCGAATGCTATTTTTAAGCACTATTTTAGGGAATGATATTATGTCGTTTATCAATCTGGATCACAGCATTACCCCAGAAACAGCAAAAGCAAATCAAGAAGGCTGGAAAACAATAAGAGAATCCGTTCAAAAAAACAAACTTGCCAAAGCAAATGGACTAGAAAAAGTACAGCAAGACGCCTTAAAAGACCTAGATACCATTATCGCTATAAATAACGAAATTATAGCCAAAAACGAAAAAAGAAAAATTTCTCAAGATACTATAGAGCGATTGTTTTTTAAGCTAGGAATTTTGGGAATATCTCCAAGATCAAATGGGATAGAAAAAATAAATAATCTATATTCGTTGAGCTTTGAAATGTCGGAAGAAAGAGTTTTAGGATTCAAATTGGTTGGGTTTCCATTTAATCCTTTGCCTGATCGGCTTGCAAATGCAGAACGAAAAGAACAATATTCGAGCAAAGAATACATGCTGCTTTCGGAGTTTGGCAGACAGCTTGCTTTGCTGGAAAGCGATACCAAAAAAAACACTAGCAAATTGCAAAATGAATATACCATTGCAGAAATTACAGAATTAAAAAACAAAATAAATACTATTACCGAAAAAGAAGTTTCAGGAGTTCCATTTCCAGAAAAAACAATAGAAGGACTCATTCCTGAAATTAAAAAATTGGCGAATGGAATATACGGAACCGTATTCGAAATAGATGGAAAAACAAATACTTTTCATATCACTTTTGCACACAACAATGTGCGAACCCTTATTGGACTTGGTGAAAATTTTAACAGGAATGCACTTGAACCACGAAAAATACAAGCGTACGGGGAAAATGATATTTGGAAAATAATAGGAGGAGAACATCAAAAGCATGCAGAATCTGCCATAGAAAATAGGCGAGCAAACATGATCCAACTCTATAAATCACTTCCCAACAATAGCCCTCTAAAACAACATTTTGAAAAACACCTCATCAACAAAACAGAAGGCGTCTTAGACGATATGCTATTTGCCGATGCGGCATGGTGGGCAGAATTTTGGTGGATTATATTCACCAATCCAACAGACAGTGCATTTGCCAAAATAAAGGCCGGAATGATAACAGTAGCAATTCCTGCGGGAGAAGTGGTAATAAGCAGTCTCTTAGACCCGCTTGATGCGAGCATTGAAGGATTTCAATCATTATTTGGATATGATGATTTGACCATGAAAGAATGGCTGATGCGAAGTTTTTTAGGTGCGGGAGTGCTTTTTGCAAGCATTGGTGCGATACAAGGAATTGTCTCTGGAGGAATAGTGGGAGGAGCAAAAGGACTTACCGCTGGAGCTATTCGAGGGCTCAAAATATATAACCCTGTAATAGACCTAACATACAGAGGAATGCTATTGGGAATACGAAAATCGCATAATAAAAGCAATCTTTTAGCATTAACCAAAGAACGCCTCTCAGATCCAAATTCATTCGTACCCAAATGGGTACATCGCTTTCGAGACGGTTCTGAAGAATATTTGTTTAAAGCATATGCTCGAAATTTGAAAGAAATGGACATGTACCATGATGCGAATGGCAAGGCAAGTTTCTTGGCTTCTGGAGAAATTTTTCGAATAGAACAAGAAAATAAAGTATTAGAAAATATCATCAAATCAAAATTTTCTATGCAGGATAAACAATGGAGAGAGTTTGTGGATAATGCGAAAGATTTTTCTACCTCCAATCTCTCCTACTCTGAATTTACAGAGCAAAAAATTCCATCATCATATTTTAAAGCAAAAATAGAAGATACCATTCTAAAAATAAAAACCATCGCCAACGCAACCGATACAGATATTGCAAACATTGCAAAATCATTTGATGATATTGCAATAGAAATAGAAAGCAGACGAACAGAAACAACTACAACAACGGGAGGAAGGACGATTATACACAACGCAGTAGATGCAGAAAAAATATTCGAACTAAAGCACACAGCCATGCAGGCACAATTTAGTGCGCTTATTAAAAATGCAAATACTAGCAATCTTCCAGCTGTTTCACAAAAGCTAATAACAAACAAGGCGAATATAGAAAGTATTCTCAATGATCTAAACAGCTTTACATCAAATGACACGAATGAAGCAAAGAGAATCGAAGCTTTAAAGAAAGTACTTACGGAAGACCTTGATTTTATATCACAAGCTATTAATGACGCAACGAGTGGAAAAATTCCAAGACTTTCCAACAAGTATCTCAATTTTTCTATCAATCCATTTAAAAAATTTGGGTGGAATTTTGACGGATGGCAAGGACATAATGCTTTAGAAACCGCTGGAAACATTGCCAAAAAAGCAGGAATAGTGGGAGAGGTGGCAATGATTGTTCCGAGTGCAGTGGAAGCCGTGGGGAATATAAGCGTAGACGCCATGGATAAAAAAGGACTTCGAGAAGAAGTACAAGATGTGTATGGAGCAAAAGGCGCAGTGCAAGCTACAAAAGTGGGCATAGAAACCGTGAGCTTATGGGGAGGGCCTGTAGTAGCAGCTGTGGTAATAGCCATTGCCGAAAGCACTTTGGGAAATGCCGAAAATGCGCTGGATGCAAAACTAATAGGAACAATAAATGAACATGAAGCAGGGGTTATTTGGACGAAAGAAAATATTCTGCAAAAAATTTCATATAATGCAGATACAGACCTAAACACCGATATAAAAGAAATGTTTTATAGTATTTATGACACTATACCTTTTATAGATAATGCAAAAAGAGACCACAGTGTAGAACAAATCAGAAATATTTTATGGAAAGCGATAGCCATCCTAGAAAGTGGAGAAACAGCATTTGAGAGCCATTTATCAAAAATTCAATTTCAAAAAGCATACGAAGCGTTTATCACGCTTAATACCAAAAATTCCAGTACCTCACATTTTGAAACACTCGAAATACATGAATCTGCAAAAAAATATGCCACAGAAGAAGCACAAAAAATAGAAACCGCTGTGAAAAACGCAGAAAGAGGAATAGGACAAACGATTAGCGAAAAAGATTTATCAAACCTTCTCACTCCACCATCAGCATTTGTGCGAACTGTACAAAAACCAGCAGAAACAAAAGAAAAAATCCCAGAAAATAAACTCTTTGTTCATGCCCTCTTTGGTATTGCGAAAAAATTTCAGTATACAGGAAAAGAAGATGAAAACGAGCTGAAATTATTTTTTAGTGCCGATAAACAAGCAGAACAAGGAATATATTGGTATGATGGAGGAATGATGTTTGAAAAAGGTTGGTATATCTACAGAAGAGAAATGATTCTTCCAGATGTGCTGATAGAGGGAAAAACCGATACGGAAAAGCTATCTTATATGATGAAAATTTTATCAAACAATAACACTTCGGTATTTGTATCTGACAATTATGGCACCATAGAATCAGGGATTGATGCGATATATGAAGCCTTTGGAGTATATAATAAAAACAGAGAAGTGATGAAACAAAACACCAACGAAGTGGTACATAGTATTTCTAATGCTCTTTTGCAAAATATTCCCGAAGCAGAATTATCAAATATCAAATCAGCAAAAACCCAAGAAGAAAAAGCTGTGCTCATAATGCTTTTGCAAAAGCAAAAACTGACCAACTCAATAATGAGCGAAATAAAAAATGGAACGAAAAAGACTATTATTTTTTCGCCATTGGCTTCGTATGATATAGCGAAAAAAGAATTTTATTATTCTTTACGAGAAGACCTGCCTCCCGTTTCATATTCTACACAAGAAATACAAGAAAAAAAATCCCTCCAAGGAGATGCACTATTGTTCCAACAATGCATGGAGGTTGCAAAAAATCTATAACCCTAAAAGTACTTCCCTCATCACATTCCCCTTTTCTCCTTCAAATTCCGTAAATCCTGTTTTTGTACTGTACACCAGATACTTCCCATAGTTTGAACCTAAATTTTGTTCACTATTCCCGATTATTACATCAAAGCCTTTTCTCTTAAGTTTTTCTTGCATTTTCTGCTCAAGATTTTCGGATGCCAAACAAAAACCAATAAATATTTGATTTTCTTTTTTTTGGAGTGAAAAAGTTTTGGCAATATCAACTGTTTGAACAAAATCAAGCGTAATCCCCTCTCCTGTTTTTGGCTTTTCCAATTTTTGGGCAGAAGGATTTTTTGGCGTGTAATCGGCCACCGCTGCTGAAAAAACAACAATATCAGATTTTTGAAAATGAATTTGCATGGCTTTTAGCATTTCATTCGTTGTTTTTACATTTTGAATATCAAAACAATCAGCATTCAAAGAAACAAAATGATTTCCTGCCACCAAAGAAACCTCTGCCCCCATCACAAAAAACGCATTAGCAAGTGCCAATCCTGTTTTCCCAGAGGATGAATTTCCTATAAATCGTACCGAATCAATATTTTCCTGTGTCCCCCCAAGCGAAATAAGCACTTTTTTCCCAGCATATTTTTGTGGAGAAATTGATTTTTCAAAATATAAAGCAATCGTTTCTTGGGTTGCCATCTTCCCTTCTCCTTCCACTCCACACGCCAATACTCCAGTTTTTTGTGGAGGAATAATAATCATCCCTCTTTCTTGTAGTATAGCACTATTTACCTGTGTTGCCGCATTTTTCCACATATTTTCGTTCATCGCAGGTGCCAGAAGAACAGGACAAGACGCATTTGCCAAAACAAGATTTTGAAGATAATCATCCGCAAGTCCATGGGCGAGTTTCGCTAACGTATTCGCCGACGCTGGCGCAATGATAATAGCATCTGCATTTTTTGAAGCATTGATATGAGAAAAAACATCTCTCGTTTCATCCTCTGAAAACGAAAAAATATCAGGTCCTAAAACAGGATTCCCAGAAAGTGCTTCCAGTGCCAATCGAGAAACAAAAGACCCACCCCCCTTACTAAGAACACACTGCACATCATGTCCTTTAGCTTGCAACGCGCGAATCAGGTCATACGACCGAACGGCAGCAATAGAGCCAGTGATGGCAAGAATAATTTTCAAAAAAATTTATGAAAAAGATAATAGTATAATACGGTATGGAATGATAATTGCACAAATGATATTTTGATTGGAGAAATGGGGGCTTTTGGCAGTAGAGTATGGAAGAAGAGTTTTTTAGAATTGCCCTTGGAATCATTATGCAAAAAATTTTTTATGAAAAAACACCATCGGCAAAAATCTATCCGATTACCGTTTTATGATTATTCCAAAATCGGGTTTTTAAATTTTTTATAAAAAAATCAAAACCATGATATAATGCCAATACTAATTTTTAAAAAATGCAAATGCTAGAATCTATTTTTTCGCTTCTTCTTACCATTGCAGTATTCCTTCTCATTTTTGGAACGCTTATTATTCTGCATGAATTTGGACATTTTTGGGCGGCCAGAGCCGCCAAAGTGAAGGTTTTAGAATTTGGACTCGGACTTCCTCCTAAAATTTTTAGCAAAAAAACAACCAGAACCTTAAATGATGGATCTTCTGAAACCATGGAATGGACGATAAATGCACTTCCTTTTGGAGGATTCGTGCGAATGATGGGAGAAGATGGGGCCTCTAAAGATCCACATGCTTTTGTGAATCGACCTTGGGGATGGAAAGTTTTAGTAATCTGCGGAGGAGTTATTATGAATTTTTTAGTAGGTTGGGCACTGCTTGCAGGACTTTTTTGGCATGGCGTTGCCCCTAGCTACTCAACGCTTGACGAATACACTCAGCTCAAAAATGAAGGATATTTTCTGGAAAAAACAGATGCTCTTTATTTTTCTGGAAATCCTGAACTTTTACAATCTTTTGGACTTCAAAATGGAGATATTATCACCAATGCCCAATCGATTGAAGAGGCAAAAATATTGACAAAAACAGAAGGAAACACATTGCTCATCGACCGTTGGAATAATGAGAGTAAGATTTTTGAACATATAAATATCTCGATTAGCAACCCCATCAACGCAATCTCTTCAAAAGTAGTGGTAAAAAATACGCTCCCAGATTCACTAGCAGAAAAAATAGGGATTCGAAAAGGCGATGAAATCATATCTATTCATGGAAAAGAAATTCATTCACTCTTTAGTATTTCAAAAGTTTTAAAATCACTTCCGGCGGGAGTAGAAAGCAATATTACAATTCTTAGGCATAATTCTGATACCATAATACTTTCATTTACAGTACCTGAAGATAAAACACTTGGAATATACGGCATGCAATCTTCAGAAAATGCTATAAGCATAGAGCAGGCAGATCTTCCGTTCCTTCTGAAAAAACAATCTTTCGGGATCGCAGAAAGCCTTCAAAAAGGATTTATTGCTAGCTTTTCAGTCATTGATATGTCTTGGAAAATGCTCCAACAAATGGCGCATCAGGTTTCACAAGACATGAGTGTGCCAGATGAAATGGGTGGACCCATTGCTATTGCGCATAGTACAGGGCAGATTTTGGAATTTGGGAACATTTCAAATCTTGTGCAATTTGCAGCTATGATTTCGCTTTCTTTGGCGTTTATGAATATCCTCCCAATTCCTGGGCTAGACGGAGGCCGGCTTCTTTTTTTACTTATTGATGGGATTTTTATTTTCAAAAAAAAGTTTTTTAAAGCATTGGGAACAAAAAATTATGGAGGAGAAAAAGTTCCAGAAAATATTGAAGGGTATTTTCACGCAGCAGGATATTTCTTTTTATTATCGCTGTTATTGATCATTTCTTGGAATGATATTATGAAGATATTTTTTGAGTAACAAAAAAGAACTCTCGCAAGAGTTCTTTGTATCTTTTGTAAACTGGTGCCCAAGGAGAGACTCGAACTCTCACGTCTTGCGACACCGGCTTCTAAGACCGGCGTGTCTACCAATTTCACCACCTGGGCAAAAAAAATGCGTGGTGGCCGGGGGCAGAATTGAACTGCCGACACGTGGATTTTCAGTCCACTGCTCTACCACTGAGCTACCCGGCCAAAAACGCCTGAAATTTTTAACAAATATAAAAAGAAAGAGCAAGAGAAAATATTCTTTTTTACAAAAAAGATTTACCCGTTCTTTGTCAATTGAAAAATTTTCCTTGACTAAACCATTACTGTTGTAAATAATTACAACGATATTTTTTTACTTACTTCTTATGGCATTCACACCATCACGAGAACTTCGAGAGTTTTTGGAGCTTAGCTACGCAGAGCTTAAAACATTCAATTTGGGAATGAAAAAAGACCAACTCTCAGGAAAAGACAATGCGTATTTTTCAAAGAAAGTATTAGATTTTTTAGAAAAAACGTCACCTCTCAAAGCAGTGACAGTAGCTTTTTCTGATCTGGAAGGAAAAATGCAAGTTCTGGATTATGATAAAGAATTTTTCATGGACTCATACGAAAATCTTACCTTTGATGGATCATCAATTGCAGGATTTACAGAACTCAAAAGTTCAGATCTTCGGCTAGGAGTTGATTTTGGATCATTTCGAATTTTGCCTTCTGATATTTTTGGATCAGGAAAAGCATTCCTATTCGCCAACGTGCTCAATAAAGATGGAGATCAATACGAATCAGATTTTCGAGGGGTATTGCAAAATTATCTGAAAGAAATAAAAAAGAAAGAAGATCTTACTTTTTTGGTAGCCCCAGAAATTGAAGGATTTTTAATGAAGGGGGTTGACTCTGAGCAATATTTTTCGGAAGAAACAGGATTTGAGCTAGCGACTACGGGAGGATATTTCAACGCTCTTCCCCAAGACGATTTGCGAAGGTTTATCGATACAGTGGCAGAAGTGATGCGAGCACTAGGATATGAAAACGAAAAAGACCATGGAGAAGTGGCACCTGCTCAGTTTGAAATCAATTTCAAGTATTCAGATGCTCTCATCACCGCCGATCAGATTTTGCTATACAAATTCATGTCTCGGCAAATCGCAAAACTCTATGGATTTACTGCAACTTTCCTGCCAAAGCCTCGTTCTGGAATCAATGGAAGTGGAATGCACGCCAACATGAGCCTTTCAAAAGGAGGTAAAAATATCTTCTTCCAAAAAGAAGGAGAAGATGGACTTTCTGAAATCGGACAACGGTTTTGCCATGGAATATTGACCCATGCAAAAGAATTGAATCTGACGTACTGTTCTTCGGTAAATTCATATCGACGGCTTGATCCAAATTTTGAAGCGCCAAATGAAATCAAAAAACATGCATGCGATCGAGGATCTGTGGTTCGAATTCCTCTGGCAAATGAAAAATCCGCTCGAATTGAAGTGCGCGCAGTGGCTCCAGATTCAAACCCATACCTTGCATTTTTTGCATTGCTTGCAGCAGGGTTGGAAGGAGTGAACGCCAGCAAAAAAGACTATGAAGAAATGAGGCATATGCTCGCGAAAAAACCAGTAAAAAAACTTTACGGATGCATTCAAGATGCGATTGCAGGATTTAAAGCTTCCAGCTTTGCCAAAAAAGTACTGGGAGAAAAAAGTGTTCGAAAATATATCGAGCTCAAGCAAGAATCAGCAGACCGATGCGCAAAACTTTTGGGAACAAGAGTAAAACGATCAGAAGTTATTTTTCATCACGAAGTAAAGAATCAAGTATTGTGGAAAGCGTTTTAGGCAATGAGTTTTTTCCAAAAAAAAAGAGCTGTAATGGCTCTTTTTTATTATTTCAACAGTATTTCAACGATTGACCTCATAAAAGGAGAGCTATTTTGTATTAATTGCGAGGATTTTCTCCTTGGAAATATGCGAAATGTATGCAAAATTTTTGAAACAAATATCCTCTTTTGTGAGATAAAATTTTGGAATATTTCCAGAAATATCTCACAAACCGTGAAGCCGCTGTTTGTTAATATTTTTTTTAAAATCTCATCGTGGCGTTATTGATAACTCCCCACAATTCTTCTTTCGCCCTTTTGGCTTCCAACCCTGCCAACTCTGCAAACCGCTCTGGTTCGTTGGTTTTTTCAAAAGCAAAAAGGATTCCTCGAGAAGAATTGATAATAGCTCCTTTTCCTCCTCTATAAAAAGCTCCTGCAACATCTTCCGCACTTCCCCCTTGTGCGCCATATCCCGGAACCAAAAAAATCTGTGCAGGCATATCGCTGCGCATCAATGAAAGTTCTTCGGGATACGTCGCCCCAACAACGGCCCCAATACTTGAAAAATTCTCTTCGTCTAAATCTTCCATACCAAGACGAGCAACGGTTTTTGCCACTTTTTCAAAAACAAGCTCATCCCCCACTGGCAAATCTTGCACATCTCCAGATCCTGCATTAGAGGTTTTCACCAAAACAAAAATCCCCTTTCCGTTTTCTTTACATTTTTGCACAAAAGGAATCAGCGTGTCCTCTCCCATGTATGGATTTACAGTGAGCGCATCGTATGGTCGATTGTTTCCCAAATAGCTTTCAGCATAGGCTTCGGCGGTGGATCCAATATCTCCTCGTTTTGCATCCACAATGACCAAAAGTTTTTTTGCCTTGGCATACATACACACCTTTTCAAATGCTGAAATTCCAGCACTTCCAAAAACTTCAAAAAAAGCAATCTGAGGCTTTACACAGGTTACATGGTCGGCACATGCATCAATAATCGGAATTAAAAATTTTAAAATAGCTTGGTCTGGAGTACATCCTTCTTTCAAAAACACTGGAATTTTGGAATAGTGCGGATCAAGCCCCAAGCAAAGTACCGATTTTTTTTGCTGAATAGCAGCATGAAGAACAGTCGCAAAATGCATAAAAAATTAGGTAAAAGTTTTTATCAAAAAATAAAACACAGTATTGAGCACCGATAAAATGAGCGCTGCCACCAGATAGGTGGTGACTCCTCCAGAAATAGTAAAAATCACCCCCAAAGGATCTAACACATTAGCAAAAAGATAGACACAAAGCCACAGCAACACCATATTAATTACCGCCAAAAACGCCCCAAAGCTCATCAGCATAAAAGGAAGCGAAAGAAGTGATAAAATTGGCTTTATGACCGCATTTAAAATTCCTAATACAATTGCCACTGCTATGTATCCTGCCGTTGGCGAAATGGAAAACAGATCATCTCCTAAAAAATAAGATACAGCATAGAGCGCTAGAGCATTCAGTAAGATCGTAAGTAAAATTCGAAGCGTCATGACAGCTTTTTAAAAGACTAAAAAAAGTATCGCACACCAAAAGGAGAAATACAAAAAAATCACTTTCCTCATTTTTATAAAAATGATATTGTTTTAACGTATTAAAACGTTAATGTGTTTTTTGTGAAGTAAATCATGGTAGAAATTTGGAAAACACAGGAATTTGATGATTTTTTGGAAGCGGTGTTACGCTGTAAAAACAAAGAAGAATTAGGAAAATTTTTTCGAGATATTGGAACTTTGAAAGAATTATCAGATTTTTCACATCGTTTTCAAGCTGCTAAAATGATTGATCAAAAAATTTCATATCGAGAAATTTCCAAAAAAACAGGTCTTTCCACTGCCACTATCACACGAGTTGCGCATTGGTTGCACTATGGGGAAGGAGGCTATCGTCAGGTGATAACAGGGGATAAGGAACGAGTGATTAATAATTAGTGTTTAAATTATTTTTTTATGTTTGGGTTTAGGACATGTTTTCAAAATTTTGCACCGTATCAATCAGGAAAAAGTCTTTTTTCAGGCAATGCAGAGGTTTTTTTAGACACTAATGAAAATCCTTTTGATAACGGGAAAAATCGGTATCCAAGTCCAATGCATACTGCTTTGCGAGAAAAAATTGCGGAAGTGAAAAATCAACAATTTTCTTCAACTATTTCTTTTGATAATATTCTTTTGGGTAATGGAAGTGATGAATTGATTGATTTACTTGTTCGGCTTTTTTGTGAACCGAATCAAGAAAGTATTTTAATAACACCTCCTACTTTTGGAATGTATACAGTGGCTGCAAAACTGAATAATGTAGAAACTTTGGAAGTTTGGCTTGATGAAGATTTTGAACTTAATCTGGAAAATCTTTTGGCAAAAATTGAAGAAAAAAATCCAAAAATTACTTTTTTATGTCATCCCAATAATCCCACTGGAAATGCTTTACATATTGATGATATTGAAAAAATTCTTAAAACCACAAAAAATATTGTCGTGGTAGATGAAGCTTATATCGATTTTTGTCCAGAAAAATCGGTTTTAGCATGGCTTTCTGACTTTCCAAATTTGGTCGTTTTACATACTTTTTCTAAAATGTGGGGGTTGGCAGGTCTTCGTTGTGGTTGCGTGATGGCTCATTCTGAAATCATTTCTAAACTTTCGGCACTGAAAATGCCCTATAATGTGAATGTTTTTACTGCTAATGCGGTGATAGAAGCACTTAATGAAAAAGAAAAAATATTTCTACAAAGAGACGTAATTCTTGCTGAAAAAAAAAAATTACAAAAAGCTTATTCTTCGCTTTTGTGCATTCAAACTGTTTTTTCATCTGATTCTAATTTTTTCTTATTGAAATTTTTTGATGCCCAAAAAGCATATGAAACGTTAAAAAATGCAGGAATTATTGTGCGAAATTTTTCTAGTAAAAAAGGTTTGGAAAATTGCTTGCGAATTACAGTGGGAACGCCTGCGGAAAATGTGAGGGTGATAGAAGTTTTGAAAAGTATATAGTTTTTTATTTTTATGCAATTTACTCAAAATTTGAACGAAAAATCTTCTTGGCAAAATTTTTCACAAAAAATTTCCCCGAAAAAACTCTGCGAACGAGGTGGAATTGATTTTGGGAAAATCTTTCCGATTGTAGAGGAAATCGAAAAAAATATTTTAGAAAAAGGAGATGTTTACATTTCTGAATTGACGGAAAAATTTGATGGTGTGAAGCTTGAAAATTTTCTTGTTCCAAAATCTGATTTTGATGAAGCCGAAATTACTGTCTCAGAAGGCTTTAAAAAAGCGATTGATCAGGCGTATAATAATATTTTTTCGTTTCATTCTCGGCAAAAACGCCAAAATCTTGAACCTCAAGAAACGAGCAAAGGCGTATTTTGTTGGCAAGAATTTCGAGCGATAGAAAAAGTGGGGCTTTACATTCCTGGTGGATCAGCTCCACTTTTTTCTACAGTTCTTATGCTGGCAATTCCTGCCATAATTGCAGGATGTGCTGAAAAAATAATCTGCACGCCACCACAAAAAAACGGGAAAATTTCACCCGAAATTTTATACACTGCAAAAAAATGCGGAATAGAAAAAATTTTTATGGTAGGTGGCGCGCAGGCAATTTTTGCAATGGCATATGGAACCGATCAAATCCCAAAAGTTGATAAAATTTTTGGTCCGGGAAATAGTTTTGTGACGGCGGCGAAAATGAAAATCTCGTCACACACGGCAATTGACATGCCAGCGGGTCCCAGCGAAGTGTTGGTGATGGCAGATGAAAACGCCAATGCTGTTTTTTGTGCGGCAGATTTGCTTTCGCAAGCCGAACATGGTGCAGATTCGCAAAGTGTTTTAGTGTGTCTTTCAGAAAAAAAAGCCGAAGAAATTTTAGAGGAAACAAAAAATCAGTTGGAAAAACTTCCACGAAAAGAAATTGCCCAAAAAGCATTAGAAAATAGTTTTTGTGTTGTGTGCGAAAATCTTGAAGAAATGATAGAATTTTCAAATCTCTATGCTCCAGAGCACCTTATTTTGCAATTGGAAAATTGGGAAAGTATTACACAAAAAATTCAACATGCGGGGTCAGTTTTTTGTGGAAAATTTTCGTGTGAATCAGCAGGAGATTACGCAAGTGGAACCAATCACACACTTCCCACCAGTGCTTTTGCTCGAAACTACTCAGGCGTTTGCCTTGAAAGTTTTGGGAAATGGGTGACATTTCAACACCTCACGCAAGAGGGATTGGAACATTTGGGGGACACCATTGAACTGATGGCAGAAAAAGAAGGGCTTTGGGCACACGGGAATGCGGTAAAGGTGCGAAGAAAAATGAAGAATTAAAAAAAATTATAAAAAATTGTAAAAAAAACCAAAATTTGAGAAAGTAGTCTTGCATCTCTTTTAAAAGAAAGCTATGGATATTCCTACTTCATTTATTCCAAATGAAGATGGAGGATTTACAATATTTAACCGACCAATCTTATGGATCAATCTGCTAAATCTAAAACCCAGAAAAAACGATTTACCATCAGAATCTGCTGCTCACAAAAAAGCTGCGGAGAACACTATGGAAAATATATTTGGGAGAGAGTGTGCAACGAACACGGTATTCCACCCGATCGAGAAAAATTTTCAACAGGACTGCTGATCTATGAAAAAAGCCAATGTCAAGGATTTTGCGAACAGCCTTCCAATGTGCAAGTCGTGGAAGAAGGATCCACTTCACCAAAGCAGTTTTCATATATGAATCCACTCAAAACCATCAAACTGGTGCAGCTGATCAGACAAGGAAATGAACCCGAAAACATTAAACGATTGTAGTGCGCACAAGCTTCACAATTTCTCGCCCTACGTTTTGATCATCTCGTAAATATCGAAGTGTTTTCACACTTTTCCATTGGGGAAATTCTTTCAAGAGATCCATTACAAAACTGAATTTTCCCTTTTGTGTTTTCCAAAAAGGAAATCCAAAAACAATATCAGAAAACAAACCAGAAGCCGTTATCTGCTTCAAAAAATCAGAATAGAGCGGAAACAAAACAACATATTCTTTTTTCAGATCGGCATCCGAAAGTGGATGAGAATAGATATGCCCCAAATATCCTTCTGCTACTAATGCAGTGCATTCGGAAGAAATCATATTTTTCTGCTCCTTAGAAAAAGCTTTTGCTGCGTCTTTTTGGAAAACAGAAACCGCATTTTGAGAAAGCAACTGTGCAAACCAATCGGTATTTTTTTGGCTTGCTTCGACCATATTTTCAGAAAGATCGGACCCGACACATTTGATTCCTAAATCCATGGATTCGAGAAGCACTGTTCCCGTCCCACAAAAAGGATCATAGATTTTCTTTGGAAGGATTCCTAAATTTCTGGAAAGATTGATCATCATCCGAGCAAGTTTTGGAGGAAGCATTCCCACCTGCATATCCCTTACCGGCTTTTTGATGTCTCTGGTGATAAATTTCCAAACTTGCTGAACCGAAATTGTGCGCATCAAAACAAACCTCCCTCCTTTTTCAGCAATAGCAAATTCAGCATTCCCCTGCTCCAAAAGCTTTTCTTTATCCACGGCATTCGCATCGAGATTTTGATCACCTCGATTGACAATTCGCAACGATATATTTTTTTGCTTGGAAAAGTTTTTTATCTCCTGCATCCATTTCATAAAATTTCGTTTAGCAAACGCAGGGTGCTGCGCAAAAAACGCTATTTTCATTTTCTTTCCACCTTTGGCATGAGAAGAAATATATTTTTTAATAATCAGAAGAATATCAAAAATTTCAAGATCAAAAGAAAGTATTTCAAACGCTCGAGAAACTCCTCCTAGCTCATAAAATTTTTCTTGGACTTGATGGAAAAATGCACTTGAGTAAGCAATATTTCCTTCTTTTTCAAAGGTGGTATCACAGAAGACACTTTCGAGCTCTGCCATCGAAAGAGAAGGTGTGGAACCAAGGAGAAAAGCGGTGGTCATAGAAAGTAAAATAGCAAACCTATACATACTAGCGCAACTCATCCGAACTTGTCCCCCTAATCTTCTCAATATTCAATTTTTCCACAATCTGCCCAATTCCAGAAAGTAATGAAACCATTGGTGAAAACCCAAGTTCTTTTTGAATCAGGGTAATATCCGCATGCTGTCCTTGCACATATCCTTCTTTAACAGGATTTTCGATGTAAATCGGCTCCAAATCACTTTTCAGAACTTCTTTAAGTGTTGAAAAAATATCATTGAGCGAAGTGCTTTCTCCTCGTCCTACGTTGTACACTTTATTTCCAAACCCTTCTGGTGTTTCGATGGCGAGTGTGAGTGCCTGCACAATATCTGCCACATTCGTAAAATCTCGAAATTGTGTTCCATTTCCATAAATCACCGGACGAAGCCCACGCGCAAAATCCCAAATAAACTGCGAGATAATATTTGCATATTTCCCCTTGGCTTCTTCATTTGGCCCATAGACCGACATAAACCGAAATCCAAAAATATCCATTTGAGGATACACTTTGTAATAGCATCTGGAGCAATCTTCATAGAGTTTTTTGGTCACACTATAATGATTGATGGGGGCGGCAAGCTGCTGATCTTCGAGTAAAGGAATCGGGTTGTTTCCATAGAGAGAAGATGTGGACGCATAGAGAAATTTTTTCACGCCATGCTTTCTTGCAAACTCCAATGTCACCAAAAAACTTTCAACCGAATTTCGGTATCCTTCCGCAAGCCCATCTCCCATAAACATAGGAGCAGAGCTGGTTCCTGCGAGATGAATCACTGCATACAAATCAGTTCCGCATTTTTCTAAATCTTCTACACGGCACGCATCTCCCTTGATGAACGTAATACCTTCTTCTAAATTATCAGGCGTTCCCAAAAAACAATTATCCAAACAGACCACGTCATATTTTTCTTTGTTGATATTGGCAAAATTAGAACCGATAAATCCAGCACCTCCTGTGATGAGCACTCGTTTTTTCATAGGGAAAAAAGGGTTAAAAACAATCTTTCCTATTGTAATTGAAAAAAATATTTTTTTTGACCAAAAAGGGGTTGATTTCTTTTTTTATTGTTTTTTATTTTAAATTTTTAGCCATGCTTTTTATTTTCATTTGCTCCAATAGCCACAATAGCCTCTGATTTTTTCAAATCAGAAAGAGGAACGGCCTCCCCATTTGTCAACGTTGCCCAAAAATGAATTCCGTTTTCATCTTTTGTAATTTTCAAATTTTGAGCAGGCAAGCCTGTAATCTTAGGATTTTGCAAAGTGATGGTTTCTGATTCTATCTTTTTGACATCCTCTTTCATCAAAGAAAGACCACCTGTATGAATAAAATATTCAATAAATGCTGCTAATTTTGATTTATGAGAGTCATTCCATTCCATTTTCAACAAATCTGCATATTTTTCATTGAGCAAAATTTGTTGACCTTCTAGCTCTTGCTCTGGCTGCACTGCTGCCACATCCGCCAAATTAGCGTAATATCGAAAAGAGACAGTATTATTTTTCTCTGGAAATAATATTTTATATACTTCTTCCAAAGAATCACTTATAACATTTCTATTCTCTCCCCATCCCCCAAATGGACTATGCCACACATCAGAATTATTGATATGATTTTTAGAAAAATGAGTAACAATATCTTTTGCGTACAAAAGATGTTGTTCAGCCACTCCCCAACTTCTCAACTTTTCAGCAATAGCCGCTTCATCTGTTTTTACTGGTCCTAATTCAGACCTAAACTCTTCAAAGGTTTTTGGATGAGGAATTTCTGTTCTTTGCTCTGGTGCTGATGGTGAACCAGAAGAAGCTTGGGTAACAGCAGGCACACATTCATCTACTCCTTCCACAATCCAAAGGATTTTACGCTTTGAATGATTCACAATATCACTATTTTGATAAGTATTAAACTTATTTAAAAATAATTCCTTTGAAATATAAATTTTATAATAATGCTCTTTCCCATCTGTAATATCTGGAAATGATATTTTATTGTTATTGCCAACTGATAACACCTCCGCGTTTTTAAATTTTTCTAGAGATTGCTTCGCTAGTTCCTCTTGTTCTGTAGAAATTTGCTCACACAATGTATCCAATTGTAATGATGCCCATTCAGTTGGGTCAATAATAGCCGATGAACTTTCTTTTATTTCAGTCATTTTTCAAAATTAAACACTTCCTCCTGGTACTACTGCTGGTTTTTCTTTTGCTGGTTTTGTTGCTGGTTTTGCTTCTAGTTTTGTTGCTGGTTTTGCTGCTGGTTTTTCTTTTGCTACTGCTGATTTTGCTTCTGGTTTTGCTGCTGGTTTTTCTTCTAGTTTTGTTGCTGGTTTTGGTTTTGCTGTTTCTGTTTTTGTAGTAGCCTTATTCTGTTTTCTAGGTTCATTTGGATCCACAACACCTGTTCCATTATTCTCCGGAATAGTTTTTTCTGCCATGAGTTTTATGAGGTTGTCAGCATTTTTGAAAATATTTGAATCACTATTCTCCGGAATAGTTCTTTCTACTGGCGGAGAAATATATCGATCAACAGGATCCGAAGATGCAGCAAAATTTTGGTCTTTTGAAAAAACAAGATGAAATTCAGGATCTCCCGGATTTGCAATATATACACCATCATTCATTAAAAGCACAAACTTCCCTTTATTATTAGTAAATGCTATATAATCAGTTCGTCCTTCTTCATTCGGAACCTGTGTTATGTTGCCTCCCTCAGAAGACATCAACGCTGTTGCTTCATTAACAAAGTGAGGATCGGTAAAATCTGTAACATGAGAAAGATTTAGCCTATCAAAAATATTTTTAAATTCTTGATACTTCGCATCAGTAAGATTCTCGAAAAGGATCTGTGGAGCATTTGGAGATTGAGAGAGAGAGGTACTTTCTTGATTTTTATAACTTTGAAACTCTGCAGGAGCATTCGCCAAATCTCCAGGATTATTATTCATGGCACTACCCACTTCTTTCACCAAATATTTCGGATTCTCAACAGTACAATTCGTGACATCAAAATTATATCTTCCAGAATTTTCCCCAATATTAACAAATTCAATATACGGATTCTTTAATGTAGGAATTTTCGAAGCAAGTGTTGCACAGCTATCATAAAATTCTGATTGTTGTGATTTCTCTGCATCCAGACGAGCAGCCGTCAACTCTTCTCTTCTCGCTTGTGCTTCTGCAGCTCCTTCTAGATTTTTCCAAATCCGTTTGGCTTCATAAAAATAAAATCCAAAAACATATTTATTAAAAGAATATCTATACATACAAATCAAAAAAATATTTGTTTTCAAAATATTCTACCACAAAATACAAACTTTTTGCAACAAAGCAATGAATAAGATACACTCGCAACACATTTTTCTTTTTTGCGCATCCATGCCACGCATTTGCATTCCCATCAAAACAAATTCGATAAGTACTCTTTTAGAAAAAATGGAACAAGTCGCACCACACGCAGAAGTGGTTGAAATCTGGTTTGGAGAACTTTTTCACTCTTCTTCTATCAATTTTGATGAAGCCCAAAAAATGCTAGAAGATATTTTTGAGCAACAAAAAAATCTTAATAACATTCCCCTCCTTTTCACTATTAAAGACGAAAAAGAACAAGGGAATTTTGGAGGAACGCATGACGAAAAAAAACAACTGGCGCAAATGCTGTGGAAAGCAAATGTAGACTATTTGGATTTGGATTATGAATTTGATCTGGAACTTTTTGAAACCTTCAAACAAACTAAAATGAAAACCAAAACGCAACTGATTCTCTCTGCTCATTTTTTTGAAGGGACCCCCTCTTTCCCTTCTCTTAAAAACCGTATTCAACTTATGCAAAACAGAGGAGCAGATATTGTGAAAATAGCGGCCCAGCCAAACGATATTCGAGATGTAGTGGATATTTTACGGCTTGCAGAAAATTTGAAACGACAAAATATTAAATTTATCGCTATTTCCATGGGACAAATGGGAAAAATCACGCGAGTGATGACACCCCTGTGGGGAGGAGAAATGATGTTTGCACCGCTAGAAAAAGATAATTCTTCTGCTTCTGGACAAGTGTCGACACAAGAACTACAATCTCTTTGGAATACTTTTAAGTTTTAATTTATTTTTATGCTTACCCCTCTTTTCCCCGCCAACGCGGCCCCTCCAGCGGGTCCCTATTCTCCTGCCATGGACTGTGGTGATTTTGTATTTTGTTCAGGGCAAATTGCTCTTGATATCAATGGGAAAATGCAAAATGAAACCTTTGAAGATGAAGTATTGCAAGTTTTAAAAAATGTAGAGAGTTTAATTATTGCAAGTGGGAAAACGAAAAAAGATGTTATTAAATCAACCGTATTTTTAACAAATCTTAATGATTTTTCTGTAATGAATGAATTATATGCAGAGTTTTTTGAAAATCATAAACCAGCAAGAAGCACCATTCAAGTGGCAGCTCTTCCTCTGAATGCAAAAGTAGAAATTGAAATAATTATTAAAAAATAATATTTTACATTCCATCTATGGATTATTTTCAAGCCTCACTAGAGCTTCATGCTCTGCATCATGGAAAAATTGAATTAGCTTCAAAAGTTCCAGTCATTACCAAAGATGATTTATCAAAAGCCTATTCACCAGGTGTAGCAGAGCCATGCCGTGTTATTGCTCAAAATCCAGATAAGAGTTTTGATTTAACATGGCGTGGAAATGTAGTAGCTATCGTCAGCGACGGAACAGCTGTTTTAGGCCTTGGAGATATTGGCCCAGAAGCCGCAATACCCGTTATGGAAGGAAAAGCACTGCTTTTAAAGAAATTTGGAGGAGTAGATGCAGTTCCGATTTGCCTTAATACAAAAAATGTTGATGAGATTGTGGAAACCATTGTGCGAATAGCTCCAAGCTTTGGAGGAATTAATCTCGAAGATATTTCCGCACCTCGATGTTTTGAGATTGAAGCAAAACTGAAAGAAAAGCTTTCAATTCCTGTATTCCATGATGATCAGCATGGGACCGCAATTGTTGTGTTAGCAGCACTTAAAAATGCATTAAAAGTAGTCAATAAGCAATTAGAAAATGTAAAAATTATTATTTCAGGAAGTGGAGCGGCGGGAATTGCTACTGCTAAACTTATTATGCATACAGGAGGGAAAAATATTGTGATGACCGATTCAAAAGGAGTTATTGGAAGCCATCGAACCGATTTAAACAGTGCGAAACAAGAAGTTCTTTCCGCTTCAACACTGAATGAACAAGGAAGCCTGCAAGATGTTTTAAAAAATGCAGATGTATTTATTGGACTTTCTCAAGCAAATTTATTAAAAGCAGAAGATATTGCAACGATGAATCCTGATGCTATCGTCTTTGCTATGGCAAATCCAAATCCTGAAATTATGCCCGATGAAGCGAAAAAAGGAGGTGCCAGAATTGTGGCGACAGGACGAAGTGATTTTCCAAATCAAGTAAATAATGTACTTGCATTTCCTGGTCTTTTTAAAGGAGTTTTTGCAATAAGAGCCAAAAGTATTACCCAAAGCATGATGGTGTCTGCAAGTAATGCACTGTGCTCTGCTATTGAAAATCCTTCAGAAGAAAATATTATCCCATCACCGCTAACCGAAGGAATTGCTGATTTGGTAGCAAATGCCATTATTAAAAATTCATAATTATGCTTCCACTTCTTATCATTGGCGTTGGAAACATAGGAAGTGCATTTGCACATGCTCTTTTGAAAAAAAATATTCTCCTACCGGAAAATCTTTTACTGTGTGATCCTAGTTCTGAAAAACTAGCAGTTTTTGAAAAAAAAGGATGTATTTGTGCAACAAATGCTGAAGAATTGATACCTGAAGCACATACTATTTTACTAGCTATTAAACCGCAACAGGCCAGTGAACTACTCAACACGTGGAAACTGCTTTTTCAACCTCATCAGAGCATTATTTCGATGATGGCGGGAATTTCCACTGAAAATATTCAAAAAATGAGTGGGATAAAAAATATTATTCGCATTATGCCAAATACTCCAATAATAGCAAATGCGGGAATTATCGGATATTTTTTTACAGAAGATATAGCAATAGAAAAACAAAAAAATTATGTTTTACTCTTTAATGCTATTACCACGAGCATTCATTGCAAATCGGAAGAACAAATCAATAGCATTACCGCACTTTCGGGAAGTGGGCCTGCATATTATTTTCGGCTTATGGAAACCATGCAAGCACAGGCCGAAGAATGGGGATTTTGCAAAGAAGATGCTAAAGAAATAGCACTCAAAACACTGATCGGAGCAGGAACTTTGGCAAAAGAAAATGATGAAGATTTTCAGAATTTACGAGAAAAAATAACATCAAAAGGAGGTACCACCGAAGCGGCTCTCAAATATTTTACAGAACATGGATTCGAAACTATTTGGAAAATGGGAATGAAAAAAGCAAAAGAACGGGCTGAAGAACTCAGTAAATAACTAAAAAAAGATTGAGGAGTTCCTCAATCTCTCAAATGTACTTACTGGTCGGGACGACACGACTCGAACGTGCGACCACAAGACCCCCAGCCTTGTATTCTAACCAACTGAACTACGTCCCGAAAAAATATCTGTAGAGGCATATAAGTCTATGCCTCTACAAATTATAAAACCTAGTTTTTAATATTTCGCCTGAGAAACGCTGGAACATCTAAATCATCTTTCGCTACTGAATTAGCCCCTCCCATCATCGATGGCTGTTGCCCTCCCATAGGAGGTTGATATCCAGAAGATAATTGCTGTTGATGTCCGTTTTCTCCTACCCCTCCAAACGATGGTCTATGAGAAACCGCTGGAGAAGTCATTGTTTTCTTTTTAAGAGGTAAGCTTTCATCAAACGCAGTATCATCATTAAATCCTGTGGCAATCACTGTACATTTAATTTCACCAGTGTATGACTCGTCTACCACCGCTCCAAAAATCACAATAGCATCCTGATCAATACTTTCTGTCACGATTTCCGCTGCTTCGTTCACCTCATACATCGAAAGATCAGACCCCCCAGTAATATTGAGAAGAAGCCCCTTTGCTCCAGAAATAGACTGCTCGAGCAGAGGTGATTCAATTGCTGCACGTGCTGCTTCTTGTGCCCTATTTTCTCCACTTCCAAATCCAATTCCCATCAGCGCAGAACCCGCTGATTTCATAACTGATTTCACATCGGCAAAGTCTACGTTGATAAGCCCTCGAATGGTAATGAGATCAGAAACTCCTTGAATACCTTGCCGAAGCACTTCATCGACAATGGAGAACGCTTCTGTGAGAGGCATTTTTTTGTCGATAAGCCCCAATAATTTATCATTAGGAATGGTAATAAGCGTATCCACTTTTTCCTTGAGCAACTTAAGTCCGTCAAGAGCTTGTTTTTTTCGACGAGCTCCTTCAAACGAAAATGGTTTGGTCACCACTCCCACCGTCAAACATCCCAATTCTTTGGCGATTTCAGCCACCACAGGAGCCGAACCAGTTCCAGTTCCACCACCCATTCCAGCTGTAATGAAGACAAGATCTGCACCTTGCAATGCTTTTCGAATTTCTTCAGATGATTCTTCTGATGCTTGTCTTCCAATATCTGGATTTGCCCCTGCTCCAAGTCCTTTTGTTGTTCCTTTTCCAATATTGATTTTCACTTGTGCTTTGGAATATGCCAAGGCCTGAATATCCGTGTTAATCGCAATAAATTCAACACCCTCGATATTCCCTATCATTTTAGAAAGGGCATTTCCTCCTCCTCCTCCACACCCAACTACTTTAATAACCGCACCAGGACCAAAGTGATCCAGAGGAACCTCTTCGGGAACACGTGCTGATTTTCTGATCTGAGAAGTAGATCCTGCAAAAATTTCTTTAAGTCTCGAGTCTGCCATAATACAAAAAAAGTAAATGAGATTTTATAATACTATATTTTTCTTACGGAAGCAACTTTTTCATCATTTTTCCAACCCACGAAAACATTCCTGAAAAATCAAATGAGAAAGATGACGTGTATGCCTGGGAAGAAGATTCATTCTTAATTCCCCAATGGATCAACCCAACAGCAGTGGCAAAAGATGGATCATCAATTTGATCAATCATTCCTTGGATATTTTGAGGAAATCCAATCTGCACAGGAAGAGAAAGTACTTCTCTCGCCAACTCAAGTGTTCCAGGCATTTTCACAGCCGCTCCAGAAAGACATGCTCCTCCCGGAAGCCGACCATCTCGCCCCACTCGCCGAAGTTCATCCTTCACGAGTAGAAAGATTTCATAATATCTTGCCTGAATAATTTCAGAAAGATGCTTTCGAGAAACAATGTGAGAATCAATTTTTGAAAGCTGTTCGAGATTGATATCTTCATCATCTCGCACTTCCTCTACAATATTTGTTCCGTATTCCATTTTCAATTTTTCTGCTGCATCAATAGAGCTTCGAAGTCCAATCGCTATATCCTTGGTGACGCTATTCCCCCCAATCGGTAAAATGGCAGTGTGCAAAAGAACCCCCTCTTCATACACCGCAACGGATGTAGAAGAAGCTCCAATATCCACAATCACAATTCCAAGCTCTTTTTGTCGACGAGTGAGAACGGATTCTGCAATGGCGATGGGAGCAGGAATAATGTCTTCAATATCAATATTTGACTGATGTACTGATTTTTCTAAATTTTTAAGAATAGAAACATTTCCAGTGATGACATGAGCCTCCACTTCCAAACGGATTCCTGCCATTCCCAAAGGATTTTGAATACCATACTGATCATCAACCGTATAGTTTTTGGGAATTACTCGAAGAACGTGTGCATTTCGGTTGAGCGGAGTGTTTTGCGCCGCTTCAATCGCCCGAGCTACATCTGATTCAGTAATTTCTTTATTGGCAATCGCCACCACTCCTCGAGACAGAACACTTTCGATATTGGGACCAGAGGTGCCCACAAATACTGATTGCACCTGAAACCCACTCATTCGTTCAGCATCTTGAACAGCTGCTTCAATATTTGAAACCACCTCTTCAATGCTCGAAACCACCCCATCTCGAAGTCCAAGACTTGGAGAATACCCAATCCCTACAATGTGTGGATCTTTTCGGCTGGGAGAAACAACCGCTATAATGCAGCGAATTTTTGCGTTCCCAATATCGAGCGATGCGATAACCTGTTCACGAGCCATGAACGTGAATCAAAAAAATATAATTCCGCCAAGTACTATAAAAAATGTTCTTGAAAAAAAAAAGTCTTTTTTTAGGAAGAAGTGTTTTTTTTGCATTCTTGTGCAAAAAAAGCATTTGCAAAATTTTGCAATCTATTTTGAAGAATAGCTTCTCTCATACGCTGCATGAGGTGCTGATAGTAGTGGAGGTTGTGAATGGTGAGATAGCGTTGGGCCAACGACTCTCCTACTTTAAAGAGATGATGAAGATAGGCTCGTGAACACTTTTTATCAGAACACACAACGCATGAACATTTTTCGTCTAACACCCGAACATCATTTGCGAACACGGCATTGGCAATTTTCAACATTCCATGGGATGTAAAGATACTCCCGTGGCGAGCATTCCGAGCTGGCATCACGCAATCAAACATATCAACCCCCCGCATCACCGCCTGCACTAAATTTTCTGGTGTCCCAACCCCCATCAAATATCGTGGTTTTTCAGTAGGCATTTGATGCACTATTTCGTCTAAAACTGTATACATCGCTTCATTACTCTCCCCTACTGCCAACCCTCCCATTGCGAATCCATCAAATGGCAAAGCCGTAATTTCCTCAAGACTCTTTTTTCGTAATTCAGGAAAACATCCACCCTGAATAATTCCAAAAATTTGAGGACGCTGCACAGAATCAATATCAAGGGAATAATAGGAAGAAAAAGCCTCAATACTTCTCTTTGCCCACGCAGTGGTTTTTTCCACTGCTTTTTTAATCTTTCGAAAATTGGGAACATTGGGGGGGCATTCGTCAAACGCCATTACAATATCTGATCCTAATTCTTTTTGAATGCGAATAGAAGTTTCCGCATCGATATAAAATCGAGTTCCATCAATATGCGAATTGAAAAACACCCCATCATCTGTAATTTTTTTATTTTTGATGGAAAACACTTGAAATCCTCCTGAATCGGTGAGAATTGGTTTATCCCACTTCATAAATTCATGAAGTCCCCCAAATCGCTCTACAAGATCACTTCCTGGGCGAAGGTGCAAATGATAGGTGTTTCCAAGGCAAATCTGTGCCCCAGTGCTGGCAAGATCATCAAACCCAACACCTGCTTTAATAGCTCCTCTCGTTGCTACAGGCATAAACACAGGAGTCTGCACCGCCCCCCTTCTTGTTTGCACCACCCCAGCTCGAGCTGCTCCATCACAATGCTCCACAGAAAATGCCATACATGGGAAATAAAAAAAACAAAAATGAGTATAGCAAAAAATGAAAAATACAAAAAACCATATTTATAAAAAAATATGGTTTCAAAAACGCACACTTGGTGGAGATGGCGGGGATCGAACCCGCGTCCAGTGAATGACCTCAAAGACTATCTCCCATCACTTTTCTTTATAAAATACAAAAACTATTCACCAAAAGAAACAAAACAAAAAAGTTTTCGCCTGAGTTGTGGTGTACAACAATATTCCAAACTTCCCAGAAAAATCAGAATATTGTCGGTATAAAAACTACTCATTCACTTTGTTATACGCAAGGTGAAGAGCCTTTCGGAGCGGGTGTGCTCATCCCGACTGCTCGGGACCGTCAAGGACGACAAAAGGGTTGAAGACTACGCAGCAAAAGCAAAAGATCGTCCTGAAGAAAAAACTCGTCCTGCATTCGCAAGAGCATTTTTTACAGTAGTCACAGGGCTTCGAGCTGCTGAAAAAGAAGTGTTAGCACTTACTTTAATCTTTCTTTCGTTTTAACGAGGAGAAAAAAAGAAAATCCCCGAATGGCAAGCGATTGACGGTGCTCTTCCTGTCAAATCCAGATCATCCCCATGATGTTAATGTGCGAGAGTCTTTATGATAGCATTTTTTTCTTGCCCGCCACAATCTTTTTTCCTAAGATAGCGCCAGTATTTTTTATTACCTTTCTATGAAAAAACTAATAGTAGGACTTCTGACTTCAGCACTACTGTTTTCTGGGTGTTCGTTGTTCGGAAATCCAGACAAAACCATGTCGCTGAATGATGCACAAAAAATGGCACAAGAAAACCCTTCAGAGCTTTTTTACACTCTTTCCAAAGCCAATGGAGCGTATTCTCTCGAAATATTGAAGAAATATCTTCCAACAATAGAAACGCTCAAGCGCTATACTTCAGAATACCATGGTACTCTTTCTTTCGACCTCGCGAATACTCCAATGGGAGGAGGGAAAGGAACGTATGCATTGCATCTCGTTTCTGAAGGAGATTATCAAGACCTGCAAAACCCAAAACAAAAAACTGATTTTGCCATCACGGCAGATATTATGGGAGGAATGTTTTCTGCAGATATTAAAGGAAGCTTAATTATAGTGAAGCAATCTCTTTTTGCATCCTTTGAAAAAATGAATATTGGAATGATTTCTATGCCGCAGGAGCTCAAAACGGCATTCAGCAACTTAGCAGGAAAAACCTATGGAAACACGTGGGATGAAATCAAAACCCTTTCGGGAAATGAATTGGATTTGAAAAAATATTTTACTTCAGGGGGATTGCTTCTGAACATGCTAAATTATGCAGAAGAGGCGAATCAAAACCCTCAGACGTACATTACCTTTCAAAAATTTGTAAAAGAGGAAAATGGATATTTCTATTTTGAAGCAACACCAAGCCAAGAAGGAATACAAAAGATGATGACCATGATAAAAAACATTCTTCCTTTTGGTGCGTCTTTTGAAGCGGAAATGAATAGCGCATCAGAAAACCTGAAAGCATTGGAGACCCAAACAATCACTATCGCATTTAATCCACTCGATCGAAAATATTATATAACTACTGATCAGCACACAAAAATAACGCATACAGCAGAAGAAACTTCATTATTTTTTTCCATTAGCGAAACAGAAAGTATATTCCTTTCAAAAAAAGGAAATGAAGTAACAGGACACTATACTAACAATGGGAAAACTTCTTCTTTTTTGCAAGGAACCTTGGAAGAAAAGAAAATAAATCTTTCTTTGCTCAATCCTGATGACAACAGCATTATAGCCGTAATGACAGGAGAAAAATCATCGAATGGATGGTCTGGAGAAATCACTTCTCCAATTATTGAGAAAGCAGTGCCTATGCTTGAAGGTGCAAAGCTTGTTTTTTCCAATGTCTTAATGACTCCAGAAAAAATCCATGCAAAATTTGAAGGAGTAATCAATAATGCCACTGCGGTGACAAAAGAACTAACCTATACCATCAAAAAAAGTTCTGGAAATTTTGATCTAGCAAGCCCAAAAGACGCACTTCCTTTTTCTAATCTTGCGAGTGTATTTGAAAGCTTTACACTACTAGATAGCACGGAAGATATACATTCGGAGAAAGAAATACAGTAAAAATTGTAGAAATTAATCTGGGAAATAAAAATACAAGAATTATTGTATCGCTGGGGTAAGTTTACATTTTGAGAAGATAGAGGATTTGGGAGGATTTGGAGTTTTTGGGTCGCGGGTTCAAGCCCTTCCGATCCCCACCAATTGTTATTGACGAAAAAAAACAACGAGAGTACAACTCCTTTCGTTGTTTTTTTATCTGTGCCATTTATGAATTGGTTTATAGAAAATTTTATTTCGTATTTTACTGCCTATCGGAAATGGACACCAAAAATTACCAAAGAAACGCTTCGCATTGATGCTATCGCTGGAATTGTGGGAGCACTGGTAGTGCTTCCGCAAGCAGTTGCTTTTGCCACTATCGCAGGACTTCCTCCAGAATATGGGCTTTATGCAGCCATGGTGCCGGCTGCTATCGCTGCTATTTTTGGATCTTCGTGGCACTTGGTTTCTGGACCTACCACTGCTATTTCATTAGTAGTTTTTTCGTCTATTAGTGTTTTAGCTGTTCCCAAAACACCAGAATATATAGGATTGGTACTTACTCTTACTTTCATCGTAGGGATCATTCAGGTTCTCATGGCTCTTTTTCGGATGGGCGGACTTGTAAATTTTATTTCACACACTGTCGCTATTGGATTTACCGCAGGAGCAGCTATTTTGATTGCATCAAATCAAGTAAAAAACTTTTTTGGGATTTCAGTTCCTCAGGGAAGTGATTTTTTGGAAACATGGGAATATTTTTTTACACATCTTCCCGCCATCAACTGGTACACTACATGTGTAGCTCTTTCCACTGTTCTCGTCGGACTTATTGTTAAAAAATATTTTACAAAGATTCCATACATGATTCCCGCCATGATCATTGGAAGTCTTATCGGATTTGGATTTAACCAAGTACTTGGAACAGATGTTACAGGAATTAAAACAGTAGGAGTAATTCCTGCTCACCTCCCTCCTCTCTCATTGCCAAACCTTTCTCCGTCTGTTATCACCTCGCTTATTTCTTCTGCTATTGCGGTAACTCTTTTAGCCCTCACCGAATCAGTGTCTATTGCACGAGCCATAGGAATCCAATCAGGGCAAAAAGTAGATGGAAACCAAGAATTTTTTGGACAGGGGATTTCTAATGTTGTAGGAGCTTTTTTCTCCGCATATCCATCGGCCGGATCTTTCAATCGAAGTGGAGTAAACTATGAAGCAGGGGCAAAAACTCCTCTTGCATCAATTATAGCTGCATTTGCCCTTATTATCATTGTATTACTCGTAGCTCCTTTGGCTGCCTACCTTCCTCTTTCGGTAATGGGAGGTATTCTCTTTTTGGTAGCCTATGGTCTTGTTGACCAAAAGCATATAAAACATATTCTCACCACCAATGGAGAAGAATCTATTGTCTTGGGGATTACATTTTTTTCCACTCTTTTTTTAGAGCTAGAACAAGCTATTTTTTTAGGAGTCATCACCTCTCTTCTGATTTATCTAAAAAAAACCTCTCAGCCACTTTTGGTGGAAGCAACTCCTGTGGAGACAGAAAATGGAAAAAAGTTTATGAAATATACAGGGGTGGAAAAACGATGTCCGCAGCTTCAGTTTTTTAGTGTAAAAGAAGAAATCTATTTTGGAGCAATCGCAACCCTTGAAGAGCAACTTTCAGAAATTCCAGAAGGATGCCGAGTTCGCATCTTATGCTGTAAAGGAGTTCCGTTCGTAGATTTGGCAGGAGGTGAATTTTTGATCCAACAATCGGAAAAATGTAAAAAAGCAGGAGTAAGGCTCGTATTCTGTAGTTTTTCTAGTGATATTATAGAATTTTTAAAAAAGGGACACTTCTTTGAAAAAATTGGATCAGAAAATTTCTTTTCTTCTAAAAAAGATGCGCTTGCAGGAGTAATTCCTACATTTGATACAGCAATTTGTAAGACATGTACAGCAAGAGTTTTTCATGAATGTCCAGAACGATAAAAACAGAAAAGACGACAAAAAGAGACCACTCAAAACGAGTGGTCTCTTTCGTGAATCAACGATTCTAATAATTATGAACCGAAGGTACAAGAATCAAATGTTCCTGAGTCATAGGTGCAAGTGGGA
>CAZHIF010000003.1:0-98678 GCA_964532505.1 uncultured Candidatus Peribacteria bacterium
CCTTGCCTTTCGCATACTTAAAGAAATGAAACAGATAAGCCTTTCTCATTTTATTGATGTATCATCAGAAATCAATGACGTATCAAAACAATTGAATGGATGGGCAAAAAGCTGTGGAAATTTTTAACAGAGAATATTGCAATTTTTTTACATTTTTGTCACATCCCAAACTCGTTTTTCTGCAGGTATTTTTCTAGTTCCAGAATTAAACTCTGTTCCAGAAAACACTATTTCTTTAAAAAAATTATATTTTTTTGCCATTATATTATTATGTCTCGCCATTTTTCTAAATTCATTTCCATGTTTAATGTACAGCAAAAAGCCTTCTGCAAAGTCTTCAAAAGGATTTGTTGAGGCATATTCTCCTGCAAAATCTTGCACCACTGCATTCATTTTTCTTTTATTTTCTGTGTTCCAAGAAAGGTTATAAAAATAAACACTTGCATCATCTTCGTAAATAGTCTCATTTCCATCTTTAAATACAGAGGGAGTTTTGTAGGACGTAGAAGTGAGTCCTCCTAAATCTACCACGTGTCCAAGTTCGTGAATTAAAACATCTACTATTTCTGGATTATTAAGAGCGCTTTTATTTACTTTTAAAATTCGAGCATTTGCCATAGCACGAGGAAGACTTGGGTCATCAAATATTTCAATGGTTTGAAGTGAATCAATGAGTTCACATGGAATATCTTTTGCAGCTTCTGTAAGAGGATTTTTAAGTTCTGTGGGAATTTCTATGGTAATACATGATATATCTGCCATCGCAGCATGAGCACTAAAAAAGAAAGAAAAGAGGATAATTAACCAGAGTGAAATTTTTTGCATAGGAAAAAGTGCTAAAAAAGTAAGGCACTATATTTTCTTATAAATTTGCTTTTGTCAATAAAATATTTTAAAAAATATTTTTAAAAAAATAGAAAAAGAATTTTTTAAAATACCAATGTTGTTTCTTCAGATATGGTTGGTTTATCAGTAAATATTCCACCACTTTGCATGTCAATGAGTTTCAAAATATCTATCCCCATTTCAGCTTGTTATTTTTTTATTTTGTAAAAATTCCAAACTCTCCCAAAAACCGAATAAAAGCAGTATGTTTTTCTAACTCTTTTTTAAACAATTCAATATTTTGGATAGTTCCCTCATAAGTCACTAAGAAAATATATTCCCCAAAAGCGTTTCCTGTTGGGCGAGATTCTATTTTTGTGAGATTAATTTTATTTTTAGAAAACAAATGAAGAACGTTTTCCAGAGATCCAGGAGCATCACTTGAAAAAGAAAAGAGAAAACCACCTTGAATATTTTTTGAAGTTTTTGGATATGTTTTTTCTGAAAGATAGGCAAATCGAGTAGCATTATTACTTTGATTTGCAATGTTGGTAGCGATGGTTTTGACACCTAAAACTTCTCCTTGTTTAAGAGGAGCAACCGCTGCAGAATGCGGAGTTGCAAGCATTTTTTCCATTGCAATAGCAGTGGAAGCAACTGAGGTAATATGCACTTTTGGAAAATTATTTTCTAAATAATCACTACACTGTGCCAAAGGCTGCGGATGAGAAAAGATTTCTATAATATTTTCGGGATTTGTTTTTTCTGATACAAATAACGCAGGGACTATTTTCATCTCATACATAGCCCGAATAGGTAGATTTGTTTTAGTAATTCCATCAATACTTTCGGCAACGGTGCCATGTAAAATGTTTTCAATGGGAACAAAAATCTCCGAAATTTCCTTGTTTTTATACGCTGTAAAAACTGCAGAAATCGTTGGATACATTTTAAATCCTGATGTTTCTGGAAAAAATTCTTGTGCAGCAATATGCGAAAAAGTGTTTTGTGGACCCAAAATTCCAATCGTCGCATTTGGATGATTTTCTGCATGAAAACTGGTAGGATGTTGTTTTTTTAATATCCTATTTGCTAAAAAATCAATAACAATATCCGATTCGCTTTGTGAGATTTCTGCGTATTTTCCAAGGTATTTTTGCTGATTATGAAAAATTTCAGAAAAATCAGAGAGGCTTTTTTCTTCTATTGTTTTTGCCAACTTCTCAGCTTCTAAAAAAAATGTTTTCAAGGTTTCTACGTTGATAGGGTTTAGGATTTGAATATTCCCATACAAATTTGCATCTTGTGCGAGGGTTCGAGATGCGAGCATCATTTTGAGTGCATATGCAGGAGAGCGAGCTGCAAATATATTTTCCAAATTAATATTTCGAGCTTTTAGAGTTTGGATAAACGAAATATCTAAAAAATGCGAAAGCCCTTGCACCACACTCATAAGTTCATCATGTGCTTCTGGTGTCATATCCAGCAAAAAAGCTCCTTCTGCTTCAAAAATAGTTCGAATAAAACTTTCTTCTTCTGGAGCGTTTCCAGAGCACATCACCACATTTTGTCCTTCCATTTTCCCAGAAAGAGTGGGAGCAAACATCGGATGCATTCCAAAATATTTTTTTCCTGTTTTTTGCATCGCTTCCATTGGGAACTTCTTCAATGAAGTAACATCAATAATGCACTGATGAGGCTGCAAATATTCACCAATTTTGCTAATAATCTCCTTGGTTTTATCCATAGGAACTGAAACCATGATAATATCAGGTGTTTTGCAAAAATCTTCCAAAGAAACATTATCTTCTCGGCTCCACACCGAAACTTTCATTCCATGTCGCAAAAATACTTCCGCAAAAAAAGCCCCCATTTTTCCTTTTCCTCCAATAATTCCGATTGATTTCATAGTAAAAAATAAACACCACAAGAAATAGTATACTCGTATTACCTTTGGAATACTAGAAATTCAATTTTTTGGTAAAAATTTTAACCCCTCACCACCATTTTTTCCTCCTCCGTCAAACCATACAGTTCAAAAACGAGTTCATCAATTTGTTGTTCCAAATGCGTTGTTTAAAGAAATTTTATATTCTGGGAATTGATTCCATTTAATGATTTTTCTTTTTGCAAGCCTTCCCCTTATAATACTTGGATCAACTCCCCATTTTTTTGATTTTTCTGCAATTTTTTCTAAAGTAATTTGAATATTTTGTTGTACAAAACTTTCAAATTCAATACTTGGAATAAGAGATTCTAACGCAAAACTATCTGCCTCTTGTTCTTTTTTTTCGTCAATAATTGTTCCATTTTCAATAAATCGATCAGATTTTCTATGCTTTAGTACATGTCCCAATTCATGAAAAAAAGTAAACCAAAAAATATCACTTAATGTTCCCTTGGCATTGAGTTGAATAAGAGGATTTTGATTTTTCCGAATCCATCGAGTTGCACCATTTACTTTTGTATTTTTGAAATACGGAACAAAAACAAGTGCTACTCCAACTTCTGCACACATTTTTTGCAGTTCACTTAAAAATCCTTCTGGACAATGGGTTAATGCTTTAAATTGTGGAATTAATACTTCCAATTTTTTAGCATCATATTTTTGTAAATCCAATTTTTCTGCAAAAATATCACCACAACGAAGCCATGAAACGAGAGATTCTTTATTTATGCTTTCATCAGCGTTACGATATGAAACTTCTGGATACAAAGAAAAAACGTTCGTAAAATTAGGAAGTTTAAAAAACTTTAAAAGTTCTTCTGTTTTTTCTGAAATATTTCTTGTTGCTTTTACAAAACCGTACTTTACTAATTCTGAATAACACTTAAATCTTTTCGCTATTTCTTCTTTTTTTTTAAAAGCATTTTTTTCTTCGAGTTGCAATTTAGTGAGTTGATAACTGCTTTCACTGTTCATCCAAAACTTTGCACTTCCACCAATAATTTTTTCCAATTTTATTGCCATTTCGGCAGTAATAGGAGAATTTCCCGAAAGAATAGAAATAAGATGTTTTTCAGAAATATCAAGACGAAGAGCCAATTCTTTTTGCGTCATTTTGGCATACTCTAAAGAATCTTTGATAGTTTCTCCAGGTGGAATTGCAATTGGTAAAGTAAAGCTCATAGAAATGGTGATAATAATTTAGTGATAATCTTTACAGAGTTCGCAAATAGAAATAATTTCAATTTTTCGCATATCGGTTGCATATTCATTGCAAGGTCGAAAAATCATTCGTTCTTTTCCTCTTTTCCCAGAAGGATTAATATCAACGGCAAAAAGTCCGTTCATATTTCCTTTGAGGGCATGAAAGTTGCAAGAGGGAGGAAGCTCCATTGGATTTGGAGCGTCTTGGAGATCTTTGAGCCGCTTCAAAATATTGATTCCATTTCCTTTATATTTTTTTTTAAGTTTTGAAAGGTCGCTCACCAATTTTTCATGCCGTGGGTTTTCAAAAGAAACTTCCACTTATTCTCTCAAAAAAATATTTAAATTGCAACATGAAATTTACCTATTTGGTAAATTTTAGTCAATATTTTTTCGGGTAAATCTTTTTTTGATGTGCTGACTAATCTGGAGCGAAATATTTTTTGATACGGAAATGAAAGGGTAGAGGGGAGAATACACTTTTTGCAATTGACAAAGAAACCAGTTGTGAAATTTTTGAGAAAAAAGGAGGATTTTCATTTTCTCAAATAGCATTAAAACTGCGAAAATTTATATTTCAGCCCATCTTTTTTACCAGCGTGTGCCAAAAAATATTCTTCACGAATTTTTTTCATCTCTGCAAAAATTTTCTCTCGTTCTTGATCCGCAAATAAATCATTTTGCCCAGTGGAAATATCAGGTAAGCTCAAAAGAGAATTGGCACACACAAATTTAAAATCAAGGTTTGGAAGAGGCTCAATTTCTTCTGCTTTTTCATCTACCACAAGCGAAAGAAAAAACCGCAAACGAGAGATTTCCACCGCTATTTCCTGAATATCCACACCAAAAATGGATTTTTGAATAATTCCCAATTTCCGCACATAGTTCAAATCTTTTTTCAAAAGATGCTCTCTGATTGTTTTTTGCACTTCGGGCGGATTTTGACTCACTATTTTTTCCAACCATATTGTATTTTCGGGATCAATTTTGCTTAAAATTTGTACTACCTTCTGCAAAATACCCATAGGAAACGCCCCAGAACCACACGCTGGATCCAAAATTTTCAGATTATCTAAAGCGTCCAAAATCATAGTTTTTGCTTTTTCTTCTGTTTCTTCTGTGGTTTGAGAAATGATATTTTCAACTTCTGCCAGCAAAGCTGATGGATAGCCATCAAATTTGACACGCAAATGCTTGTTTGATAGAATATAACTACTTAAGAAGAGTTCTTGAATTGAGTCAGAAAATTTGTCGCTGAGCTGCGTACGGCTTCGAGCCCGATGGAGGGAGTCAGCGTCCTCCCAAGAACTCTTTTTTTGCGTATCAAAAAATATTTTTTCTACTTGATCTAAAATCTGTGGAAATTTTTTTTCATCTTCAATTTCTTCAAAAAAATTTCCCCTACTTTCACAATTTACCTCTGATAAAACAAGCAATCATTTCTATCATTTCGTGCAGACCTTCAAATTCTTGCGTTGTTTGTTTGGCGTTGGAAAAATCTTTGATGGCATTTTTCAAAAATTCTTCTTTTTTTTCTTCGGCTGGAAAAAGGGAAGGTTGAGCTCCTGCTATAACCGCAGAAATGCTTTTTTCATCTGCACCCATCCCCACCAAAATCCGTATTTTTTCGGGATTTTGAAGTAATTTTTTTATTCTAAAAAATCCTGAAAATCGAAAAAAACCAACCAAAATATCAAGTGCAGTGCTTTGCGGCACAAGAGTTTTGAGCTTATTGGAAAGAGTGTTTTCTCCAATATTGGTGATGAAAGAGTCGCTCATTATAAAGAAATAAAAACACATAACTGTATTATACACCTCCCTTTTAAATCGAACACCAGAAATTCATTTGCGTTTTTAAAATGATTTCCATACAATTTATCTAATTTTTACATTTTAAATGTCTATCACACTATTTCGGCAGGGGGTGATGCTATAATAGAAAACGCAGGAATACTGTTGAACTTTTTCTCGTATCTTCTGCAGAAAATGCAGAAGATTTTTTTAATTCCTCATTGATTTCTATGCTTACTCCGTTAGTTATTACTCCAGAACTGGCACGCCATATTGAAAAAATAATGAAAATCCATGAAAACATGCTATTTCTTCCCGCAAATGCTATTTTAGATGCGGCAGCACACGATCATTTTTTTGCCTTTTCTCACCCTCTTCACCCTCTTGTGTTTTACAGTATCCGAGCGCATTTAGACTATTGGGAATTGGGCAGTATGTATGCACCCGGCTTGGGAAATATTCTGATACAAGATTTTGAAACCAAGCGAAAATCACTTTGCATTCCGTATGGGCTTGCTATTAGCTCTGTTGAAAAAATTATTCAAAGCCTTACAAAAAAGCTCAATCCTTTTGAGTATGATTTTCCAGAAATTATTACCGAAGAGCGAAAATATACTCACGAGGGAAAGCGAAAATTTTGTATTGTTTGGAAATAAATCGTATGAAAAAAGTAAAATATGGAATCATCGGCGCAAATGGATTTACCGGACAAGAGCTTTTTACTCTTGCAAGTCTTGATGAAAGATTAGAATGTGTTTTTCAAGCCACTTCTAAAGATTTAATTGATAAAACTCTCCTTTCCAAAAATCCGGATATTGTTTTTTTTGCAACACCTCATGGCGTATGCATGCAATATGCTTCTCTTTTTTTAGAAGCAGGAGTTAAAATTATTGATTTGTCTGGGGATTTTCGTTTTAAAAATCCAAATATTTTCGAAAAAGCCTATAAAATGCCTCATACATCAGCAAACCAAAAAGCAATTTTTGGACTTACCGAACTCATGGTTCATGAAATTGTTGACGCACCACTTGTTGCCAATCCTGGCTGTTATGTAACCGCTAGTTTACTGGCATTGTTGCCTTTAGAAAAATATTTTGAAAAAATTATTATTGATGGAAAATCCGGATATTCGGGGGCGGGAAAAGATTTTGCAAATCATAAATTGTTGGAAGAAAATAGTTGCATTCCGTATTCGCTCACCAAACATCGACATGAGGCGGAAATGCAACAGTTTTTTTCGTGTTCGCTTTCATTTACACCCCATCTTATTAATACTTTTCGAGGAATGCTGGTCACTATCCATGCCTTCATTAAGCCAGAATTTCACCATCTTAATTTTTTTAAACTCCTTTCTGATCAGTATCAAGCCGCCCCACTCATCACCGTGCAAAAAACAATCCCTACTATTTCAGATGTGCAGCATACTAGCCGCTGTGTAATGGGAGGGTTTGAGATGGATGAAAATGGTCGACTTGTGATTATAAGTGTGATTGATAATTTGCGAAAAGGGGCTTCGTCTCAAGCTTTACAAAACATGTATGCGATGTTTTCACTTTTACCCCCTAATGATTTTTAATTTTTCATATGTATACCATCATCAAAGCCAGCGGCTCTGAACTGCTTCCGCAAAATTTTCAACACTTTTGTGATTTTATTCGCTCTGTGCAATCGGAGGAAAAACAAGTGATATTGGTGTTTGGTGGAGGGGTTCAAATAGATGAAGCCTACGCAAAACAATTTGAAAAAGAACGACCCAAAAAAGATGGAATGGGAATAACTACAAAAGAAGTACTAGAATATGCGGTTATGCCAGTGTATAATCAAAATTTCAATATTTTGCAAAATGCCTTTCCTGCTATGCATATGGTTCATTTTGAAAATGTTATAGGAAATAAAAATGAAGAATTTGGAAAGGTTATAATTCCAAAAAAAATCTCTATTACCAAAAATCACCCATTTCAGGCTATTGGGTTTTTGGGGCTAGATGAAAATAACGAACCGTGCAATGTGAATGCCGACGATATTGTGCAACTTCTTTGTGAACAAGAAAATATAAAAGAAGTTATTTTTTTAACCCTTGCTGGAGGAATTCGAAATAATGATAATGAAATTATTCCTTTTTTATCAGAAAAAGATGTTTCTCGTCTTTTACAAGACACGTATTTAAATGCCAAAATTACAGATGGAATGATAAAAAAATGTAAAGTGATTCACCATCTTTTACAGCATATTCCAAAGGCAGTGATTCTTTCTAGTAAAAATCCTTTAGTGCAAACGGTTTGCAAAGCGCTTCCTGCAGTGCTTCCGGTGTATGCTTCTCGTACTACGCCTTTTGTTCGCGGTAAAGGAAGTTATCTTTTTACCGAACATGGAGAAAAATATTTAGACATGATGTCGGGGGTGGCGGTGAATATTTTGGGGCATTCGGATGATGATTGGATTAATGTTGTTGTTGCACAGCTCAAAAAATGCACACACATCAGCAATTATTATATTTCAGAGCCGCAACAAGAACTTGCCAAAAAACTGGTAGAGCTGAGCTTTGCTGATCAGGTTTTTTTTTCCAATAGTGGGACAGAGGCCAATGAAGCGGCTCTGAAATTTGCCAAGAAATATGGAAATCAGATTTCTCCAGAAAAAACAGAAATTATTGCTTTCAAAAATGGGTTTCATGGGCGAAGCATGGGAAGCCTTTCAGCTACAGAAAATCCAAATTATCGCCTGCCTTTTGCTCCGCTGATCCCCAATATTACTTTTTGCAAATATAACGACGAAGAAGCTTTTATAAACACTATTTCCACCAACACGGCGACGGTGATTGTGGAGCCTATTCAGGGGGAGGGGGGTGTTTTTTCTGCGAGCAAAAATTTTTTACAAACCATTCGAAAACAATGTGATAAGTATAATGCTTTGCTGATTTTTGACGAAGTGCAGTGTGGGCTTGGGCGAAGTGGAACACTTTTTGCGTATGAACAATTTGATGTGATTCCTGATATTCTAACGCTCGCAAAGCCACTGGCAGGAGGGGTTCCCATTGGTGCAACTCTGGTAAAAGGAGCCGTGGGAAGGCATATCAAAAAAGGAGATCATGGAAGCACGTTTGGAGGAAATCCACTCGCGTGTGCTTCGGCATTGCATATTCTAAAACGATTAGAAAATCCTCAGTTTTTGCAGCAGGTGCGAGAAAATTCTGTATACTTACTAGAAAAGCTACGAAAAATCAATTCTCCAATCATCAAAGAAGTGCGAGGAATGGGGCTATTAGTCGGGATTGAATGCACTCAAAAAGTGCAATCAATTATTGATAAAGCATATTCTGAAAAACTGCTGATTATTTCAGCAGGAGAAAACGTAGTTCGACTACTTCCTCCTCTCAATATTTCAAAGGCAGAAATCGATGAAGCGTGTGGTATTTTACAATTGTTGCTTGGGGCAGACTGCAATGATTAGGACTGTAAAATGGAGAGATTGATTGTAGCGGCTAGAGGTTTTCTTTCTTCTGGAAGATTACGCACTTCTTGCGTTTTGTGTTTCCATATGTTATAAAAATGTCCTCCTTCTGTTTCTCCGCAATTCTCCCACTCATTCTTCCCAACAAAAACATTATATTCTGCGGGAATAGCCGTATTTACATTATTCGCAGCTCTAGATGCCATAATGTTAATTTTCGGAATAGTATTACCCTCTCCTGCTTTTCTTAATACATTTCCATCAATCAAACTCTTTCCCAAAAATGATCCTGTAATTCCATGATCGCTATCAACCGATATTTGATTATCTCGAATAACAGCATCTTCGAGCATTACTTGCCCTGCAAAAATTCCTTGCAAATGCTTCCCTTTCATTTTTTCTTGATCTGGTCCTTCTCTTTTTTTCATATCAATGGTATTTCCTATGATTCGTAAATTACTAACGGTTTCTCGTCCAGAATACAATTTATCATTATTATTAAAGACCTTGGCAGCTATTTGAATCCCATCATTATGAGCGTCATCTTGTCCTAAATAATCATAAATATTACAGGTTTCTACCGTCACATTATTTCCCTGAATAAAGATTCCATCTTTATGAAATTTAGAAATAATACAGTTTTTAATCAATGAATTATCTGCCTTACAATCGATTCCTAGCCTTTGTTGATTTGAAAAATTACAGTTAGAAACAGTATTATTTTCTTTATTGAGACGAATCCCTATTTCTCCACCATCAAAATCAAGATGAGATGCTGTGCATGATCCTTCCTGAAAAATTAAAGAATAAGGTTTTGGGCCTCCAATGAATTTGGGGGGATTGCTCGGATCTTGAGCCATGATTTTCACATTTGGTGCCCAAATGGAAAAATTTCCAGCGTATATTCCAGGAGAGAGCAACACTGTGCTATTGGGTAAAATTTCTCTATTATTTGACATTTTTTCTAACTCTGCTGCATTTCGAATAATTTGCTGGGTGGGATATTCTACCTTACTGGTAGGAGAGTAATTAAAATGATAGCTTTCTAAATCTTCAATATTCTCAACGCTTGGAATATCAGACTGTTCATTTAATGCTCCTGCTGCAATAGGATTAGAAAAAGGTGTGTTGCTGGAATCATTTTGCTCCAACTGAAAAGATTCTGAATCGGTCGGCAATCCTCTAAGGGTTCGCATTTCTTCAAGGATTGCTTTTCTCTCCTCTAAGTTTGTAATGACTCCATTTTTCATCGTAAGTCCTAATTTATCTTGAAGCGATCGTAGTTGCTTTTGAAACTCTTGAGATTGGAGATTGATAGCCTCTTGCTTGTTTGCTATTGGGCTGGCTGATGTATTTTCCATTGAAAAAATAAGCCTTGCCTCCACAAAGCCAATACTCCAAAACCTTATAGTATGTTTTTGTTTGCTATTCATTCTTTATTATTATTTTTTCCATTCATTCTATCATAAAATTCCCATAGATTCTAATGTTTTCTTCGATTTGGGAAACCACGAAACATGCAATTGATGAAACCACCAAAGCACGTTCCACACTTCTTTCCTCAAATCCAATGAAAACGCAAGTGAGCTGGCAATCTGAAAATTTCCAGAAGAAAGATGATAGAATACCTTCAGTGCATCCCAAGAAAGCCCATAATTATTAGATTCTGCCAATCGTTCTTTCACCACTCCATGCTTTTCATCCCAATAGACTATGTCCACTCTTTCTCCTCGCATCGATGCAAAATCAGGAAGCATTCCCAATGTTTTGAAAAAAGTGATGAGGAAGCATAGTGCGGTGGCAGGAGTGTAGGTTTTAGTCTGTAAAAACTGTTCATAAAGCCGAAATACCAAAATTTCTGGATGGTCTTTAGGAAGATACATCTGCATCATTTCGCACACCAGCATCAGCATTCCCATCGATGCAAAATCATCCATCAGCACAGGAATTTCTGGAAGCAATCGTTTCAGTTTGCCCAAGGGTGCATGCCCCGCAGGAAGAAAATATTCAACCCCCACAATTGATCCAATTCGGCAAATTCCTTTGTTTTTGGAAGTTGGTTTTTTGAGTCCTTTCGCCACCAAAGAAACAATTCCCGAAGTTTCAAAAAAACACTCAAGAATCGCATCATCATCACCATAAGGCGTTATTTTTACAACAACTGCACGATCAAACAGTTCTTTCATACGCGTTTGCTAATCGTCAAAAGAAAGACCATTGATGATATGCTCTACTTTCACATGGGTGTCATCCTTATAGAGCACATACACCAAATCCAACCGAATATTCGTATCATACAATGAATATCCTTTTTTGAGACAATAGAGCTCCAAGCTTCGCTTGAGAAAGCCAATTTTTTGAGGTGTTATTCTCTCAAACATTCCATCAATATTATCTTGCAAATGCAATGATTCTTTGGTTTTCACCTCTACAAATACCAGTGTTTCTTTGTCTTGCATAATCAAATCAATCTCTCCGCCCTTTATACAAAAATTTTGCTCCAAGCATTTGTATCCTTTTTTTTCCAAATATTGCCGAGCGATGGATTCGCCAAGATATCCGAGGGTTTTGTGGGGGAAAGGCATTTTATATACTGGAAATAATTTTATTTAATTGCTTATCAAAAGTTACAAAGTGAATTTCATATGCGATTTGGTCTATATTTTCAGAGATACATTGTTTTTCCCCTCCAATGGAAATAATACATTTTTCCAAGCATATTTAGATTTTTTAGAAGTTTGTAAAAGTGATTTTTGTGGATAAACTAAAAATTGCTCCAGTAATAAGGATTTATTTTCTTTTTTCATATTACAAACAAAAAAATATTCAGGAATAGTCTTGCACACCAAAGCGCGTTTGGTCAAAAAAATAACTTCTAAAAAAACCTGCGCTACAAAGGTTGTTTAATTTCAGGGATAAATAATTGACCATCTAAAATAGGGTGAAATCCTCCCGCTTTAATAATCTCATCTCTTGTTTCACAAGCAGTTTTGATATGCTGATACTCAAAAGTCTTCTTATAGTCTTGTTCTGGTCTTGATTTTTCTTCAAGTGCTTTACAAAATGCTTCAAAATCAAACATGCGCATTAAAGTCATGGGTTTCCTGTCGCGATCAACAAAAATAAAACCTTGAGAAAAAAAACGAGGTCTACTGCCCAATGGATAATCTCGCATAAGGCCTTCCATTGGCACTGTTTTTGTTTTTATTCTTTGCTCTTCATCACCTACATCTACATCTGCATCTACAAAATGCACAGTAGTCATAACTGTTTTCTTAAGTAAATCTCTATAGCTATAGCCCTCCATTGTTTTCAATAGTGCTATTGCAAATCTGGGCTCTGAATCTTCGCATACTGGGTACACTTTATTAAAATTAGTATGACAAAGACTACAATCGAGAGGTGTGAAACCAAGATCATTATCTCGGTTCGCAACAATATAATTCATTATTTCAACTTAAAAGTTTATCAGATTATAGTATGCATATACACATAGTCAAGTCTTTTTTTCAAAAAACAAAAAATAGACACCGGTTTTTAATGCTTGGTTTTATATACTAAGATGCGAATAAATTTTTAGTATTTTTATGCGCTACGAAATCAAATGTGTTGGATGTGGAAGTTCTTTTCAAGAATCAGAAACCATCACCCGTTGTCTCAAGTGTGGACAAGCGTTGGATATTCGATTTGATATAGAAAGAATGAAACAAACCATCAATGAATATATCTTGCACTCCACACCTCCTTCTGCGCAAAAATATCTCAATTTTTATCCGCTCAATGATCGAACTAAAATCATTTCATTAAATGAAGGAGGAACGCCATTGGTGTATTCTGAAAAACTTTCAGAAAAATATGGGATCCCAAAACTCTACATCAAAAACGAAGGCGCAAATCCTACAGGAGTTTTTAAAGACCGTGGAACGCTGGTGGAAGTTTCCAAAGCTCTTGAGCTGGGAGCAAAGGGAATTGTAGTGGCAAGCACGGGAAACATGGCAGCCTCTGTGTCGGCGTATTCTGCAAAAGCAGGTATTCCGTGCTATGTGCTGGTTCCTGAAAATACTCCCATTGGTAAACTTTCGCAAAGTTTGGTGCATGGGGGAAAGGTGATTAAAGTGCGAGGAACGTATGCAGATTGCGTAAAGCTTTCAGAACAAATGGCAAAGAAATATGATTTTTTGCTGGCAGGGGACTATGCATTCCGTTCAGAAGGGCAAAAATCAATTGCGTATGAAATTATTGAACAACTGAATTGGAATGTGCCTGATGTTGTGATTGCACCAGTGGGATGCGGAACCAATTTGTATGGAATTGCAAAAGGATTTTTTGAATGGCATGCTATGGGGCTTATCTCAAAAATTCCAAAAATTATTGGAGTGCAGCCCGAAAAAGCAGACACCATGTGTTCGGCATTATACGCAGGAGAAAAAACAGCAAGAACTATTGCGAGACCGACGTCTCTTTGCTCTGCGGTGAATATTGGAGTTCCTCTTGATGATATGAAATTGCTAGAGGCTATTCGATTTTCTAATGGTGAGTTTGAAATGATTGATGATACGACTGTTCTAGAATCTCAACTAGACATGGCAAAGCTTGCATCGGTGTTCACAGAACCTTCTGGGGCGATTCCCGTGGCGTGTCTCAAAAAATTACTCGCAAATGGGAAAATTAAACCAGATGAAACAGTGGTGTGCGTGGCAACAGGAACAGGACTCAAGGATCCTTATTCTGCAACACTTCTTTTTCCAACTCTTCCGGGGGTGGATGCTACGCTGCAAGATATTGATGCGTTTCTCGCATCAGGAATTTCCAATATCCATTCACAAAAAGGGAATCAGGATATTATTTTTTCTTTTGCCCCCACAGAAGCCGAGTTACATGTTGTAGCTCAAAATCTCTTTGGGCTTTCGCTGGAAAAAAATCAAAAAGTAATGCAAGAGCTGGCGAAAGAAGTGAAGATGTTTTTTGGTCTGAAAAATGAAATGAGAAAAAGCGAGCTCCATGCTATTGTGGAAGATGTGATTGCATATTCTCAAAACGAAAACCCTGTGCTTCAAGTGATGGATTTTACTGTGGAAACAGGACTTCAGAAAAAAGCAAAAGCTTGTGTAAAGATTATTTTTAAAGGAGAATACTACGAAGGATGTGGAGAGGGGAGCGGACCTGTGGACGCAGTTATTTCCACGATGAAATCTCTTCTCAAAACCCATTCGCATTTTGAAATGAATTTGACCGACTATCGAGTGCATGTGCCTAGCGGAGGAACAGATGCCACTGTGCAAGTGAGTATGGGACTTGCGATTCCAAATGAAGAACCTATTTCTGTTTCTGGAGTGTCGTCTGATATTGTGGTTGCATCTATCATGGCGTATCAAAAAGGGTTTTTGAAGTTATGGAAAGAGTAAACAATTCAAAAAAGGGACTATCAAATAATTTGTGTCTAAAGGGTGAAAAATCAGAGAGAGGAAGGGATTCTGCCTTGGATATGGATATGGAGCCGAGAAGTTATCTCTGACCAGTTTTGAATTGGCGTTATCCATTGTTTTCTTGCTCCATTTCCTCCAAGGTTTTCCCAAAAATTGATCGCTCTATATCTTCTTTATTTCCCAAGATTTCTGCTTGTAAATATGTATTCAAAAGCCCAGAAACATGCTCTTTGGGCACCCCCAATCGTTCCAAGTCTTTTTCCATCAGGTCATATTGCTTATCACCAATCATTAGTTCTGACCCTTCTTTGAGCCCTTGCAACGGTAAAGAAGCTTTATAGAATACATAGCCACCCAATGTTATTGTCATATCCTGCACCTGCTTGAAAATATCCAAATGCTCTTGGAGCTTTTTTTTCTTGTTTATATACATCTGCGACACCATCACCCAAGAGTTAATCAGGTATGCTATTTTTTCGGGAGTGTATTCCTTCGCTTTTTTTTCAATCTCTGGAAATTTCTTAAAATCAAACATGAGCATAAAAATAATGAAAAATTAAGAATTTTATCGTTCTTAAGGTACTCCAAAACGTGATTCATGAATACCTATTTTCCTTTTCTTCGCTCTCTTTTTGTAAAGCTTTCCAAAAGTTCTTCAAGTCGAGACTTGGTGAGTTCTGGCAAAAACTCTGAAATAAATACGAGTTCTGCATATTCCGACTGCCACAAGCAAAAACCAGAAAGACGCTGTTCTCCTCCTGTGCGAATAATGTAATCGAGCATTGGTAATTCCAAATGCTTCTCAAAATCTATTCCTGCTAAGTGCACCGCTCGAATAATTTCGTCATGTGCGCCATAGTCAATGCATAAATATATCGTAAACGAAGTATTATTGCGTGTGAGAGATTCCAGCGATTCAATAGAATTTTTCAAAGATGCAGGAACTCGGTCGCGTCTTCCCGCCCAGTACACCCGAATATTTTCTTTTTGGCATTTTTCCATCCATTCCGCACACATTCGCTCAAAAAGCGAAAAAAGAGCACTAATTTCAAAAATATCCCGTTTCCAATTTTCGGTAGAAAACGCATATATAACAAGACCCGTCCATTCAGGATGGTTTTTGCATGTGGGAATGACAACATCAGAAACTACCCGAAAGCCGGCTTCGTGTCCATCCGAGCTGGAAAAACCGTGCAATTTTGCCCATCGGCGATTTCCGTCAGCAATAAGTCCAAGAATCATAATGAAAGCGTTATTGATCATGAGGGGCTAGCATTTCTATCGCACTTTTTAATGTGTCCATAAAATACGTTCCCAAATCTTTTTGACTTCTGTAGAGAGTGGATCCCGAAATGCTCCATGTTGGTTGAACTGCAAGAAGCTGAAAAATTTCTTTGGCGGTACATTTTTTACCTAGGTGTAATTCCACATTTTCACCCTGAAACCGAATGGATTTTACACTCGCTTTCTTTGAAAGCAGTTTTAGCTCGAGTACTGAAATAAGGTTTTTCACCTCAGGAGGAAGTCGACCATATTCTTCTGCCAAGTCTTCTGCTAAGTCATGCACGGCATCAATCGTCTCCACCCCTGCAAATCGTTGGTAGGTAAGGATTTTTTCTTTGTTATCGGGAATATAAAAACTTGGAATAAATGCATTGAGCGGCACGTCGATCTGCACTTCAATTTCTTCTTCTGGCATGGGCAGATTTTTGTTTTTTTGTTGCAATTCCAAATCTTTTATTGTTTTTTTGAGAAGCTTGAGAAAATGCTGCACTCCCACTGAATGCACTGCTCCGTGTTGCGAAACTCCTAGCACATCTCCCGCCCCTCTGATTTCTAAATCTCGCATGGAAAGCTGAAATCCACTTCCCAATTCACTGGCTTCCACAATAGCTCGAAGTCGTTTTTTTGAATCGATTGGTAGCTTTTGTGCATTATACAAAAGGTATGCATATCCTTGCTTGTTTGATCGACCGATTCGACCTCTTAGCTGATAGAGTTGCGAAAGTCCGAATGTATCCGCTTGATTGATAATCATTGTGTTAGCATTGGAAAGGTCGATCCCATTTTCGATAATCGTGGAAGAGACCAACACATCAAATTCCCCATCTTTAAATCCTCTGATTTTTTCTTCGAGCACGTGTGGAGAAAGCTGCCCATGGGCAACGACAAACGAACATTCTGGCACCAGCAGGCGAAGTTTTTCCGCAATTCCTTCGATGGTTTCCACTCGATTGTGTAAAAAATAAACCTGTCCTCCTCGCTCTTTTTCTCGTATAATAGCGTCTCGAATAAGTGTATCAGAATACTTTCGCACTTCCGTGACGACTGGAAGCCTTCCTGCAGGAGGAGTTGTAATGGTGGAAATAGCGCGAAGATTATGTAATGCCAAATTCAGCGTTCGAGGAATAGGTGTTGCTGTCATCGTCAATATATGGACTTCTTTTTTGAGAGATTTAAGCTTTTCTTTTTGCCTCACTCCAAACCGCTGTTCTTCGTCAATAATTAAAAGCCCTAAATTTTTAAATTTTACATCTTCGGATAACAGTCGATGTGTTCCAATCAAAATATCTACCTTTCCGTCTTTTACCCGTTTTAAAATTTCTTTTTGTTCCTGTGGGGTTTTAAATCGAGAAAGCACTTCTATTTGCACATCATAACCAAACATTCGCTTAGCAAACGTTTTGTAGTGCTGATCTGCCAAAATGGTAATAGGCGATAGCACTGCTACTTGCATATTGTTTTCCACAGCTTTAAACGCTGCTCGCATCGCTACTTCTGTTTTCCCAAATCCAACATCTCCACATACCAGCCGATCCATTGGAGTGGTTGATTCCATATCTTTTTTGATATCTCGAATACTGGCAACTTGTCCGGGAGTTGGAATGTATAGAAAATCATTTTCAAATTCTTGCATTCTGGAAGTGTCTGGCTCGCACTGCAGCGCATGTGCTTTTGCTCGCGCCGCATAGAGCTCCAATAATTCTTTGGCGATTTTTTCGGTTTCTGCTTTCACCTTACTCTGTGTTTTTTGCCACTCTGCTCCTCCTAGCCTCGTGAGCTTTGGTTCTCTATCATCATCCACGATATATCTTGAAACCTTATCACTCGAAGCAATCGGTACAAAAAGCTTGTCGTTTTTTAAGTATTCAATTTCCAAATATTCTCGAGTGATGCCTGAAATCATCTGCTCGGTAATCCCTAAAAATTTCCCGATCCCGTGGTCAGAGTGCACCACATAATCTCCCACTTTTAACGAAGTGAGAAAGTCGTTCATGTCTTGATTTTTCCCTGCTTTTTTCGTTGCTGTTTTCATGTGAAAAATTTCTCGATCCGTCAAAAACAAAATCTTTTCCTCAGGATTTTGAAAGCTGGGAGGAATAAATTCTTCATCCTGCGCGTCGATGAGGAGCATTGGGCTTTTTTTGTCTAGTACGGTGGAAAACGGAATATACTCTTCGGAAAACAGGGTTTTTAGCTCGTCAATCCGCTTTGTAGAAAGTACGATTTTCCACTGTGCTGCAATTTTTTCTCGCACATCATTGAGGAAATCGGCGAGAGTATAAAACTTTACCAGCGACAAAAACCGCAAATGAAGCGCCTCTTCTTCATTCCTAGGGAAAGTAGAAGTTTCTATAATCTTGGCAGGGCAATAAATAATTTTCTTCGCAATGGACTCTTCGATATCAGAAAATTCTTCGATAAACAACAAGTCCTTTTCATTGATTGAATCCCAAAGCGGTGAATTGATGTCTTCATTACCCGCTGGAAAGCAAAAAATCGAATCCAAAAGCGTCTTGCTGTGGACTGTTTCGAGCTTTGTAATCACATCATATTCCATTTCGATCTGCACGGCTTCTGTGTCTCCTAGTGGGAAAATGGTGATGCTGTCTCCTAGTCGAATAAACTCTCCCTCTTCTGTATTCGTTGGGTCGTATGCTGCAGTGTAGCCTGCCTGCTCCAAAAGCTGAAACAGCTGAGCGGTTTTAATCTTTTGATTTTTTTTGAGTGTAAATGCTTTTTTTGCAGCACTTTCGACATGAGGAAAAAAACCTTGGTATTCTTCTGGTGATAGCAGGAATATCATTTTTTTACTCTCATCGCTCATGGCTTTGGCAAAGCGAAATACGTCGCGTTTTCGTTCTTTTTCTGCCAGAGAATAGGAAAAAGGGAGTACTAAATATTCGTCTTCCAAAAAAGACCGTAGCAAATGCGTATATTCGAAGGCTTCATTTTTTTTCTCCAGCAAGAAAAAGATTTTCTTAGGTTCGTTTCGCTTGCAAAAATCAGCCAAGAAAAAGGCTTTTGCAGTAGGATTTGATAGTCCAAAAGTACTAAGAAATCGCCTTTTTTTGGACGAAGAAAACGATCGAATTTTTGGAAAAAAGTTCCAAAGAGCAGAGGAAAAAGAAATCATGAACTACAAATTACAAATAAAAAATGCTACACACAAGAGCAACCCCCCTTCTGAGGTTTTTTCAAATCAGAAGAAGGAAGTTTTTTTGATGATGTGTTGTTGTTATAGCGAAAAAAAATAAGAGATGCAAGAGAAAGCTATGCTAAAAAAAAACGTGAGAGACACTAAAAATATTACGAACCTTTCAGTAAAATCATCAAATCGTTCCAAAATGACCAGTTCTGAATATATGCAATATCCGTTTTTAAAACCTCCGAAGGATTCTCCAAATCACTTGATGGGGAAAAAATTCCACTCCTAAGGAGTGTTCGTGCTTGCTTTCCGGCTCGCAGAGAAGAAAAAAACAACCGATATTCTTCCGATAAAAACAGGCGGGGACCCACCATACTAATATCTTTTTTGAGTACATTATAGAGCAGTGTCCATTTGAGAAGTGCATATCCTTTTTTTCTTGGAATGCAGTAGGCAATAAAAGTTTCGGAGCTGTTTCTTTGGAAAGTAACGGGAACAAGTTTCTTCCAATTCCATAGTAAAATGGGAGAAAAAAGAAAAAGCCCAACACTTGCCACGAGAATGTCAAAAAGCCTCTTGAAAAACTGCCCCCAGCCAAAGAGAGGTGATTGCTGCATCGTGAGAAAAACAGTGCCTCCCATGACCTGCGAATCAATCGTTTCATTATTCATTCCTAAACTTTCCACAGAAATTTTGAGAGGAATTCCTTTGTTTCGGCAAAAAGAAGCAATATTTTCCGAATGCTCTATTCCTTCACACATAAAAATTTCATCGATGGAAAACTGCTCCACTACCCGTTCCAGCGCATCAAGCTTTCCAGCCACCACCACACCAAGAAGCTCTTTTTTCTTCGATCCATAGGGCGCGAGCACCGCTGTGGGAATATGTCGAGAAGACGACTTCTGAAGCGCTTCAATAATCCGTTCGGCATCTCGATTGGCTCCAATAATCAGCATTGATGTCTTCCATCGAGAAATCTTTTTTTCAACAACGCTTACTGTCAGCAAAAAAGTCACCGAAAGCACAAAGAGCAGTAGAATAATTCCTCGAGAAAAAAAATGATTATTGGAAAAATAGAAAACCAGCGGGAAGAGAAGACTAGAAGAAAGCGATGCAAAAAATATTTGCTGAAATTGCATTCCCATAGATTTTTCCGAAAGCGCATATCGCCCTGAGGCCCCCAAAAAAATAATCCACACCGGCACCACGAGATATGCTACGTGCATATACTCATCAAAAGGAAAAAGGCTGTGAGAAAAGGTGAAAAGGCGAAAATAGTAGGCCAGTGCAAAAGACAGCACGATAGCCACTACGTCCACAAACATTTTACAAAGCGTTTCCCAGATCAAAATCCTCATACTCGAAAAAAACATCATTATTTTCTTGAACATCATATCAGAAGAAATGATTAAGGTGTAAAAAATCAAAAAATATATTGACAATTGTATATTTAAATTTTTTAATGTACACTTATTCATTTTCATATTTCCTATGAAATCATTCCTTATCTCTCTTTTTTCCTTTCTGTTCTTGCTTTCCCTTTCTTTTTTTCTGTGGGATATGATGCCAGATTGGGCAAAGCTCGTTGCTTCTTTGGCAGGGTTTTTCTTGATAGTGTCGATCCTTGGAAAAGTGTTTAGATTTTTATCTTTCCATTTTTCTAAGCTGTTCATTTTTTTTCTAGCGGGCGCATGCACTCTTCTGATGGGAATTTGGGGATATAATCATTTTTTTTCAGCATCATTAGTGCAAATGACAAATGAAACAACTGATCCTCTTACCAAGGCTATTATTGCTATTTCTTCTGAGGAAACAAGCACCTTAAGTCCTAACTCTCATTTGAATCCAATTCTTGCAGAAACACCAACTGCATTAACCCTGCAAAATGATGCAAATACCCAAAAAGAAAGTACTTTAGAGCAGATCGAAAGCAACACGCAAATGGAATCGGAAGAAAAGACGTATTGGAAATCTTTCATCCTATCCATTTTGGATGTGCAACTGAAAGAAATGCAAGCAGTGCTTACAAATAGCAACACAAATGATCAATCTTCGATTCAAGTACTCAACGCCAATTCTCCTTCTCCCATCGAAACTCCTGCTGCTCTTCAGGGGGCTATCCCAAGTGCAACAAGTGTGAAAGCAGATAATTTCAACAAAAACTGGAAACAGCCAGTGGTGGTAGAGGCTACGAATACACCATCTCCAGCCACTCCTTCTAAAACACCTAAAAGCCCTCGACTGGTTTCGACTGGGGTTTCTGCCGAACAATATGTAATCCCATTGAATACGATCAATGCGCAAATGGTGTTTCCACATGAATATCAGATTTCAAGTATTGTGCGAGGAGGAAATGCGCTAGGAGATGAATCAGTAAGTTTTTCTGTAAGCACTCCAAACTCGCTTCGAGGATTTGTGACCGTGCAATTATCTCACTCTGGAAATCGAGTTGATGAATATGCTCAGCAGTTTAAAAAAGCGAATACTAGTCAGAATATCTTCTTGATTACCGATCTCACAGAAAAAACTATTACCTATACAACGTTTTTCAACGGAGTAATGTGGGATATTAATATTGCTTTGCCATTCTCCAGCGTCCCAACAAAAGATGATTTCTATAGCATCTTGCTACCAATGGTGTTTGAAGAAAAAGAGTAGGCTAATAGTGAATTACAAATTCTTTTTTGCTTTCAAAAAATCCTTTTACTGTTGTATACTGTGAAGGATTTTTTATTTTTCCAAAACGAATATGGCGGCTGTGGTGGCTATTGTGGGGCGTCCTAATATTGGGAAATCGACCTTGTTTAATCGGCTTATTGGCTCTCGAAAGGCAATTGAATGCGATGTGGAAGGAACCACTCGAGATCCTATCACTGCGCTACATGAAGGGGAAAATGTAGATTTTTTGTTGGTGGATACAGGAGGATTGGAGTTTGATGAACTAGCTGGGACGATTGAAGAAGATACACAGGCTCAGGCGAGAATTGCCGCCACACAGGCAGATCTCATTTTATTCTGCGTCGATACAAAATCTGAAATAACACGAAACGATGAGAGGGCGGCAGAGTTTTTGCGAAAAAATGTTCGGCACACTCCCATTTTTTTGGTGGGAACAAAGGCCGATGGAGGTGGGCATATTTCCGAATATCCAGAGCTTTTTTCTTTGGGAGTGAATGCCGAGGAAAGCCTTGCGGTGAGTGCATTACACGCAAAAGGACTTCGAACTCTTCTGGAAAAAATCGAGCACACATTAGAAAAGCTAGGGCACAAAAAACGATTTGTACGAGAAGAATCTGATCAGTCGCCTCCTCGAATTTCTTTTTTGGGAATGCCAAATGCAGGAAAATCATCATTTGTAAATGCGTTGGTGCAGAGAAAAGAATGTATCGTGTCGGAAATTGCGGGAACAACACGAGACTGCAAAGAAATTCCGTTCCATTTTTTGGGAAACGACTATGTGTTGGTGGATACTGCTGGAATTCGAAGGAAATCAAAAATTGATGATATCATCGAGCATTTTGCGGTGATGAGAAGTTTTCAGGCAGCATTGCAGAGTGATGTGGTAGTGTATTTGGTGGATAATAGCAAAGGAATAACCGCAATGGATCAAAAACTCATCGGAGAACTTTTGGATATGAAAACAGGAGTGATTATCGCTGTGAACAAATGGGACCTGAGCGAAAAGGGAGAAGACGCACAAGATCGATTCAGAAAATATATCAACCGAAAACTTCCATTTATTCCTTGGGCTCCTGTGATTTTTACTTCGGCAACAGAAAAGAAAAACATCATGAAAATCTTCGAAATCGCTAATGGAATTGTGCAAATGCGAGCGCAAAAATTTTCCACTGGAGAACTTAATTCATTTTTGCAAGAAGTTATTCATCTTCATAAGCCAGCAGGACTCAAAAATATGCATCCCAAAATGAAATACATGACACAAACGGGGATTAACCCTCCTCAGTTTCGTATTTTTGGAAGCCATTTGGATTTTCTCCACTGGTCATATCAACGATTTTTGGAACATAGGTTTCGAGATGCGTTTGGATTTGAAGGAACTGGAATCACTTTAGAGTATAAAAATGGAACTCCAAATCCTTATGATCTAGGTGGAGGAAAGAAAAACTGGAGGGCTGTAAAAAAAGGAAATTTTAAAGAAGAAAACTTGTAAAATTAAGAATGCAGAATTAAAGAATCCTTAAACTGCTTCTCATTGAATTTTAACCTCAGGTATGAGTATTTCATTGATAATTGTAGATTATAAAAAGGCAAAAAAAGTAGTGGAAAATGTGAAAGGAATTATGCAGCAAGAAGGCATTGAACTGCCAGAAATCCTGATTTGGGATAATTCGGAGGATCCTGCCAATGCAAAAATCTTGCAAACAAAACTTGGAAAGATGAAAAATGTGCATCTGCATATTTCTGAAAAAAATGTGGGATACAGCAAGGCAAATAATGCCTTGGCAAAACAGGCAACGGGAGATTTTTTTTGTTTTGTGAATCCAGATATTGTATGGCCAGAAACGAACACAGTTGCTCAGCTTTTGGAGTATCTTCACAATAATAAAAAAGCGGGGATCGTAGCGCCTCGACAGTTGGAACCCAATGGAGAAGACGCGCTTTCCATTCGCCAATTCCCAAATTTCTTTTTGCAGATTCTTCGCCGAACTCCATTGAAGAATATTGCCCCTTTCGCAAGCTGGGTGCAGCATGACGAAATGAGGCATGTGGATAGAACTCAAACACAAACTGTAGACTGGGTGCAGTCTTCTTTTTTGATGATTTCAAAAAGCCTTTGGGAAGCAATTGGAGGATTTAATGAGCGATATTTTTTGTTTTTGGCAGATACCGAGCTCTGCAAAAAAGTGTGGGAGAGAGGAAGGCAAGTGGTGTATTATCCAAAAACAACCGTAAAATCAGACGGAGAGCGTTGCAGTGATGGTGGAGTTCAAGATTTTTTTTCCTCCAAACCCATGCAGATCCATTTGAAAGATAGTTTAAGATATTTTTTAGGATAATGCAGTACGTGCAAATAGTATAAAAAAGTAATTAAAACGCTTCAATAATTACTTGTTCTTTGGGCAATGCAAACGTTTCGAGCAATATTGTTTTCGCTTCTTTAATCATGGCAGGATTTCCACATATGATAATTTCGGTATTGGAAAGCATTTCTGCCGATAGGTTTGCAATCCATTCGGTGATGCGCCCTGTTTTTCTTGTGCACCCTTCTTCTGGACGAGAAACGTAGAGATCATATTCGAAATTTTCGTATTCTTTTGCTAGTTGGTTAAAATACGCATCATAAGAGGCAAATTCTAACGAGCGTACTCCAAAAACCAATTGCACTTTCACAGGAAAGCCTTTTTCTTTTTCATCGTCTAAAATAGCTTTAAGCGGAGCAATTCCTGTTCCTGTCCCCAAAAGGAGCACTTCTTTTGACGTATCTTTTCTTCCAAAGTGCCCAAAAGGTCCCATAAATTCCACAGTATCCCCCGCTTGCATTCGGTCAATATATCCTGATCCTTTTCCATTTTCCACTACTTTCACACACAGTTCAAACTGTGGTAGCCGAGCAGAAGAAGATGCAACAGAATAAGCTCTCATCACCTTCGGCTCTACTTTCACATTTACAAATTGACCTGTGTGAAACGTAAATTCAGGATCTAATACTTCAAAAACAGTTTTTCTGGTTTCTGTGGCAATGTATTCATTAGAAACGACAACGGCGGAAAAATTTCGAGGAGGAAGCATGGGAGTGAATCGTTAAAAGCTAAATGTGGAAATCTGAAGAAAATCTTCAAAAAAACAATGTATATTCTACCTATTTTTTATTATCATGATACATTGTTTTTTTTTAAAAAAAATTGTAAAATATTAAATGTTTTATATTTTACATTCATGAACACAAATATTTCTTTTCTGCGGCTTCCAAATATTTCAAGTACTATTGTTATTCATTTACGTGATGGAATAGACATGAATGAATCTGTGAGGAAACAAATTATGGAGGCTGATTTGAATGCTTTTCAAAATATTTTTTTTAGCCTCAAAAATCATAATCAGCCAACTTCTGAATGTTTTGAAATCATTTTGGAATTGCGTAGAAAGCTGAAAGAGTCTGGGAAAAGCTTTTTTTTGGTAGAGGTTCCGCCATCTCTTATTCCTGTGATCTCCAATATTGGAATTCCTTCTATAGAGTGTTTTACAAGCTTAGCGGAAGCGGTGATGAGTGTTGGAGAATAGCTATCTATGCTTTTTTAGTGTTTTTTTTGCAGGAGCTTTTTTGGCGCTTGTTTTTTTTTCCATTGCTTTTGTTGCTTTTTTCACCCCTTTCCCTTTTTTAGCGGGGCGACCATCTTCTTTCAAAATCTTTTCACACTCTGTAAGCGAAAGAGTGAGAGGGTCTTCTATTGTTTTTGGAATTTTTGCGTTTTTTTCTCCGTCGCTTAAATATGGTCCCCATCGTCCTTTCAAAATCTGTACATCAGAATTTGGGAAATTCTTCATATATTTTTCTTTCTCGGCGGTGAGCTTTGCTTCATACAATTCAATCGCCTCTTCCAGTGTAATATCGAGCGGATCTTTTTTCCCAAGGCTTACAAATAGTTTTCCCACTTGAATATATGGACCAAATCGCCCAAAATTTGCTTTGATGTCTTGCCCGTCTTTCGTCTGCCCCACCAATCTGGGTAGTTTGAAAAGTTCAATCGCCTCTTCCAGTGTAATAGTCTCCCATCGTTGCCCTGGCTTGAGCGAGGCAAACACGGGTTTTTCTTCATCGTCTTTTGTTCCGATCTGTGCATATGGACCAAATCGCCCAACCCGTACAGAAAGAGGCTTTCCAGTCTTGGGATCATTCCCTAGCACTCGTTCTTGAATAGCAGCCGATCTCTCCACATTTTCCATTTTTTCTCCAATAGTTGCTTTAAACGGTGTATAAAAATCTGCAATCATTGCATTCCATTTCTTCTTTCCTTCTGCAATTTCATCAAACTCTTCTTCCACATTTTTGGTGAAATCATAATCCACAATTTGAGAAAAATGCAGCACCAAAAAATCATTCACCACCGTTCCGATTGCAGTGGGAAGAAGTCGTCCTTTGTCGCTTCCTGTTTTTTCTTTTTTTTCTGATCGCTTGATAGTGGTATTTTTGAGCTCCAGTTGTATGGAAATGCGCTCTTCTCCTTCACTTTCTCCTTTCATCACATATCCTCGGTCTTGAATGGTGGAAATGGTGGGCGCATAGGTCGAAGGCCGTCCAATCCCATTATCTTCTAACGCCTTTACCAGCGAAGCTTCTGAGTATCTTGCAGGGGGGCGGGTAAATGTTTCCTTTGCTATAACGCTGTCATATGCAAGCGCATCGCCTTTTTTCAAAATTGGAAGCAAAGTGTCTTTGTCTTGATCTCCAAAGACTTTCAAAAATCCATCAAAAGTAACCACCTCTCCCGTTGCCACAAAAAGTGGTGTTGTCGAGGGAAATGAAAGCATGATCGTGGTTTTGAGCACCTTAGCACTTGCCATTTGCGAAGCGATCGCTCGTTGCCAAATGAGCCGATAGAGCTTTTTTTGCTGCTCATCGTTTCCTGTAAATTCCACCGAAAAATCTGTTGGGCGAATAGCTTCGTGGGCTTCTTGAGCCCCTTTTGTTTTGGTGGTAAATTGCCTCACTTCCGAATATTCCGCTCCAAACATTTTGGTGATGTTTTCTTTGGCGTTGGCAATGGCATGCCCAGAAAGATTCACTGAATCTGTACGCATGTAGGTGATTTTTCCCGCTTCATAGAGCCGTTGTGCCAATTGCATGGTTTGCTTCACCGAAAAACCCAAACGCTGAGAGGCGAGTTGTTGAAGTGTTGATGTGGTGAAGGGTGGCGATGGATTTTTTGATCCTGGTTTTTGTTCGAGTGATTCCACCGTTGCATTTTCCCCCGAAATACTTTCTAAAAACTGTTTTGCAGCTTTTTCATTTTCAAATTTTTTCTCTAATTCACTAGAAAATTCTTTTCCATCTGCTGTGAATGTGGCAATGATTTTAAACGAAGAAGTGCTTTCAAATGCTTGAATTTCTCTCTCTCGCTCCACAATCAGCCGCACAGCAACGCTTTGCACTCGTCCTGCAGAAAGTCCTGTTTGAATTTTTCTCCATAGCACAGGAGACAACTCATATCCCACCAATCGGTCGAGCACTCGCCGAGCCTGCTGCGCATCCACCAAATGTTGATCAATTTCTCCGGGATTTGCTACGGCTTTTTGTACGGCGCTTTTGGTGATTTCCGAAAATACAATTCGTTTTGTGTTTTTGTTTTTCAGCCCCAATGTTTCAAATAAATGCCATGCAATGGCTTCTCCTTCTCGGTCGGGATCGGCTGCCAAATAGACAACATCGGATTCCTTTACGGCTTTTTTCAATTCTGCAACCACTTTTCCTTTTCCATCTGAAATTTCGTATTCTGGCTGAAACGTTCCGCCTTCAATATCCAGCGCCATTCCACTTTTTGGAAGATCTCGAATGTGTCCAAAGCTAGATTTTACAGTGAAATCCGCCCCAAGGTATTTTTCAATAGTTTTAGCTTTCGCAGGAGACTCAACAATAACAAGGTTTTTGGACATAAGAAAAAAATGAATTATGCAGAAAAAGGAACAAAAAAATCGTATAAAAATTCAGGATTAAAGTCCAGCTCTTGGGATTTTTATTCAATTTTATCAAAAGAAATGGAAGCTATTTGAAATACGAAAGGCTCTTTGAACCGAGAAAAACAACCACCTTGAAGCGGCAAAGGATGCAATACATTTTGTGCAATTGACCAAGGAACCAATTGCTAAAGTTTTGAGAAAAAAGATTGATAAAAAAAGAGTTTATTATGTTAACAATATTGTTATTTTACAATATTGTTAGGGTGTTTTTGGAAAATTCTTTGGTTCAGCATGCAAAATCAACTCGATAGGGAAGTTTTTGCTTTGCACAATAAAAAACGCGCCTTTAGGTGTGTCTTTTATCATACCCTCAATAATGCATCATTATTTTTTTAAAACGGCAAATCCCCAGGCTTGATATTTGATTCATATTGAATGCTTGGGATTTCTGGGAGGTTGTCTGCTGCCATGGAAGAACTTGCAGCTGCAATCACTACTGTTGACCCCACGGGGGCGCTCATTTCCACTGGGCTTTCAGATCCGAGCAATGCGCACTTTTCCACAATTACTTCGGTGGTATATTTTTTTTCTCCTTCTGGCGTATCCCAACTTCTGGTTTGCACTCGTCCGCTGATGTAAACCTTCCGTCCTTTTTTTATCATAGTTTCTCCCTCGCTTGCCAGTGCACCCCACAATACCAAGTTGTGATATTCAGTTTCTTCTTTTAGCTCATCACTGGCCTTGTCTTTCCATTTTCGGTTTGATGCCACAGAAGTGGTTCCCACCGTGCTTCCATTTGGTGTTTGACGCACTTCTAGATCTTTGGTCAGGTTTCCAATGATTTCCACATTATTCATTCCAGTTGCAAAAATATTACTTTGCACGGCAGGGTATCCTCCGTTTTGTGGAGTGAGAAGAAGCATGTCTTCCGCGATTACTTTTGTTTTATATTTTTTCTTTCCCGGCTCTGGTTCCCAGTGTTCTGTTTTGAGGCGTCCTTCCACATAAATTTGAGATCCTGCTTGAGTATATTGCGCAATGTTTTCTGCTTGTTTCCCCCAAAAAGTAATACTGTGGAAAGAGGTGCTGTCAAATGACCCACCTCCCATTTCTTTTTCCACTTTTGAAATAACTCGTAAATTCACGTCGCACACACTCATTCCGCTAGGCAAATTTCGCAGTTCTACGGTTTCAGTTACATATCCAATAAGTTTTACTCTGTTAAGTGCGTACATAAAAAGGTGATTAAAAAGCTACTTGCAAGAGTATCAAATGCAAAGTAAAGAAAGAATTGTTTTTTATAAAAGCAAGTTTTATAGTCGTAATTTTTTAAAATTCTCCATTTTCAATTCTTCATTTTTTTTGCATACTGAAAACACAAATTTAATTCTTCATTCATTGGTATGATTTCAAAAATTCAAATCCTTAAAGATCAGGCTGTTTCTGCCATTTCAGTGGCTCAAAGCTCGGCAGATCTCGAACAAATTGAACAAGAGTATTTTGGACGAAAATCAGGAAAGATCAATGATATTCTAAAATCGCTTGCAAGCCTTTCTCCTGAAGAAAAAAAAGAGGTGGGGTCAGCAGCTAATGAGGCAAAAAAAGAAGTGGAAGCATTCCTTGCTCAAAAGCTTTTTGCATTGGAAGAAGAAAAAATGGGGAAATTGGTCGAAACACAGTGGATTGATGTGACTGCTCCTTTAGCCCCAAAGCCAAAAACTGCCGCCAATCGGCATCCTCTTTCGCAGTTTATGCTCGAATGCGAAGAGGTGTTTGGAAAGCTCGGGTTTGAGGTGGCAGAAGGGTTTGAGATTGAAGATGAGGATCATAACTTTAATTTTCTCAATATCCCTGCCGATCATCCTGCGCGTGAAATGCAGGACACATTTTGGCTTAAAAACGAAATGGAAGGACATGTGCTTCGTACTCAAACTTCGAATATGCAAATTCGGTTTATGGAAGCGAACACTCCACCATTTCGAATTATCGCTCCAGGAAAGGTATTTAGAAAAGACTCTGATGCGACACATTCTCCCATGTTTCATCAAATAGAATGCTTGATGATTGACAAAAACATTTCTCTCGCGAATTTGCGATTTGTGCTTCTTTCTGCACTTCGAGAGATTATTGACCCTGATGTAAAGCTTCGATTTCGACTTTCATTTTTTCCTTTTGTGGAACCGGGTCTTGAGGTGGATGCGCTTTTGAAAGTAGGTGGAGAGCAAAAATGGTTGGAAATTGGAGGTGCTGGAATGGTACATCCGAATGTGCTTCGAAGCTGTCATGTGGATCCAAATGAATGGAATGGGTTTGCATTTGGCTTTGGGATTGAGCGAATGGTAATGATTAAGTATGGAATCAAAGACCTTCGGTTGTTTTTTGAGAATGATTTGCGGTTTTTGAATCAGTTATAAGAAAGGTGAAATTTATTCTGTTTTGATGCCATTTGAGAAAATAAAAACAATCCTTCATTATCCTTTTTTTCTCAAAATTTTTGCAATTGGCGGCTTTGCCATCTCAAAATATTGATTCACTTAACACAGTTCTAATTTATTTTATTTAGGTTTTTTCTTGAAAATCTCCTGAATTGCCAAAATTTTTTTCTACCGCAACACCTCTTCCAACACCAAAGAAGTTTCTGTTTTCTCATCTCGATATTTCACAATAATTGCACAATTGGCAGAGAGTCCTAGCAATGCCCCCCATTCATTTGAAACGGGGCGTGATCCCGGAATTACCACTGCCCCAGCAGGAACTTCTCCTTTGAGGATCGTTTGATTAACCATGTCATAAATCGGTACCGCAGCAGAGAGATGTACTCCCGGCGCCAACACCGCTCGAGATCGCACCACTACTCCTTCGGTGACGATCACCCCTGCTCCCAAAAACACATCATCTTCTATAATAACTGGCCTGTTTCCAATAGGTTCCAATACTCCTCCAATCTGCACAGCAGTGGAAAGATGCACTCTTTTTCCGATCTGCGCACAAGACCCCACCAGCACATGCGAATCTACCATGGTTCCTTCGTCGATATATGCTCCGATGTTGATATACGAAGGAGGCATAATGATTACACCTTTTGAAATATATGCTCCAGATCGCACAGAAGATCCACCCGGAACCATTCGCACTCCATCTTCAAGAGAGAATTTTCTTGGAGTTAGAAGGTTTTTATCGGGAAACCCCGAATAGGCAGGATTTTTATACCCCATGTCGATCATGGTAGAATCTTTGAACACTTGTAAAATGCCCTGTTTTACTTCCATATTTGCCACCCATTCATCTCCTTTTTTTTCTGCAGCGCGCAGTGATCCAGATTCTAATGCCCGAAGAAACGAAATGCTATCCATAGAGTTGTAAAAATAAGTGCTTTAAAAATGGTGGAGTGGGTGAGGTCTGAAATCGTACTCGTCCAGATTATTAAGCTACCACCCCTTATCACCTTTTGTATAATACAAAAAAAGATCGTTTTCCAACAGTTATTTTTTGTGAAACCCAGATAATTACCTCCGATACCACTATCGCATCATTTTGATATTGTTTTTGTAAAAGCTTTTTATACTGTGCAATCTTCAAAAGATAATTAATAATATCTTTAATTGAATTGCAATATTGCTTTCTTTCAAAAAACACCATTTTCTGGTATTATGATCTGAAAATTTTCAAATATCATATATGCACACGAATACTTATTCGCACCGCTTGGCAGAGCAAATTCCTCACAAAACCCCGAAGGGAGTGCTGGAGAAAAAGAAAAAATATTGGAAGCCTCTTTCTTCGCAAAAATATTTGCAGAAGAAATTTCGACAAATGGCATTTCTGTTTTCTTCCATAGCTCTTTTTATTGGGCTTTCTAGCCCCTCTTTTGCATTTGCAGCCCCTAACTTTGAGATTTCCCAGTGTGATGAGACTTCATGCTCTGTGGTGAATAGTGTTTTAATATCTCCCAATGCCAATCAAACCATCACCATTCGAATCGGTATCAAAAATCCAGATCAAAATGCTATTTATTCAGTGCAAAGCTGGTTGAAATATAATCCCCAAGTGTGGGAAGTGGTAGAATTATCTGATGAACATTCTGATTTTGAACTGGCAGCACCTGGTGAATTTAAAGCCAAGGCTGATACTGGTGAAATTCGTATCGGTCGAGCAGTGGCAGGAACCGCCATCACTTCGCCAAATGCGATTGTGGCAGATATTACTCTGAAATCAAAAAAAGACCCTACTTTTTCCACCATTTCATGGATTGATTTTATCAGTAATGATATTGGAAAAACGGCAATTGTGGGACTCAATGGGAATGCACCTATCAACTTACTAAGCACGAAGCCTAAAGATATTACGTTTAATAGAGCTACTACTTCAATTCCTTCAAAAAATACTTCTTCCAATAATATTTCATCTGGTTCGACAAAAAATGTGTCGGGAAATACCTCTGGAAATTATGGAGCGCAAAACAACAATGCTTCTTCCGCTGTAGTGCAAAACCAAGGAAAAACCGATACACAGCTGAATAATCCGAGTATGAATTTTGCGGATATTCCACGTCCAAATGGGCTCAGAAGCCGAACGCATAAAGATGGAAGTGTGGATCATCTGTGGCAAATGGGAACCGATCCGAAAATAACAGGATATTATTTGTATTATAGTACTTCATCTGGAGTATATATGCACCGACGAGATGTTGGGAAGACTAATACGATAACCTTTCCTTCGGGGTTTTTTGAAAAAGGAAAGCGAGTGTATTTTGCCGTGCAGGCATACACTTCCGCACAAGCGGTATCCGATTTTTCTGATGAAACCTATCTTGTGGTGGGAACTGTGGGATCTGAAAGCCATCCTTTTTTTGAACAGATTTTTCCAAATGCTGTGAGTGTAGGAGTGAGTGGTGCAAATGCTTACTATGGAAAGCCTGGGCAAACAACGTCTCTCGCTCAGGCGGATTTGACAGGGTCGTCGCAAGCTACTGCAAACAAATCAATTCAAGCAAAGCCAAAAACCAATACACAGTCTGGAATTGAGATTCCTCCATATGTGTTGCTGATTCTTGGAGGAATTGCTTTGCTTTTTTCCAGAAGGTTTTTGATAATGAACAAAAGATAAGATGCTATGAAGATTTTTTTACTATCGCATTTTTCGGGTGACGAATACACGAACTCTTTTGTGGAACACAGAAGGGTGAGGTTTGCTGATATTGAACAGAATGAAGGAAAAAATCTACAAAATAGAGAAAAATCTCAAGACCCAATAACTATTGAAGAAGAAGATAAAAAAAATGAAATTCGGGATGGAATAAAAAAAGCATTGCAAGAGCCAAATGAGGAAACGAAAAAAAAGAATATTAAAGAACTCAAAGATAAATACGGACAAAGGGTGGAAAAAATTTTAGAAGAAGATAAAGAAGCAGGATATTGGATTACAGAAGATGTAAAGACGCACGATTCGGTGATGAATATTTTGGAGGAAAAAGAAAAAACAGAAGAAACAAGTTTTTTGGAATTTGTAAAAGATGCGTACATAAAAGATTTTTCCGAAATTCCAAAAGAAAAGCTTTCTGCATTTTTAGCAATTCCATTGCCCAAAGCATTACAATTGCTCGAAAAAAATCCAGAATACAAAAAAAAATATTTATCATTTCTTAAGACACTTTCTTCCGAAAATAAAGAAGTACAAAAATGGGTTTTGAGCTATACAGAAAAATTTACAGGAGAAGAAACGGCATACGTAAAATTACCCGTAGAAGCCAAAGAACATTTTATTCGGTTGCATCAAGAAATGCTTGGGAAAAAAGGGAATAAGCTCATAGAAGCAATAGAAAAACACACCAAAGATGATGTGCAATCTATCGCCGAAATTACCAAAGCCAATGCATCATCAGAAGTGCAGACGGAAGATGAGTTGTTGCAAAAAATACGCCAGCATTTCAACGATCCTGTGCTGTTGAAAACCCTTAAAGGTATATCTCTTAGAAATAACACAGAAAATGAAAAATCTCTTCAGTCTGATATGATCGATGAAGTGGTGAAATATGTGTTGCAAAAACAAAAAGAAAACACAGAATATACTGAAGCAGGAATAAAAGCCCTGCAAAGAGATTACGAGGCTTTGCATCAGATTATATTTGAAACTGTTGGCACGGTGGCATCTTCTAAAAAAATAGAACACCTGCGAATACAATTAAAAGAAACACAAGAGAATATTCAAAAGCTACAAGAAGGTTTACAGAATGGATTTTCTAAAACTGGATTTTTACCAAACGATAGCGACGATTATAAAGATGCAAAAAAAATAGATACGTTTTTGCAATCGTTTGACAGTCTGTCAAAAAAATCATTTGGAGAAACCATGATAAACATGCGTCGAGCGTATGAAGCGAGCATTGTTGAGATCAATGCAGAAAAAAAACAATACAGGAGGACAAAAAATATTTCCTCATGTTTACAAAATTTGCAAGCAAAGGGTATTAGCGTTGATCCTCAAAACCTGCGTGCACATTTCGAAAATCAAAAACAGGGAGATATTCCATTAGAATGGATTACATCACTTTTTGCATTATTGCCACCAGAGCGCAGAAATATTGATCTCAAAATATACGCTCCATATATCAAAAATCCACTGCAGCATACCGAAAAAATAGACCCCAAAATGCTTGCTGGTATTTTGAATGCAGAGCCTTCAGCAGGGCTTACTTATCTCTATTCAAAAAATAACAACATTATTGCCACAGAGGCAATCGTTGATCATTTAGAGCAATCAACCAGCTCTTTGGTGAATCAATTGCAGTATGAACTGCAAGGGAAAAACAGTAAAGAGGTGATAATGGAAGCACTTGAAAGGTTTTCTAACCCAGAATTTTTTGAGAATATCTATAAAAAACTTTCACTTATTTTTAATGAGATAGAAAATACTATCAAGACTAATCTCGAAAAAAACCCAACGCTTAAGGCAAATATGCTATGGGAATTTGGACAAAAAAAAACAAAGATACCAATGCTTCCTCTTGATAGGATAGATTGGAAACAAGGAGCTTCTCAGTTTTTATTAGAAATGCAGGATTTTTTGAAAAGTGAAAATCCCAAAAACGCAGAAGATATTATTCAGATAATGAACCAGTCGGCTGATGTTTTGGAGGACAGAATGCTCATGCCGTGGCAAAAAAAACTATTCGAAGTGAAAAAATATTCACAAGATCCAGAAACTTGGCAGAAAAAGTTGGATGCTGATGTCTATGCAGAAAAAAATCCATCTTCTGCATACAATTCATTACACGCAGAATCTCAAAGTGTTGAAATACACGAAAAACACTTCAAAGCATTGCAAGAAGCTTTTTTAATCGCTTCGAGAGGAGAGGGTTTTTCTTTAAATGGAACACTTGCGCTTCAAAATCTTTTAAATCAAAAAACAAAAACAGGGACGCCTCTTATCATACCTCGAAACTTCAACAATTCTGAGGAAAAAGTGATATTAATGAACCAAGAAAGTGCATCATACAATAGAACAACTGGGCAAATTGAAATAAGTCATGATTTATACAATGCTCTCAAAAATTTCAAAAACAATGAAGCTCCTTATAATCTTACAGAAAAAGGATTAGGTGCATTGTGGCACGAAGTTGGGCACTTGCTTGTGGATAGTATTTCGCATGCAAACCAAATATCAGACCAAAAAAATATTTCAGAACTAGTGCCTTCTTTTGCCGATATGGTGAAGGGGAAAATGGGTGCAGAAAAATATGCACAGCTTATTGCTAAAGCAACACCTCTCATCACAGGGGATCCCGCATTTGCCGAAGAGGAATTATGTATTATGCTGTGGGAATTTCTGCAAATTTCTCCCGAAAAACGAGCTACAACACAATATGCAGAAAATTCTTTGGGGAGAATTGTACAAGAAATATTTAGAAATGTTGGAGAAAAAAGTATTCGTGATTTTTTTATGACCAAAGTGCAGCAATTGATCATGGAAAATGCGAAAACAATGCCTCAATATTTTACATACCCAAAAAAAGAACAAAGGCTCTACAATCAAAACACTGGAGAAATACTCAACACATCATCTCAAGAAGAAGGCAATGCCACAAAAAATGCTTCACCCGAAATAAAAATGGGGAAAGCAGATCGGGATAAAAAATTAGAAGAGTATAATAATAAAGTAGCCGATCTCAAAAAAAAGATAACCGATATTGAAAAAATTATAAAAGAAACACAAAATTTGCCCAACAATATGGTTGAAAAAATACAAAAAACCATAAAAGATTGTAATGCCATTATGGCGTATGGAAGGCAAAAAATTGCGACAGAAAACCTCACAGCAGAACAAGCCACAAGCATTATTATACAGCTAAGCAATCGACAGCCAATCGATGAAAATGGCGATAAAAAAGTGGAAAAAAAGGATAGCACTTCAGTGGAAGGAGTTTTGAATGGAATCTTGAAAGCGATGAGTGATTTTCCTATAGACGAAAGAAGTGGCGTACAAAAATTTTGGAACAATGTAGAATTTTTGGCACTAGATGATCTGAAAGCACCTTGGAAAACACTAAAAGATTATATCAAACAACGATGGAGGGATCAGCAATCACTGAGAACCAATAAGGTATTTTCGAGTATTGTTCCAAAGTGGGGATGGCTTACGGGGCTTGAAAATGAATTTAGTAATGCTGAGGAGGGTAGTCGTTCAAAAATTGTGAAAAAATATGCTGATGGAATCGCCAATGAAGAAAATAGCTATATTTCAACAATCTTCCTTCCCAACGTGACAAATCCAGAAGCGTTGCTAGCGGCTGTGAAGCACTTGTGTAAAGGAGGGAATATGAAATGGGTAGAATCAGCAGGGAAAGCGGTGGCACAAAAACTTCAAGAATTTGGAAGCGGGGTAAAGTTTTATAATAGCGATTTTAAAGACGAGCTCGTAATGCGATTAAAATTTAAAAAAGCATTTTATCGAGTATACGGAAAAGAAACGCTATACGATAAATTGTATACCGAAAATAAGGCCGCAAATGAAGGATCTGTGGAAAAAGGAATAGATCAAGTAAGTAAACTTACCTATTCTGGAAGTGATCAGATTAGAGATTGGATACGGCAGAAATGTATATATAAAAAGGAGCCAAAAGAGTTTTATGTGAAAGGGCAAATATTGGAAGGGTTTATTATTGGAAATTATCTTGATGGAAATTTTGACAATCCAAACGAAGTAATTTTTTATATGATTATGGGAATTGCTCAAGGGATTATTGGGGCTGACGCTTGGGGAAGAGCTTGGGGGAAGGTGGGGTCAAATCCTCTATTTAATATTCTTAATGGATTTTCTGGAGACAAAGAGAAAATGATTGAATGGCAAAAAGAAATATTGTGGGATGAGCAAATGCAAGATTTCAGAAAACCATGGGATCCTCCGCCTCCTTGGTTTGATGCGTGGGTGGATAATACATTGGTGGCCAATACTGTTACTGCTACTCGAGTGATGAAAACAGGGGCTCAAACGGTGAATTATGATCATGATAATACATATTTGATACTTTCTCATTCGTATGCAGAAGGAGCGGATCGTGTTTTGCAAAGTGGGTATGGAGGGCAAGAACAGCCCACTCGATTTAACAATATTCCAAGTGGAACGATGCGGGTTTTTACCAGCTTTGCTTTGAATAAAAAATCTAACGAAAAGGCTCCTTCTGAGGATTTTTTGAGACACATGGGGTATTACTCTACTATTTATGGATTAGGAGTTCTTGATAATAAAGAACCCGATAATCCAAACATTCGACGATATACATATGGAACAGAAGTGCTGCGGCAGAATCCTCGAGGAACAGGGAGGGGATATAATTCAGATATGAAGATTAATGATTATTTTGTAGCACAAAATGAAATGTTTTTGAGCATGGCAAAAATTCCGAGTCAAGAACAGGGATTTGCAGCATTTTTGAACCTTCTCTATTCTCCAGAATCTCGAATGCTCACGAGTGAACAATTTGGAGAGGAACTCAAGAGAATATATGAATCATCTGCAACTTTTAGAGAATCATTAGAGGGAATGAAAACTGATTTTAGAGGAAGGAATTCATATGTGTTCACGAGTATGGTGCCTGCAGTGTTTAAATATTATTTAACACCCAAAGGAGATACAGAGCGTAAGCTGTACTCAAAAAAATCATCAGAATTAAACTATGCAGTTATGATGCAAACGATTGATGATATTTCATCGGGGAGGTACAATCCTGCTTGGGCAAATCAAAAAGACATGAGGGTTGTACATCCTCATTCTACGGCTGGATATCCCCCTCAAAGAGTTCCAGATGTATTTATGAAAAAAGAAAAAACAGCGTTGAGTTGGAACAAGGACGGATCTATGAATAAAAAAGATTTTACAAAAGCTGCATAACAACGCGTTTCTTTTCTATTGTAAAAAATAAGAGTATACTTCTTTTGCCTTTTTATTTTTTTGTGTATGGCTTCAATGCTCACCGGAATACAGTCCAGCGGAATTATCCATATTGGAAACTATTTTGGATCTATTAAGCCTTCTTTGGAGATGTGTAAAAATCATGATATTTCATATTTAATGATTGCAGATTTACACAGCCTTACAACGGTGAAAGACGCTGAAGTTTTAAAAAATAATATTTTTCAATTAGCAGCTACTTATTTAGCTTGCGGAATGAATCCAGAAAAAACAACTCTTTTTAGAATGAGTCAAGTTTCAGCTCATGCAGAACTGGCGTGGATTTTATCATGCCATACTCCCATGGGAATGCTCGAAAGAGCCCATTCGTATAAAGATAAGCAAGCAAGAGGACTTGAAACCAATGTTGGGCTTTTTACCTACCCTGTCCTGATGGCGTGCGATATTTTGCTCTATGATGTGGATAAAGTGCCTGTAGGGAAAGATCAAAAACAACATTTGGAAATGACTAGAGACATTGCTGAACGATTTAATTTTGCCTATCAAAAAGAGGTTTTCAAACTCCCAGAGCCGATTATTTCTGAGAGTACAGGGGTTGTTCCGGGAATCGATGGACAAAAAATGAGTAAAAGCTACGGAAACACCATTCCACTATTTGGCGAGGAAAAAGAAATCAAAAAACGAGTAATGCAAATCGTTACCGATTCCACTCCTTTGGAAGATCCAAAAAAACCAGAAACTTGTAATGTGTTTACGCTCTGTAAATTATTTTTATCGAACGAAGAATTGGCGAATTTGGAAGACCGATACCGAAGCGGAGGAATGGGGTATGGACATGCCAAAACAATGCTGTGGGAGGCCATGCAAAAAACCTTTACCCCGATGTGGGAGAAAAAACGAGAACTTGATCAAAAGCCTGATTTTATAAAAAGCGTTCTAGTGGAAGGCACGAAAAAAGCAAATGCCATTGCTCAAAAAAAATTAGTAGAAGTTTTTGAAATTGTAGGCCTAAAATAACCACTATCTAATATCTAATCGCATGAAAACACTGTTGGTTGACATCTCACCAAAAACCGAAAGCAAAGACGTTCAATCTCGTCGTGCTGAAGAACTTAAAAGCCTTATCACCACACATGGAGGAATGGAAGTGCAAGAAATTTTTTCCAGAAAAATGGAGACCGATTTAAAGCTGTTTCTCAGAAAAGGAATTTTGGAGGATATTCAAGATTTTTGTAAGTCGAATAACATCAAGAGAGTGGTGCTCGGGAATATTCTCAAGCCTCGGCAGATCTATGAGCTTTCTGAAATCTTTAGAAAAATAGGGGTAGAAATCTGGGATAAAGTCGATCTCATCCTGCAAATCTTTACTCTGCATGCGCAAAGCTCTGAAGCCAAATTACAAATTCAACTTGCCAAAATTCGCCACATGGGTCCGCGGATTTATAAAATGGGAGGAGATGAACTTTCAAAACAAGGAGGGGGAAGCCGAAATGCAAAGGGGCAAGGGGAGACCAACACCGAAATAATGAAACGGCATCTCAAGCGAGAAGAGCAGCAGATTATTGAAAAGCTGAAAGACGTGGCTCGAACAAAATGCTTACATCGTCAGAATAGAAAGCGAAACCAAAAACAAACTATTTCATTAGTTGGATACACCAATGCAGGAAAGTCAAGTCTGATGAATGCACTTTCTAAAAAAGGAGTGGTGGTAAAAGATGTTCTTTTTCAGACGCTGGATACTAGAGTGGGGCTTGTATTTTTACCACAAAGCCGAAAAGAAGTTTTTATCTCTGACACCATTGGGTTTATTGCAGATTTGCCCCCTGAACTTATTTCTGCTTTTGCATCTACCCTTGCTGAAAGCATGCATGCCGATGTTTTATTACATGTAGTTGATGTGTCTGATCCACGACGAGAAGAAAAGATAAAAGTGGTGGATGATATTTTGGAAAAATTGGAAATTGCTGATAAATCACAGATTTTGGTCTTCAACAAAACCGATAATGCTCCAAAGCGCTTTGGAAAAATTAAATTGGAAAAAAAATACAAAGATCGCCATCCAGTATTTGTTTCGGCGCACAATAAAGAAGGGCTGGATGATTTGCGAATTACGATTGAGAAATACCTTCCGGTATAAGGGATATTATTCAGAGGCTTCTTTGTTACATTTCCACAAAATGCCTCAAAATGCTCAACCCCTCTTTTCCGCTTTTTTCTGGGTGAAATTGCACTCCCCAAATATTTTTTTGCTGAATCGCCGAACAGAATGAAAAGTTTTCATACACGGTGGAAGCAATCGTTTTGCTGGAGTCAAATGGATCACAGTAATAGGAGTGCACAAAATAAAAATCGGTTTTTTGGGGAGTATTTTCGAAAAGAGGATTTTCTGTGTGTGTAATTTCGTTCCAACCCATATGCGGAACGATGTGTACAAGATTTTGATCAAATTTTTTCACACTTCCTGAAATGATTCCAAGGCATTTGGTATCTCCTTCTTCAGAAAAATCAAAAAGCATCTGCATCCCCACACAAATTCCCAACACAGATTTTTCTGTCGTTTTGAGAAACGCATCAAATCCTCTATTTTGTAATTCTTTCATGCAGCTTTTGGCATGTCCCACTCCTGGGAAAATCACTTTTTCTGTATTTATCAGTGCATCAGGAGAAGAAGCTACTACAAAAGGGGTGCCAAGAGACTCCAGTGCATTACACACCGATTGCAGGTTTCCCGCATTATAGTCTATAATTCCGAGCATAAAAAAACATTATGAATTTATACATATTGTAAACAAATGCCATTTTGTATGCTAGAATTTTTTTTGTTGTCTTAAAATTCACTAATTTTTCATAAAAAGAGAGGAGGCGTAAATATTCTCTCTTTTTTGTGGAAATTGATATGTTTTTTCCCTCAATCCCTGTCAAATAGGTGTTTTGGAATTTTGAAAAAGGCATGGGAATGAAGCCTTAGTACTTCTCTAATGCATCGATTAAGTCCAAAAGTGAATTTTTCTGCGTTTCCCAATTTTTATAAGAATTACTCTTTTTAAAATTCAAAGACTGATTACTTTCTTGCCCGAACAACGGATTAAAAACTTTTTCCAAATCCCAATTTTTAATTTCATTTCGTAATATTTCAATGTCTGCCACTGGTATAAAATTTTTCGCTTTAATTGTAGATTGAAATTTTTTTACCTTCTTTTCCCATATTTTCATAGTCTTGTCGAGTTCTTCTGCAAGAAGCTTTTCTTTAGGTTTTTCATTATCCTCCGGATTGTCGGGATTTAAAAAATGTGAAGATGTAATATTGCTTGGACCACTATGATAAAAATGTGGGTTTAATGCATTCTGGCCATGTTCTGGAGGAGTGCCTTTTCCTCTTTGTTTTTCAATAAACTGTCTTTCTAAAAAATCGTTGTTGATAATGCGATATGCCAAAGGAATATATTCTGCAATTTCTTGTTCGTTAGGAATAAACTGCTTTAATGCTAAAAATTTTTTTGCGTTTTTTTGCAGTTGTAGAATATTTTGCTGGGTGGCCTTTAAATGATCAGAATTGATTAATTTTAAATTTTTTCTAAATTTTTTAAATGATTGCTTCGCTATTCTTTCTGCATCTTCTGCAATCACTTCTAATATTTTTTGTTTATCTTTAGAAGAAACAGAAGATGATTTTTTTAAAAGATTCAATAGCATTTTTTCCTGCTGTTTTTTTGATTTTTTCTTTTTCTCTTTATCATTTGTTTTATTGGGGTCAAACTCATCAAAATATGTCAACCAATAGGCAGGATTTGCAGGTTCTTTCTTATGCGCCTCTTCTATTTGTCGAAAACTTTTTCCTTGACTATGCGCAACTGCTACATCGACTAGAGTATTAGAATTTTCTGGAGACGAAGAATGGGGAGCTCCCGAAGATGAAACTTCATTCACAGAATTTTCACCATTTGCATTTATTTTTTCATTTCGCCTGACTCCATCTTGCGCAGCATTAAGATTACTTTTCCTTTTTCTGAATTTTTGGATTACATTTTCTATTCTTATTTTTTCACCATCCTCAGCCCTTTTTCCCAAACTGGTAAGATTTGAAATAATCGTGGCACACAGGTTTGTATCATTGCAATTTTCCACAGAAAGGTCTTCTAGTGCTGGAATAACTGAATCGACTAATTTTTGCTTCCAAGCAGCTGCCAATGTTTTTTTTGTTGACTCATCAAAATAATATTCATTCTCACCAAAAAGATCATTTGCCAGGGTTGCAAAGGTAGCAAGAGATTTAAAAACGGAATAAAAAGAAGAATTATCCATGGAAAAATCTTCGATCTCGGATTTTCTTTTCTCTGCAGAATTTTCTTGCAACTCTTCAACACCTGCTTGATCGGACGTATTAAGGGGAGTGGGAGTTTTATGATCGGCATTATGAGTATTTTCTCTAAAGTTCAAAAACTCAAGAAGCCTAGTAGCATATGTTCTGGATTGCGAAACAATGCTCAAAATTGCAGGCTTAATATTGAGACGCGTATTGCTCGGTTGGATCGCCTCTGGTGTGTTATGCTTTTTCATTATAAAAAAATTATCTTATGCCATCACTGCATTTGGCAGTAATGATTTTCTGTTCTGTTTTCTTCTTTCTTTCATCTCACTTGCCTTTTCAAATAGTGATTTTGCGAGTCTTCCTTCCTTTATTTCTTGTGCAACACTTGTAAATGCTTTGTTGTATTTATCAGCAATATTTTTTCCCAAAAATAATCGAACGATGGATGAAGTTGGTCGTAAAATAAAAGCAGTTGTTGTATCTATTACATTATCTTTTGTTTCTTTGATAATGGAAAAAAGATTTTTTAAAACTCCTTGGCTGTCTTTCACTTGCAAATTCCCATATTCTTTAATTTTTTTGTTTCGAGTAAGAAATCCAAGACCTTGCATGGTTTTTCCAAAAGCTCTTCGGCCAAATTGACCCACTCCAGATAGCATAGTGTCGAGCTGAGCTCGAAAGCCATAATAGAGGACGGAGATTGCAGGTCCCACAGAAATATCCCATAATACAGGCTTTTCTCCAAAAGGATTATCTTTATCTTTCCACACAGTGGAAACCCCTTTTCCTCCCACATGCTTCACGCCTTCCCAAGTTTTTTTCAGACCCCAAGAAACTCCTGCTTGTCCGAATTCGTTTCCTTCTTTTCCCCTCCATGTATATTTAAGCCCTTTCCATCCATGGTGCGCTGCGTCTCGAATAACTGGTGCGGCCAATGCTGCAGCTCCTCCTGCTATCACCATTTCTCCAACCCCTGCACCTGCTAACGCAGCTGTTCCTGCACCCAATGCTGCAGGAACTCCAATGGTTGAAGTTGCCAATGGCATACTTGCACCAACGGCGGCGCCGACACCTCCACCTAATGCATATCCAGCAGCTGCGTAAGGGACAATGCTCCCTACTACACCAATTGCTGCCAATGTTTTTTCCCCAACACCACTTGCTTGTTTAAATTGTTCAACTCTTTTTTGTATTCCTGCTCCTGTGAGAAGTTTCATTACACTTGATTGATACTTAGCTCTTTGAGGATTTACACCTGACTGAGGTGATTGTGCTGCAGCTACAGATGCAGCGGGAGCAGTGGCAGCCTGAGGAGAACCTGCAGGAGCAGGTGGTGTTTTGGAAGGCGTGTTAGGAGGTGTATTGTATGCAAGCCGACGCTCAAGAAACATTCCATTCATAGTGTTTTTTTAATTTATTATATTTTAAAATTTTTATTTATAAAATGCAATTATTTTTTCTGAATTATGTAGCGGATCAAGACTTACTCCATCCTTTTTTGATCATCTCCCATAATATTTCGGATATTCCATGTTCTGTAATCTTCCCCAAAAGGCCAGAACCGCCTGAAGATTCTGAGTTAGAGGTAGAAGATGGAGATTGCGCCGCTTCTGCTGTTTCAAAATTGTGAGTCCATTGATTATATCCATCAAATTTACGACTAAAGGTAAGAGAAAGAGCATTATTTGTTGTTAATATTTTTACAATTATAGATTTTAACCCCCCTTTCGCAGTATCCGAGTTAATAGCCTGCAAAAATCTAGACTTGGCACTTTCTTCTAAAGAATTATAAGTCGTTTGCAGGTTTATCTTTTCTGCAATTTCATTAGTATAAGTTCCATTAAAAATAGCATCATTAAATTCGTTTTCAAATTGCGATATATAAGAATTTGCCGCTTCTGGATTCTTCGATTGCAAAGCATTAAAAACACTCAACATTGAATCTGCAGAATTTGTTGTGTTTCCATAATCATTGCGAATACTGGTTGCATTATCATTTAAAAACCTTTCCCAAGCATCTTTTTTATACAGCTTCTTTTTTTCATCGGTAGAAATATATTTTACAATTTCTCTTCTAAGCATAAGATCATTGGATTCCATAATCTTTTCAACCCAAGGTTTGTTTTTAGCCCAAAGGCTTTTTTTTCTATCTGATGCAGAGGTATACGGATCAACCTTAAAATTTGCAGTTCTTCCAATAAGCGCCAACCTATCCAAAATCTCGTTAGGAGTCATATGCAATGCTGTTTCATTTTGGAATATCCAGTGGGTTTTTCTTTTTTTCTCCCTTTTATACAAAAACGCATTCCATCCGGTTGTCACCCCTGTTTCATTTTCTTGATTCAACAATTCTTTCATAAACTGCATTCTTCCTTTTTTCCCCAAATCAAAATGGCTTCTTTTTTCATCCCAAGTCATATTTTTAATACGTTTAGTAGACAAAAAAGGCACCTTTTCTGAAAGTGTTGTAAATGCTTTTTGTCCATCAGCCTCATCTTGCGCTAAAATCTTCTGAAACAGGGTAAAAAATCTTTCAATATCAGGATCATTTTCTAGCCTATGTTTATCAACTTTTTGAGTGTTTTTCAGAAGCCCATGAACCACCGCACCAGCTCCAACAGCTCCAGCCACTCCCAAAGAAACAACCGGAATGGATGCCATTGCAGCAGTTACCCCTGCTCCCACCATCAATGTTTTTGAAGTATTACTCCACAATCGTAAAGACATTAAGTCATTCTTAACATTCGTAATAGTAGACTTAATAGTATTTATTCCTTCTTTTTTCAAAGGATTCACATTGATTCCAGAAATGGATAAATGTGATATCATATTTCGAACGGCAATAATCCCTCCTGCTATTGCTGCAGTAGCAGGGGTAAGCGCAAAGAAAGGAAGGCTCAATACTAACAAAAATTGCAAAATAATAAGAAGTCGATTCCTCCATACAGAATCTTTTCCTTTCAGTAGTTGAGCTACTCCAATTGCACCTCCAGACAACAATAAGCCAATAGCATTCACATCGCCAGGCAACAAACCAATTGCCGCACCAATTCCCACAATAGTGGATATGATAATAGGGGAAAATACTCCATCTTTTCCAAAACGAGTCAAAAAATCATCAATAGTAAATCCCCCTTCATATTTTTTTGCCTGATTACTTTCATGAAAAGCATTTATTAAACCAGAACCAATAGCTAATCCTGGAGGTAAGGCAAGAGCTCCATGAAAATAACCACGAAAAGATTCAATAACACCATTCACTGCATTTTTACCTCCTTCTAACAGAGTCTTTCCCACCTCAGAAAAAGGAAGTTCATCACTGGGGATCCCCACACCTCCTGTAGTAGCATTATCTATAGGAGTTCCAAAATCAAAAGTAGGATTCAAGATACTACTTTCAACTACTGGATCTGCCGGTGGACAAGCTATTGTTTGTCCTGTCGCATTTTTACAGTATAATGTTTCCATTTTGGATTTTTATTTATTTTAAGGAGATGAAGGAGGAGGTGTAATTCCAATGCTATCAATAAAAGCTTTAAAATCCTTTACGTCTACATATATATCATTAAATTCTGTTTGCAAAGTTGAGAGGCTCGCTGATTGTTCTGAGGTAGCTTCTCTCCAAATAGCAAAAACTTTTTTAGTATTTTCTAACGTTTCATTAAATCTTCTACCTATTTCATCTGCATTCAACAATTGTGCACTTGCTGCATTTTTTTCTGCATCGGTAGCCTTAGGGGTAGGTTTTCTTTCTTTAATTGTAGCATATAACTTATTGAGATTTGTTTGAATAATAATCATTTCATTTTTTTTCTCTTGCAGAGTTGCCAATAAATTTAATGCCATTTCTTTTGCCTTTTCCTTTCCAATTTTTGGCACAAGACTTTTCAAATCACCTTTGGCATCTACTTCATTCTCCGCCCAAGAGGTATCTGTCTTCATATTTTCCACAAAAGCATTTTCTAATTCTGCAACCGAAATAATAATTCCTGAATCACTCAATTCTTTTGCCCTATCTTCCAATGGGGATTTTTGAGTGGTTGGATCTTTTTCTTTCAATTTCTTCATAATATTGGGAATGGTTGGAAGTTCTTTAATCATCTTGTCAACATACTCTGTTGTTTGCAGAGAAACTAATGGACCAGTGCTGTTAAACTTTCCTTTTTCAATTCCTGCGCCCACCGCTTGCATTCCCAAGAAATTAGCAATTTCTGTACCCGCAGCTGGAACCGCATTCCACGCATTTCGCAAATATCCAACGGAAGAAACCGCATTGGCAATAGCTCCTCCTTGAATCACTTGCATCACTTCCGAGCTGGTAATATTTCCCCATTGCACAGGCTTATCATCTGCGGTAGGGCTGAATGTTCCTTCTATTATCCCTGCCTGTGCCTTGCTGATAATCGAGGTTCGAATATTTTTAATTTCTGCAAAGAATGCAGTTTCATCTGGAACAATTGCATTGATAAATGCATCCCATTGACTAGGTGACATATTTCCTCGAATCCCGTATGCTTGGATAATAGCGCTTTGAATTTCTTGATTGCTGATATAATCTTTCAAGGCAACTTTGAAAGCATCTTGGGTATTGCCGTTAGGAGAAATGGGCGTTGCGTTTGCATTTAAAGCATAATTTGCAAGCGGATCAACAGCGCTTGTTTTTAGCCAATTGAGCACTCCCATAATAGCATCTGGACTGGCTTTCAGCGCATCATTAGTAATTTCAAGACCTTTTCCAGTAAGCATAAATGGTAGCTTGATAATCCAAGGAGCATTATCATATTTTTCCACAATAAATTTCGTTGCTTCATTGGTCCCATCCCAAAACACCAATTCATCACCAGCTCCTTCCCACACCTTGTATCCCATTTTTTGCACAAAAGCGAGCATGTCTTTTCCTTCTTTTGAAAGGTCAATGCCAAAATTCTGTTCAAATTCATCAAATTTTCGAGCCATAAATCCACTTGTTACCCCCCACAACTCTGACAAATCGGCAATCATTTGAGATTTTCCTTCTTTTACCATTTTTTCCTGTTTTGCAGTTACCTCCGATGCAAAAATAATATCCATATTGAATTTCCCACTATTTTGCAAAAGTCGAGCTTCTGCTGTATTTCCAAGATAGGTATCTCGAATATATCCAAATCCATTTTCGGGACTTGCTACATCGTTTGGATGTTCTTTGTTATTGGCACTTACGTGCATAAAAAAGTTTTCTAAATATTGATACATCGCCTTTGCTTTATAGCTTTCGGAATTTTCTCCTGCTGGTGCTTTAATAAATCCTAATGCTTTTTTTGCAATTTCATTTTCACAAATAATATTAAAAGGATGGAGTTTATATTTTTCTTTTTCAGAAAGAGTGCTTTGAGAAACATTCTCATACCATTGTAATGCAACACTTGGATCAATTCCTTTCAAAGCCATTCCTGCAAACAGCCTATCTCTTTTGTCAATTTCATATTTCCCCCATCGCTTATCCATTCCCTCTGCTCTTTCCATAAACATTCCCACGGGATCTGTGGTTGAAATTTCTTCTCCCAACGCATACCGCTCTGCATCATCCCACATATTACTCCCTTTTATATTTTCATAGAGATCGGAAGATGCCACTCCAACAAGCGTCGCAATTCCCGCCCCCATGGCAATTTTTCTTCCTTTTTTCGTCATCAATAAAAGCACTGCCAAAGCCACCATCACTCCTGTACCTTGCATTTCTCCATTGGTGGCATAGTCTTTCAATTCTCCAAAAAATGTTGAAAGATTTCCTTGCGCATTTGCTTCTTTTCCAAATTTATCAAGCACATCTTCAGGGCTAGCACTTCCTGTTGCTCCTGTTGTATTTTGCCTTTCTTTGATATATCCTCGAATTTGTTGTATAAATGATGGAAGTTGATTTTGGGGAATTTGAGAAAGCCTTTGAGATCCCACTGCAAATAAAAGAAACTGCTGAATCACAGGATTTGAGGGGTTCCATTGTTCAGCCAACAAAATCTTTCTTTCGTCTTGGCTTGCTGTGGTAAAAAATTCAAGATATTTGGCATATATAAACCCTGCTTTCACCCCATACTGTTTTTCAAACATGGATTCTTGAGAAATTTCTCCTTTTTGGTCTAAATTCACTTCTCGATAGCTTCGCAATGCATTATAAAAATTATCCCTTTCGGAAGCATTGAGAGCATGCGCCCAATAGAGATTTGCATCTATTGTAAATTTTTTAATAAGGAATTCTTTTTTCTGTGGATTTTGCTCGTTTATAATGGCGCCAATATCTCCATAAAACTTAGCAGTAAATGGCATGTTATGGTTTGAATCTGCTTCATAGACGGCAATATTTTGCAAAAGACGATGTAGTGAAGCGGCAGGAACTCCTCCTGCTTCAGATGCGTAAATTAAGAATGATTTAGTAGAAGCATCAGGTGGAGCTGCAAGATTAGAAAAAATAACCTTCTCTAGTTCCGTGTGTACATGCGCCATTTCCTTGAGCGCAAGATTGGTATTCAGATTTCCTTTATCGTCAATCAATTCAGAATGGAGTATAACTCCAGTATCCACCTCAGACCGTCCCGCATGTTGTTTTTTTAAGATGCGTAATTGATCTTTGAAATATGCAATTTTTTGTGCAGCCAACTCCCTATCTTGTTTTGTTTGCTCTGCTATTTCTGGGTTATTGGAAATCTTTGTTGAAATTTTTTCGAGCTGCTCAATATATTTCTCTACTTGTTGCATCATGACCACCTCATTTGTCAAATGATTTCCATTTTTATCAATCTGAAATCCATTGATAGTGTGTCCAACGAAAGAAACAAGTTTTTGGAATACTTCTGGCTGATAACTAATAGAAAGCATTCCAAATCGTTCTGCTAAGGTGTTGGTATCAGAAAAATGCAATCCATGAGTCTCTGCAATATCGTTTCGTATTGCAGTTGCCTTGCCATATTCTTCATTACTAGATATAGGATTTGACACTGTTTCTCCTGCCAATTGCAGTGCGCTATTCATCTGAAATTGTTTTTGCTTTTCCTTCAACAATGAACGATAAATCGCCTCCATTCGATTCAAAAAGTCATTAGCACTTTCTGATAAATGAGGCTCATTCCCAGGATTTGGATTGGTGAGTGTTTGCTGTGATTGTTTCCACTTTGTAATTTTTTTATCCACTTCATTTCTTATATTCGAAATTTTTCTCAATCCTTCCCAAATTTTATTATCCGTAAAGGGGCTATCATTAGCCCTTATGGCATTTAAATCATTTATAAAAGTCTGCAGCTCATATTCTCTTTCTTGCCTCCATTTCTCATCAGAAGTATTTCTATCGCTATGTAAATCTATCGGAATAATCCACAGTATATGATTTGCAAAACTTCTAGCGCCATAATCCCACACCTTTTGCGCCTCAATGGCATTGGCAGCTCGTTGATTTTGCAAAAATTCCAATTCACTTTTATAAGTCTCTGCATCTCTCTTAAAATCAGCTTTTAACACTTCTGCATCTTTTGGAGAATGAGTCCTCAATTCATTCATCCCAGAAACCAATACTTGATCTCCTCTCACATATAACTTCTTAAATCCTTCATCAAAATCTGCCTCGCTGAGCTGTTGCCCTGTATAAAAAGACTGAGAAGCATTTTGCTGTGATTGAGAATGTCGCACCTTCCATCCCTCAACTGCCACCATTCCAACCCAAGAAAGATAGCCTTTGCGCTGTTCATCCGAAAGGCTATTGGCATATCCCATGAGTTTTTCTGAAAAATCTTTTTCCAAAAAAACATCAAAAGATCCGTGCCAAGTGTTTGCAGGTGTAGGATTATATTCGCGGCGCAGATTCGCATTTTGCGCTTGAATTCTTTCTTGATATCTTGACAACCCAATTCTAGCCCGCTCCTGTTGTTGTTGATAATATATCGCTTGCTGAGCTTCTTCCTCTGGAGATCGATACAACCTTCCTCTTTCTGGAGACGCAGAAAGAGGCGATGGCTGATTCTCCCACGCCCTCCGTGCTTCATAAAACCAATGCTGTTGTGATGGTAATATCATTTTCTATTGTTTTATTTTTTTTTAAAGAAAAAAAATTTCAGACCATTATAGCATGCTTTTCTTATCTATTGCAATATTTCTTTATTTTTGATAACATAAACAGAAAAATAATTTTTTTTAAATATATATGAATATCAAACTTCATGACTTTCGAATATTAGGATTCATTTTGGCATTTGGAAGTGTCCTTGGGCTTTCGCTTTTCGCCTTTCCGTCGTTTCAAAAAGCAGATTTTTCCGATGCCTCATCGCACACAAGCTTTATTTCTAGTGCCGAAACAATTCGAAAAAAAGTAGTCCCATTTTCCTCAGAAAATTCTATCACTCTCACACTTCCAGCAACGCCCAAAGAAATCTCAATCCTTCCTAAAGGAATCATTTTTAATACTTCTTCTGAAGAAATTTTGAGAATGGAGAATTTTCCAGCCTTTGGGCTGGAAGTACTTTCAACCATGGAAAACACTCGAGCCGCAGCAAAAGAAGCTATAAAAGGTGTTATTTTAGAGCAAAATTCTAGCGGAGAAGTGTCTGGGCGTATTTTGTTTGAGAAAGCACCTCCTTGGTATACTGAATATGTGATGCATTGGAATAATAAAAAAACTATCCCCCTCGAAATCGTCCCAGCTAAATAGTAGAAGTATATGCGCTTTCTTTTTTCTTTTCTATTGGCATTCGGATTAGGATTCGGAGCATTCGCCGAAAACACCCAAAATTCGGCAACCGCACCTGTCGACGTGATCTACCATGAAAGCATTCATCAAGTCGATGTAAATGATTTTGGGAACCTTTCACCCATCACCAGTGTGGGTGAGGTGATGCAAAAACTCTTGAATATCATGATGACGCTTTTGGGAAGCCTTGCTCTTTTGGGAATGATTGTGGGTGGAGTGATGATGATGGGAGAAGGAATCAACGACGGACAAGCCAAAAAAGGAAAACAAATCGTACTCTATTCTGCCATTGGAGTTGTCGTTGCTATTTCGTCTTTGATCATCGTTACCCTCGCACAAACCATATTTTATTATTTTGGAACATGACAAGATTTTTCTCGCTTTTGTTGATACTTATTTTCTTGGGAGTAAATCTTTTGGTCAGCACCTCTTCTTTGGCAGATTGCACAACAAATCCAAATGGAGCAGGATGTTCTGCCACGGTAAATAATGGACTCAATCAAACCAATGGAACTATTATTCTCCGAGAACCTCTTTTGCCAGGGAAAAACATAATTGATGTTTCGGCAAGCCAAGGAACGTTGGGCATTGTTTCGCAATATATCAAAATGGTGTATCAATATATGCTAGCAGCAGGGAGCCTGATTGGCATTATTTCTTTAATGTTTGCAGGAGTGCAAATGATGGTGTCGGCAGGTGATTCGAAAGCCATGGGGGAAGCGAAAAAAATCATCACTACCACCTTTCAAGCTCTAGCAATTTTATATCTTTCCGGACTCATCTTGTATGTAATCAACCCAACGTTTTTTACCTTTGGAGGAGGAAGTAGCTAATCGCTCACACCTTGTGCCACTTCCGAAGGCGGAATGGCCGCATCCGCTCCTTTGATTGTCCAAACCCCTCTGGCCTGATAGGGAGAAAAGAATTTATCAGTATAGAGTTCCTTCTTCTGCTCCAGCACATCTCGATAGAAATATGCATCAAACCCCACCACTTCATGCGACACTACTTGTGTTTGCCCTGGCGCGAGGTCTTCTGAAATAGTGGTTTTGGGAGCTGGCGGATTTCTATAGTTTTTAATAATCGGTCCAAAAATATACACATCTCTATCAGGCGCTGTTCCATAATAATGAAAAAACAATTCTTGATTTCCACGCCCCCCTCTTCTGGTTTGCATCAAAAGCGCATTTCCTGTTGTATTTTTAAATTTAAAATCTTTAGATCCTACATAAATGGTAGCATCACTTCCTGGTGGATCGTAATACCTTACCGAATAAGAATGATTAAACCTCTCCACTATTTCCACACCTGCTAGCATAGCCCCTCTGTAGGCGGTGGAAGAAACCTGACATAACCCTCCACCATAGTCTGGAACTACTTTTTGCCCCAAAATAACAAGTTCTTTCACATACCCAGCTGCTGCGTTCACCGCCCCAAGCCTATCAGTAAACGAAAACACTGCATCTTTAGGGATAATATATCCATTAAATTTATTCGCCCCTGTCATCACATTATGCACACGGCCTCCCGACGACCCAGAAAAATCTGATCGCCCTACAGCCACCAACTCTTTAATTCCCATCTGCTTCAATTCTTCATCATCCACGGTAACCGTTGGAGCAATGATATCCACTTCCAAATTCACAAACCCAATATTTTCCTGAATAGCAGCAGCAATCAGTTTTGCAGAATTAGCAATTTGCAAAGTTACCCCATTCTGAGCATATCCTTCAAATTGGATATTCTTTTTCTTATCTCGAAAAATCCGCACATCTTTTTTTTCTTGATTAATCTGCGGAGCAATAACTTTTGAAAGATATGCTTCAATGGCAGGCAAATCTACACTACTTGAAGAAATGGCCTGAGGAGAAACGTCTTGTGGGGCGTCTTCGGCAATGCAAAAAGGATCATTTGCTATCGATTTGACGATAGTCGTGCTTTTTAAAAACTTTTCAGGATTGGAAAGAATAAAATGCTGATATTCATACTTTAAGCGAATTTCTTTTGGTACTTCAGCAAAAACAGGGGCTGATGCCACTATTCCAAAAATTGAAAAAAACAAGAAAAAAGAAAGACGGAATGTTTGCACAATCTAATAGCAAAAAAGACTTTTTTAGTATCGCAAAAAATTATTAAAAGTGAAAAACAAATACATTGAAAAACGTATTGTAAAAAATAAAAAAAGCAATAAAGTAATGAATCATATATATAAAATTAAAAAATATGCGATCAGTAAGCAATAAAAAGTGTTTTTTATTTTTCACTTGCCAAAAGCACAAAAAGTATGCAAAAATCCATAAGCACTGTTTTTTCGACAAGGCTCAGTATTTTGCGTTGCCTTCTCGTAAAAAGACGTTTTGTCCTTTTATCCACAAAAAACATGACAGCGCATTATGAAACCATGCTGATTTTTGCACCAGAACTAGCAGAAACAGCTGTTAAAAAAGAAGTTGAACTTCTCAAAAAGCGAATCACTTCTGAAGAAGGTTCATCTATTACCTTTGAAGATCTTTGGGGAAAGCGAACTTTGGCATACCCTATTCGAAAAAAAGATTCTGGATACTATGTAGTTATTCGATATTTGTTCCCAACAGCTCAAATGCGAACGCTTGATGAAGAACTTCGAATTGATCTTAAGATCCTTCGACATTTCACCGTAAAACTGGAAGGAAACGAACCAGAGCTAACCTATGCAGAAATCTTGAAAGAACAAGAAGAATTCGTGGCAGAAAAAATCGCAGGAAAGCGAAAAGTAAGCAAGATTTCTACTCGAAAAGAATCGCTCGACGTTTCTAAATAATTGTCCCTTTTACGAATTAATTATATGGCTATGCAACCAACCAAAACCAGGCAAAAGAAAGATCTTTTTGTCTCCCGAGGGATCACGCATATCGACTACAAAAACTTTCCTCTTTTGAAAAAGGTAGGGGTATCGTTTTTTGCAAAGATCAAGCCTCGAAAATATACAGGAGTGCAGCTTGGAAATCAGAAAAAAATGGCAGTAGCCATCAAGCGAGCTCGATTTATGGCACTTCTCCCTTTTGTTAAATAATCTCTCAATGTTCCCACTTGGGGAACAATCTTTAATATTTTTTCTATGGCACAATCAGGAATCCACCCAATGTACACCACCACCACGTTTATCTGTGGATGTGGAGCGATTCATTCAATCCCTTCTACGCTAGGGGAAACGTATAACATTGAGCTTTGTTCGGAATGTCACCCGTTTTACACTGGTAAAATTCGACAAGTAGATAGCGCTGGTCGAATTGATCGGTTTAAAGCAAAAGAAGCGGCAGCGACAGCAAAGAAGAAGTAATTTTGGGGGAGAGGATTTTTTCCTCTCCAACTCTTTTTTAATTGATACTTCTTCGTTGTGAATTATTAGATATGAGCTGTTAAGTATTCATTGTTTTTGGGTTGGTAGCTCAGCGGTAGAGCAGAAGACTCTTAATCTTTTGGTCGCGGGTTCAAATCCCGCCCGACCCACCAGAAATGACATTTCTAAAAAATCCATAGCTTTCTGGGCTGTGGATTTTTTGCGCCTAAAAAACAAGCGAAGACCATCTCTCCAAAGCTTGTCTTATTATATTTTTAGCATCAAAGTTCCATTCTGCTCAAACTCATCTTTGTTGATTGCATACATCACCGGAGCAAAATTTTCAAAAACCTGAACAGAATTGATTTCTTTTCCTTGTTTTTTTTCTGTTTGCCAAATCTGATTATATCGAAACCAATTTTCGTTGTGCTCTACAAAACAATGCTCTTTTTCTTCCACATGCCATTTGCTGGGCAAGTGTTGTGGAGATAAAATTCTTCCCTTGAGATATTTTTCTTCCACCCAAATGTTGAGCTGCAATGGGACCGAAAGTGTATTTTTGATCTGCAAATCTAAGAAATTATATATCACCGTAGCACCACTCCCAAAAGGAATCACTCGTCCAGAATCTGGAAACACGTCAAGCGAATGATGATAGCGCTCCACGATTTCAACGGGTAAGTGTAAAAACATCCAGCAGAGCAGATTTGCCATTTGGCAAAGTCCTCCGCCCGCACCTTCCACCACTTTCCCTCCAGAAAGCAACATTCCATCCACAAATCCATTAGAATAGGTGGGCGGACCAACTGATTCCCAAAAAGAAAAAATTTCTCCAGGATGAATAACGAGTCGATTGAGTTTTTCCGCTGCCTTTTGGAGATTGATCACCTTTTGCTCTTGCAGCCGAGGATTAGAATCTCCCAAACGCCGACGCAAAACCGATTGATGGCGAACCAAAATGCTCGAAAACATTTCCTGTTGTTTTCTTTTGGAAATTGGTTTTTGTAGGTTTTTGAGGCTACGCCAGTGTTTTTTAATCGCCAAGATTGGTTTTTTCAAAAACGGATATTTTTTGGAAAGAGCTGTTCTTTTGGGAGAAAGGTGATGATGGAGAAGGTGGGTGATGCGAAATTTAAGGTCGAAAGAAGGCATAAAAAAACTGAATAACAAATAAGCAAATATCTAACCGCGAAGGAATATATATTAGGAGCGTTTTTCTTAATGAAAATCCCCTCTATAAGATTTTATACCTCGCCACTGAAAATACAGTGAAAAAATGGACTATACAAATTCAAAACTGCTCAGAGATAATTTCTCAGTTCCATGTCCATTTCCATTTCCAAGACAGAATCCCTTCTACCCTCTGATTTTTTCACCTTTTAGACCCAGATTATTTGAAAGTCCCAAGTGCTCACTGAAAAACGGTTGCCTCTCGATCGTATCCAATAATATACTATAGATACTTTTATTCTTTTCGTATGTCTTTAATAATCAAAAGCAGTATTGCATTGTTTGCTCTTTCTTTATTTGCAGGATGTAGTTTAGATCCTACGAAAACTACAGAAACGAGCGCTCTTCCTGATCTCACCAGTTTATACGCTCAAGTGTGTGAAGTAAAAGAAGGTCCTTGCAGCCCTATGATGTGTAGCATGCAGGCTTCGGGTGCATATCAATGTGCAGAAAACATTGCACAAATAGGTCAAAACTGCGCTCCTGCAAAAACCATGGACGATGTTATTACTTCATATCAAATTTGCGGAAAAGAAAATGGTGCGGCTTTGAGTATTTTTTCATACGCTCAAACATTAGAAAATCTTCATGCCGACATGTCTCCTGCTCAACTTGAACAAAAGATTAAAGAAGAAACCGCCGCGGTGGAGAATGGCGGAACTTCGAGTTTTCTTTCTACTATGCTGGCAACTGCTGGAGGAATGATGCTCGGAGGGCTGATTTCGAATGCGTTGTTTGGACAGAGAAATGCGATGCCTCCAATGCGTCCTGCATCTGCCTACGAACAGCCTCTTACAAAGTCTTCACTCGATGCTGCCAAGGCGGATACGAAAGCAAATACTGCCAAGATCCAAAATGCTGTAAAACAAGCTAGGTCAAAGGCTTCATCTTCAGGAAACACTACAAAAAAAAATAATACCTCAGGAAACAAGACCCAGAAAAGTGTAAAAAAAAGAAAATAATAAGCGCACAATGGTGAAAGAGGTAATCTACTTCCCTTTTCCCATCACTCCAATAAATTTCCCCGTTGCATTCCAAATTCTTCTTGCTCGTTCTGGTTGTTTAAAAAGTCGATATACCCATTCTAGTCCAAATGTTCGGAGCCATTTTGGTGCCCGAGTTTGGTGTCCTGAAAGAAAATCAAAACTTCCACCAACACCCATGGCAAAAGAAATCTTTGGCAACTGAGCAATGGTTTCATGAATAATTTTCTCTTGTTTTGGTGCTCCTAATGCTACAAATAATACATTTGCATGCGAGTCGTTTATTTTTTTCAAAATATTCGGCAATGTTTTTTCGTTCACAAATCCATCTTCATATCCCACCACATGATCATATTTCTGCTGCAAAAAAACAGCGCTCCCTTCCGTTCCTCCAAGCAAGAACACTCGTCCCACTTTTTTTTCTAAAAATTCTCGAAATATATCACTTCCGCAAATAGGATGTGAAAGCATTTTGGGATACGATTTTCTGGCGAAAAAATAATGCATCAATGACCATCCTATTTGCCCCCATTTCCAAACAATTCCTTTTAGAGGAATATTTTTGAGTCCTGATGCCCACAAAATCCCGTTTCCATCCGCCAAAGAAAGATCTGCATTTTGCAGTATTGTTCTAAAATATTCATTTGTCTGCACCTCCACCACCATTTCTGGGTTTGGTGTGTAGACTTTTTTTTGCAGACCCTCTTTTTGTGCCCAGTTTTCCAGCATGTTCATGACTTCGTTAAACGATGTCTTATCAAAAGGGATTCCTGTAATCCAAAATCGTTTTTTGACAGGAATTGTTTTTTTTGCCTTCACACAAATATTTTTTGCATCATCTGAAAAAAATAGGAGTGGGTCCATAAACCCAGTTTGTTCCAGTAAGTCACGCAGTTCTTCGGGGTCAAATCCATAATAATATCGTGGAATTTTTTGCGCTCCAAACGGAATCATTCCGTCGTGTGTTGTCCAAAGAGGATTCCAGCTGGTACGTATTTGTGCTTCTTTTACGATGTTCGCATATTTTTCTTGATTTCTCCAATTCCAAACGGTGATTACCAATTCTCCATTTTCTGTAAGCGCACGGTGGCAATTTTCGAGTGCTGTTTTGCGCTCTGCAATGCTGGAAAGATGGTGAAAGCTTGCAATCATCGCAATAGCATCGTAGGCATTTTCTTCGTCTATTTCCAAAACGCTTTTTTTGCAAAACGAAGCATTCGGAGTTTCTTGATACGTTTTTTTTGCGATATCCAAAAGATTTTCTGAAATATCAATTCCTGTGTATTTTTCAATCTGCTTTTGCTCCAAAAGATATGCAAAAAGTCTCCCATTCCCACATCCCACATCCAGCACTTTTGCGTTTTCTGGAAGATTTTCAAACAGTGGCTCAAACTCTTTCCATGCAAAATGCCGAGTGTTGGAAAAATCTTCAGCGATAGTGTTGTATGAATTTTTCAGGGCAGAGGCAGCGGAGGAAGGAGAAAAAAACATAAAAATTAAAAATTTAAAATGCAGAACTGATAAAAATTGCAAAAAGCCTACTACTTCCCTATGGGCTTTTTTTCATTTTTGCAATAAAAAAGCCTTCCGTATTTTGAGAAGGGATAACGCGCATGGCAAGGGGATATGCCCCGAATCCTTGTTTCGATTCTGGAATCTGGATATGGTTCATGGGAATCAAGGAAACCGTTGGAAAATCTTTCAATACCTCTTTGAGTACTTCTTCATTTTCTTCAGCCGAGAGTGTGCAGGTGGAATAGATGAGTTCTCCATTGGGCGCCAAGTGATGAAGACTTGCTGTAAGTAATGCTTTTTGCAGGGTTGCGTTTTGCTGTACTTTTTTTTCACTCCAAAATCCGAAACTTTTTTCGTTTTCAAAATGCATTCTTCCTTCGGCAGAGCACGGCGCATCGAGCAGAATGTGAGAAAAAAATCTTTTGTTGTGTTCAAGGTATTTAAGAGCATCGGCTTTGATTGCAGTGGTGTTCGTCACTCCTTGTGTTTTGAGAGTATGCAAGAGCTTTTCATATCGAATTTGATTTTTTTCTAGCGCCACAATACTTCCTCTGTTTTGCAGTATACTTGCCATTTGCGATGTTTTACTTCCTGGTGCTGCGCACACGTCTAAAACCGTTGGATTTTTGGTGGTAGAAAAGTCAAACTCCATCACAGGAAGAAGGCTTGAAATACTCTGCAGATAAATATCTCCTTCATAAAAAGCTCTGGAACCTTTGATGGAAAAAAGCGATTCAGGGGCAAATGTCCACACCAATGGGAAATTTGTTTTTTTTATGGCAATGTTTTTTTCTTGAAATTCTTTTTCCACCTTTTCGGGCAACACGAAAGACTCCACTAAGGGATGGCGAAGCGTATTGATGCGAAATGATCCATTTCGTTTAGCGCTAAACCCTTGTTGAATGGTTTCCAAATCATTTGGAAAAAGAGTTTCTATCGTGCGCCAAAGTGCCGAAGGAAATTTTGAAACCTCTGTGTGCACAAGGGTATATAAAATCTATCTTTCGCTATTGTAAAGAAAACAAAAGCAAAAAAAAAGAGATTGCCATGGCAATCTCTTTTGAAAAATAAGAATAATTGAAAATTACATAAGCATTTGCAGCTCAATTGTTCCTTTTGCTCCATCTTTTGGAGCGGCAATACATGTGAGAATGGTGTCATCATCCGTTTCGATATACTGCTCTCCAAATTTCTTATGATCAATCAGATCTCGTCCGCACGTTACTTGCGCTGCACAGCTCATGCATGCACCTGCATGGCAAGAAAATGGTAAATCAACTCCCTTTGTTCCACACTCATCCAAAATGCTTTCCGAAGCATCCACAGGACCTTCATATACCACTACCCCAGAACTGTCTTTTACGCGAAGCGTAACTCCTTCAGCTATCACAGTTTTTGCGGTCTCCACCGCGTCTTGAACAAATGACATACAGTAAAAAAAATAACATATCACAGTGCATTCTACTTGTTTTTTTTTGATACAGGCAAGGAAAAAGTTTTTTTGCTTGATTCACAAGTCTATGCCTTGGTATAATTCCCTTCGCGTCTTTGTTTTTTTTCGTGGCCAAAGAAAATAGGCGTTTTTATTATTTTGAGCCACACCACATATTTTTATGACACTTGTTGCAAAAAAAGGGCACGATGAAATGCTGCATTCGATCATCGGTGCTGGACCTTCTGGTATTGCTATTTCTCCAGGGTTGGTTATTCCTGGGAGAGTAATCGCTAAAGAAAAAGGTCGAGTTTTGGTTGATCTTGGTGGAACTACTACAGGGGTGGTTTCTGGAAAGGAACTTATTGACGGGTTTAACACCTCAAAAGCGCTTCAAATTGGAGACGAGGTGATGGTGTTTGTGTTGGAAGATGAAAACGAAGAAGGAATGGTGGTGCTTTCGTTCAGAAAGGCTGCACAAATGCAGGCATGGGACAAGTTCCTCAAGATGAAAGAATCAAAAGAAACGCTTCAAGTAGTGGCGAAAGAAGCAAATAAAGGAGGTCTTATGGTGGATGCTATGGGGATCAAAGCCTTTTTGCCGGTTTCGCAGCTCGCTCCAGAGCACTATCCTCGTGTGGATGGAGCCAATGCAGAGGCTATTTTGGAATACCTTGAAAAATTTATTGGGCAGAAGTTTACAGTTTGTGTGATTACCATCAGCGAAGAATCTCGAAAGCTAGTTGTATCAGAACGAGAAGCGCTCCACAAAGATCGGTCGAAAGAACTCAAAGAATTAACTCTTGGGGCAGCGGTGAAAGGGCGAATCCATGGACTTGTGAAGTTTGGAGCATTTATGACGTTTGGAAAATTGGAAGGACTTATCCATATTTCAGAAATTTCTTGGGGGCATATTAAGACGCCAGGAGAAGTGCTTAAAGTAGGGCAAGAAGTGGAAGCCATGATTATTGGAATCGATGAAGAAAAAATCTCTCTTTCTATGAAGCGGCTAACCCCTGATCCTTGGGTAGAAGCGGTGAAAAACTTTGCTATTGGATCTCGAGTAAAGGGGACTCTTTCAAAAATTGCTGAGTTTGGAATGTTTGTCGCGCTCACTGAAAACGTGACCGGATTGGTGCACAAATCACAATTCACGGAAGAAGAGGTGGTAAATCTAACCGAAGGGCAAGAGGTGGAGGTGACTATTTTGGAAATCAATGAAAAAGATCATTCTCTCAAACTTACCTTTCGGGAGCTGAAGGATGTGGAAGAAATGCAAAAGGAGTCACCAAAGAAAAAAGAGGAAGCTATTGCTGATGATGTTTCAGAAAAAGTAGACGCACCTGATGAAGCATAATTTCCAAAAAACTTGCACAACAAAAAAAAGGAGCGATGAGCTCCTTTTTTGCAATTTCCAAAAAAATGGTAAAAGTATTGGCGGTTATAAATTTTTAGAATGACTAATTACGGACTCTAAAAAGCCCCAATATATAAAAATAGGTACTGAATCAAAAGATTTTGTGCAAAATTTCTCAGCTTTGAAGGATTTCGTTTAACTGGAAAAAAAGGGGGGGCATTACATTACATACCTACTGCAGAATTGAAGCAGTAAAATAAATCTCTTCTAAGGAGGTTCGATGCTTTAAGGTTTTCTTCACTTTTCCTATTCTTGTATTGAGCAGAGGAAGCTTTTTAAATAAAAAAAATGCCAGCAATCCTTTCTGGAAGCTGCTTTTTATCTTTTTTAATATATTCTCAAAAAAAAGTAAAAAAAACTCTTGACTCACCTAAAACATTTTTGATACTCTGCATTGGCTCTGATTTTTTCAGGTCAGAGTTTTACGGTCTTTTACATCATTGGAAAGAATTTTATGAGAAAAGAAAGAGAAGAAAAATCTTTCAATGAACGACATTAAATTATAACTATTTCTTTTTGTTAACCACATAAGAAATTGCAATTTTTGTAAGTAATAAAAGGTTTTTCTCGAGCAAAATTCATCTCTTTTTGTTAAAAAAGAAAGAGGTGTTTGTCAAATGGAAAGAGCATTTATAAAAGAATAGAAAGTATATAACGGATGCCTTGAATTAGAGTTCCGATGAAGGACGTGGGAAACTGCGATAAGCCTCGACGAGTTGTTAACAAGCATTGACTCGGGGATTTCCGAATGGGGAAACCCCTATGGAGTTATGTCCATAGATCCATACCTGAACACATAGGGTATGAGAAGGATACACAGAGAACTGAAACATCTTAGTACCTGTGGAAAAGAAATCAAACGAGATTCCCTTAGTAGTGGCGAGCGAACGGGGAAGAGCCCAAACCTATTTTATATAGGGGTTGTAGGACTTCAATATGACGAATTTTTATAGCTCAAGAAAGCTGGAAAGCTTTGCCAGAGAAGGTGATAGCCCTGTCGGCGAAATAAAAAGTAAGTCTAGAATGTTCCTGAGTAGGGTCGGACACGTGTAATCCGGCCTGAAGCTGGGTGGACCACCATCCAAGGCTAAACAGACTCTAATATCGATAGTGAACTAGTACCGTGAGGGAAAGGTGAAAAGAACCCCGGGAGGGGAGTGAAATAGAACCTGAAATTATATACTTATAAAGAGTAGGAGTCCGATTTATCGGATGACTGCGTGCTTTTTGTAGAACGACTGAGCGAGTTAGCTGTATGTGGCAAGGTTAAGGCAATAATAGCTGGAGCCGTAGCGAAAGCGAGTCTGAATAGGGCGTTTTTGAGTCGCATGCACTAGACCCGAAACTGGGTGAGCTAGCCATGGGCAGGCTGAAGCGATGGTAAGACATTGTGGAGGGCCGAACACGTAGATGTTGCAAGATCTTGTGATGACCTGTGGCTAGGGGTGAAAAGTCAATCGAACCCAGAGATATCTGGTTCTCTCCGAAATAGCTTTAGGGCTAGCCTCGACCGTTAAAATGCAGGGGTAGAGCTCTGTCAAGACTAGGGCCCTCCAAAAAGGGTACCAAATCTTAATAAACTTCGAATACTGCATTGTATTAGTCGGGAGTCAGACAGCGACAGCTAAGTGCCGTTGTCGAGAGGGGAACAGCCCAGATCGCCATCTAAGGTCCCTAATAAGGTTTCAGTGGAAAAGGAGGTGAAAATGTTTAAACAACCAGGAGGTTGGCTTAGAAGCAGCCATTCCTTTAAAGAGTGCGTAATAGCTCACTGGTCGAACGTTTTTGCGCCGAAAATGTAACGGGGCTAAATCCTTAACCGAAGATGCGAATTGTATTTTTATACAGTGGTAGGAGAGCGTTCCATTCTGCGTTGAAGTCGAACTGTGAGGTTCGGTGGAGTGAATGGAAGTGAGAATGCTCAGATGAGTAAGCGAAATAAATGTGAAAACCATTTACACCGTAAGACCAAGGTTTCCCACGCCATGTCAATCAACGTGGGGTTAGTCGGTCCTAAGGCGAGGTCGAAAGACGTAGTCGATGGACATCCGGTTAATATTCCGGAACCAGTAATATTCCGCCCAACACAAAGCTTTCAAAGTTTTCTTTTGGAGCAATTCCTTCGGGAAAAGTGAATCAAGAAAATGGAGATTGTGGCGTGAGCAATGGAGTGACGCCTTTTGGTAATGTGAGCCTGTTAATGAATTCAGGTATAAGTGTCTAGGCGCTGATGTAGGTAGGTAAATCCGTCTGCAGAGCCGAAGCATGATGTCGACTGATAACGCGAGTTGTCATAAGTCACGTAACCCAAGGGGACTAGAAAACCTTCTAGCGAGGAATATTTCTGACCGTACCGCAAACCAACGCCGGTGGTCGAGTCGAGTAGACTCAGGTGCTCGGGAAAACTAGCGTAAAGGAACTCGGCAAAAGAGCGTCCGTAACTTCGGGATAAGGACTGCTTCTGCCATTTTCTATTACTAGATAATAGGTGGAAGCCTCAGCAAAAGAGGACAGGCGACTGTTTACCAAAAACACAGGTCTCTGCAAACTCCAAAAGAGGATGTATAGGGGCTGACCCCTGCCCAGTGCCAGAAGGTCACGAGGAGAAGTTCACGCTTTGAATCTAAGCCCTGGTGAACGGCGGCCGTAACTATAACGGTCCTAAGGTAGCGAAATTCCTTGTCGGGTAAGTTCCGACCCGCACGAATGGGGTAACGGTCTGTCCACTGTCTCTACGCTAGACCCGCTGAAATTGCAATACCGGTAAAAATGCCGGTTAACCACGGTTAGACGGAAAGACCCTATGCAGCTTTACTATAGCTTGACATTGGGTTGGAGTATATCATGTGTAGGATAGGTGGGAGACTTTGAAGTGCCGACGCCAGTTGGCATGGAGTCATCCTTGAAATACCACCCTTGGTATATTTTAACCCTCACCGAACCCGTTATCCGGGTCTTGGGACAGTGTTTGGTGGGTAGTTTAACTGGGGCGGTTGCCTCCAAAAGAGTAACGGAGGCGCGCAATGGTTGGCTTAGGACGAATGGAAACCGTCCTGGACGTGTATGCGCATAAGCCAGCCTGACTGAAAGACCAACGCGTCAATCAGAGACGAAAGTCGGTGCAAGTGATCCGGTATCACCACGTGGGTGGGATATCGCTCAACGGATAAAAGTTACGCTAGGGATAACAGGCTAGTTTCCCCCAAGAGCTCACATCGACGGGGAAGCTCGGCACCTCGATGTCGGCTCGTCGCATCCTGGAGCTGGAGAAGGTTCCAAGGGTATGGCTGTTCGCCATTTAAAGCGGTACGCGAGCTGGGTTCAGAACGTCGTGAGACAGTTTGGCCCCTATCTGCCGTGGTCGTTGGAGAATTGAGAAGAGCTGATTCTAGTACGAGAGGACCGAATTGGACGAACCTCTGGTGTACCGATTGTTTCTGTCAAGAGCATCGTCGGGTAGCTACGTTCGGAAGGGATAACCGCTGAAAGCATCTAAGCGGGAAGCCTACTTCAAGATAAATTTTCCCTATAGCCTCCTGAGAGAACATCAGGTTGATAGGCACTAGGTGTACGCACAGTGATGTGTTTAGCCGAGGTGTACTAATAGGCGATTGCTTTTTTATTTGCTCTTTCGATGACTTCAAAGTGATCTCAAGTGCTTTTTGCTATTATAGTAAAAACTTGAGTAAAAGGTCCTTGAGACCCTTTGAGGGTTTGACAAACAGCCTCTTTGTTTTTACTCATAGGTTTCTTTCCTCTGATACTGACCGTTTTGTAAAAAAAAGGTCGTGTCTTGGTGGTTATAGAGGAGGGGGTACACCTGATCCCATTCCGAACTCAGCAGTTAAGTCCTCCATCGCCCATGGTACTTGGACCATAGGTCCTGGGAGAGTAGGTCGCCGCCAAGACACGGTCTTTTTTTATGTCTCAATCTGATAGCATTCTTATCAGATTTTTTTTGTTAACGATTTTTAAAAACTTTTTTAGAGTAAGCTATATTCTATACTGTTTTGAATTCTGAAACTGTTTATCAAATGAATGCTCATTGGCATTGCTTTCTGGTGTTCTTCTGAGTGGGTGGTAGTAGAATTTTCTTGAGATAGCAAAGGTTTGGTGGAATAATTTTAGCTTTGTTCGGTTATAGAATCTATAATGCGCTGAATGTGTTCAGGAATGTTTCTTGGATGGTATATTTTTTTAACTGCTACAGCAACTTCTGATTGTAATATCTTTGGATCCGTTCCATTGTTTATTTGGCTTATCAAATTGCTTAATGGAAACTGACTCTCTTTGCGATCTCTTTTAAGTGCAACTCTCAATTGACTTATTATTCTTCCTAGAGTTAATTTATTTACACGCCTATCTTGCCTATCTATATATTTTCTTGTTTTTATTTCAATTTGATGAGCTTCTTTTTCTCTGCCTGTATTCAAGAAAAAACCATACAAAGATAGAAGAAGAAATAGTATCGCTCCTATTCCAAATATTTTTAAAAGTTCTTCATGCTTTTCTTTGAGGATTTTTAGAATAGTTTTTGCCTCTTGAGGTTCTATTCCTTTAGTACTGTAATTATTTACAATCGTTTTTGCATCCTCAAAACTCTTAGCATTTTCTAACTCATCAAATATACTTTGTGGAACATCAAGCAACACATGAAATGTATTATGTTTACGTTGATCTAATGAGTCTGAAAATAAAATAGGGATGTTTTTATCTTTTGCAATATCTCTGATTTCCTTAATTAAATTTAAGATTTCTTTCTTTTTCTCTTCATTATTTAATACTCCAAGGTCCTTTATTGCTTGTTGCAAAAAGACTTGTAATTTGGTGATAATATGACTAACTCCATCTTCCGTATACTCTAATTTCTCAGAATTGGCTTGTTCCAATGCTTTTCTTACTAATATAAGTGTTTTTTTAAGATCATCATACGATAAAGTTCCAACGGTCTTGGTGTGAGGAAGTACCGTATCTGGAGCTATTGATAAAGCGTCTTCCCCTTTATTCAACTGAACAGTTGTTGCAACGGCCTGTGGAGAGAGCAAAGCTAATGCTAATATTGATGCTGATGCTATTTTATTCACAAAATTATGATTTTATAGATTGAAGATGGGATTGATTAATAGAACTGTTAGAAATGTTTTGAGAAAATTTAGGATTAATAATAAATGTTTTTATTTGATTATCAGACCCTAGGCTATTATTTCCTACTTCTACTAATTGAATTGTATTTCCGATAATAGTAATAGATTTTGCTTTTTTAATACGGTTTAGGTCGAGTGCGGTTCTATTGTCGCTTTGATCAATAAATACCATCATTTCGATAGCTCTTATCAGCCCATCAGCAGATGATAAATCAAAGTTTTCTTGTGGGGCTTTTTCTTCTTTTTCCTTTTCTGGGGTTCTTGGTCTGATAATCGATTTTGGTTTTTGAGTACGGGGATTTATTTCCTGAGATGGCTTATTTATTTTATCTAAAGAAGTAGCTTGTTGTTTTATTTGTGGAGGACTAAGGATACTTCTTGCCAATGCATGATCTGGATGATTTGCTTTTTCTGCTACTGTCTGAAGCATTAATGGATTGTTTTTATAAAACTCTACAAGCTTGCTTTGAGTGTTGTTTGGTTGTGTGGGGTTATTTTTTGGTTGTTGTGGAGATGGAGTAGGTTTTGTTTTCTTATTGATATAAGCCTGATATTCCTCTGGATACTGTTTTGCATATCCTGCACTGATGGCAAATTTTTCTTCTAATTGTGCTTGTGTTAGCGGAGTTTTTTGTTGGGTACTGGAATCAACTTTCTGTTTGAGTTTATTTTGAGCTGATTTTTGAGACAGCAAAAACGCTCTATATTCTGCTTGCAATTTTTTTTGATGTTTCCCTATCTTTTCGTTCATTTGCTCTTTGAATTTCTGTTTTGTATTCTTGTATCGTTTTTGGTTGCTTCGAGTTGTTGTTATTCTTTTCTGTTTCGTTTGCAGGAGCAATTTGTTGTCCGAAAAAATGAGCCAATCTCTTTTCTAAAAATATCATATATTTTTTATAAATTTCTTATTATTTTATCGAATTTTCAAAAAAAAAGAAATCCAAATTTTTAATAAAAATAATTCCTCATATTAGTGTCCCTCATTTCGAATAAAAAATCCTTCTTCATTCCCTTCTTCTGGAGGATTTTGAATGGCTTCGTTGAGCTCATCAATCAGTTCCAAAAGCTCTCCTTCCGAAAATCCATGGCTTAAAATTCCTTGTTCTAGCGTTTCAAATTCGCTGACATGACATGACGCACAGTGCACTCCATAGTCAAAAAAAATTTCTACGGTAAATGGATAGCTTCTGACGATGTCTCCGATAATGGTTTTTTTTGTGATGTTCATGATAATTGAAGAGATTTCAAGAAATGATAAAAAAACTACTCGATTGTATCAATTTCTGCGCAGTCGTGCAAATTCACCCTCTCCAAATTCGCCTCTTATCCCAAAAGTCCTTTATCTCCCCTCAGTCGACAGTGTAGTGTAAGAAAGGTGTCCCACTGTGCCACGTCTTCTGCCGAAAACGGATAGGCGTTTGTTTGGCAAGAGAGAAACTGGCATGCTTTGGCAACTATAGAAGCAGCGTTTTGCTCCCAGTTTTCCTGCATGGCATCCAGTGAAGGCGAAGAAAAATCCCACCGAAGACCATTTTCATTTGAGTATGAAGCCGAAAGCATGGCTTTGAGCGAAGGAGTAAAGCATGCAATACACTCTTTTTGTGCCGATTTGGGAAGGGCTGCTATGCAGGGAAAAGAATCTTTGAGGATTGCTTCGATGAGAAATGGTACCATTTTTTGCACCTGTTGCCACGACGGTTCTAGTGTGTTGGCAACACTCTCAAATCCATTGAGCATAAGTGTGGAAAACACATGTGGCGCAATGGCAGAAAATTGTCGAATGGTTTGCAGCAAGTCAAATGCTTCGAATGATAGCAATACCGAATGATATTGATCTGAAGAAAGTGCCGCGAACCCCTCCCCTTTCCCCAAAAGCGCGAGTGGATAGAGCACTGAAGATGCGGTATTGGCAGCAATAGCACGAGCATTTATCTGTTGGCTTGCGGTGATTTTTTCTCGAAGATGTACCCCTGAAATTTTTTCTCCACCGGATTCTCGTTTGAGGGTTCGATCTCGCAGTACCGGAGTGATTTCTGTTGCAAAGAGTTCAATGAGCGCAGGGAGCGAAACAGGGTCTTTGTTGGTATCTTCTTCCGATCCTATAATAGCTTCATAGTACCTATTCTCTTCCTTCACAAATACTTCAACTCCCGCGGAAGGTGCAAAATGCTGTGGATTGCTGCTAGAAAGAATTTTCATATTCTGTGCTTTTGTTTCTTTCAGCGTATTGAGCAGTTTTGAAAGGCGTAATGATCCCATCGACATTGCCCATTCTCGGGCTTTGCTCTGCAGGGTGATGGCATTGAGCCATGGGTATTTTCTGAGAAGAGAAAGTAGCCCGTTCCCTTTGCGTTTTACTTGATCGTTCCAATGGGGGCCGAGGCACTCACGAAGTTTTGATATTTTTTCTTCTGGCAGATTTTCTGCAAAAACAGAAATATCAAAATGTGGGTCCAAAAATCCACTTTGCCGAAATGTTGATTCTCCAGTCCCCAGCTTCACTCGCACATCCATATCATTTTTTTTGCTCCATTCCCAAATGGCGATTGCTGCTCTCCATGTTTGCGTGAAACTACTAGCAGATCCCATCGATTTGGAAAGATCTGATCCTGCAAAGAAAAATTCTGGAATACGCTTTGTAAAGTCTTTTTTCCCATAAAACGCAAGGAGCGTATCGAGCATCGAAACGACATGATGCACTGTCGTTGTTTTCTTTGTTTCTAGGAGTGGACAAAGCGAAAGGGATTCAAGTGGATCGGCTGCCGAAAACTGAGATAGGCGTTCTTTCCAGCGTTTTCCTTTTTCTTTCAAAAACTGTTCAATTGTGATGATATCTTGGGCACAGGTGCACTGTGCCAAAATAATCTGACAAACAGTGTCGGGCGAAATGGTGTTGATAGTGAGAATTTGATCGATAATGTGCGAAGCAGTTTTGTAGTGTTGCATTTCCGATTTACTTAGTAAGTTGAGCGAATTTCCCAGCTCGCTTTTTTGCAGCGCGATAATAAATTTGGGATCAAATCGAGGAATGAAGTGCACTCGTTCGGAAAGATACACAATATCTGCCTCTGAAGAAGACGATTTTCGTCGCTTGCTTTCGTCTCTCATTTTCACAAGTTTTCGCAAATGCCACTCTCGTTTTCGCTTGAGCTGTTCCATTTGAGCGATGTAAACAGGATTTTCACTGTCTTCATGGTTTCCTGCCAAGTGCCGAGTGAGCGCAAAAATCGACCGATCGATGCGATGAAATTCCGACACGAGGTTTCTGTTTTCTTCTCGCTCTGCAAGGGTGAAAAGCGAATCTTTTCGCACAAAATCTTGTTCCGAAATTCCTCTGGCGCTTTGGTTTATGTCGTCAATGAGGAGCTCTGCAAAAATAGAAAGCATGATTCCATCAGGGCGTTTTGCTCCGTCAAAATCAATCCATTGATAGAATTTTGATTCTCCTGAAAGGAGCATTTTTTTCGCGGTCATCACAGCCTCCAGTCTCTCATCTAAATATACAGGGTCTTGCTTTTCTTCGTCTAAAAACGCTGCAAAAGAGATGTTTTTTTCCTCTGCTTTTTCTTCTGCTTTCCACTGTGGAATGGTTGCGTATCGGTTGTAGAGCCGAAAAAACGAAGGCACTTTTTGCAAGAGCAGAGGAGTCATTTGTGCATGGGCTGGGATTTTCGCATTTTCGAGCGAATAGATTCGTTTTTTGCATTCTTCAAAAATGGTTTTAGCACATTTTTCTGCATATTCCGAAGAATTGATGCTTTCTCCTTGGTCAAATAATCTGAGCGCTGAATGTTTTGCTTCTCGCACTTTTTGCTTGATGAGCGTATCCCACGTTTGCGAAGGATGTGTTGTCCATTCAAAAATCCGATCATGGTGTTGCCCTTTTTTATCTTCTGCATTGGTGCAAAGAGCAGCAATCATGTTTTTTTTATACGGAATATCTTCCACATATTCTTGAATTTCTCGGGAGATATCTTGCAATATCATGGCTTCGTAGTGGGACAACAGAAGAGGCATAGGAAATGAAATATTCTTTTGTAGAAGTATACTTGGGGAATGAAAAATTGAAAATGGAGAATTTTTAAAAAAAAGAGGTGTTATTTAAATGTTAGGATAATGATTAAAAGATGCTATGATGACGTGCGAATATGTTTTTTTACCCTGAAATGTCTAAAAAATCATCAAAATCAATTTTATTGCCAAAAACTCCTCATGAAATTGAAATAATGCGTCGAGGAGGAAAAATCCTCTATACCATCTTGCATGAGCTAGGAAAAAAATCAGTAGAGGGGGCAACGATGAAAGATATCGATTGCATAGCGCATGCCCTTTGTCGGCAATATCACGTGAAACCAGCATTTTATAAGCTCTATGATTTTCCGGGGGCTATTTGCTGTAGCGTGAATGATGAAGTGGTACACGGAACGCCTCGAGATATTCCACTAAAAAATGGTGATTTGTTTACTATTGATTTTGGTGTTGAGATGGATGGATATTGTACCGATTCGGCATATACGTTTGTGGTGGGCGGTATTACGTCTCCAGAAAATAAAAAATTTTTAGATACGGTTCAAAATGCACTGAATAATGCAATTGCCATTTGCAAAGATGGAGTACGGGTGGGAGATATTGGACATGTTATCGAGCAAACGATTTTAGGAGGAGGATATAGCGTGGTGGAAGAATTGGGCGGACATGGAATCGGGAAAAAAGTGCATGAAGATCCGCATATTTATAACTATGGAGACTGCAATACAGGAAAGGTTTTGAAGAAAGGAATGACAATTGCCATTGAGCCCATTGCCAACATGGGCAAAGGGAAGGTGGTAACCGATAAGGATAAATGGACGATTCGCAGCAAAGATGGAAGTCTATCTGCCCAATTTGAGCATACTATTGTAATTGGAGAAACATGTGGAGATATTTTGACAATTGCCTAATTTTCTTCACTAAAATGTATTGGTTCTTTTTTTGGCATTCCCACCATTCGTGGGTATTGTTTTTCTGTTGGCTCCACTTTTTTGATGTTCCAAAGCTCTCTAGCCTCACCTGTTGGCAGGGAGTATGAAAACACTTCTTCGCAAAATCCTCCAAAATGATCAAGCACCAAATCATCATCTTTTTCGTTATGCTCTGGTCCTCTGTAGGAAATAAGGGGTTTCCCGAATTTGAGAAAGGGCAATGTCATTTCGAGCATCGGAGAAAAATGTGCAAAGGCACGAGTGATAACCATATCATACTGTTCTCGGTGTTTTTTTTCATGTGCTAGTTCTTCTGCTCTTCCCCACAGCACGTGCACGTTTTTGAGTCCCATTTTCTGTGCAAATTCTTCCACTGCTTTCAGCTTTTTTTGCACGCTATCCACTGCATAAAACTGAATTTCTTGATATGCAAATGCGAGGGGAAGGGTTGGGAATCCGCCGCCTGTTCCCATGTCTATAATTGTTTTTGGCTGATATTTTTCAATATATCTACTTGCCGAAAGCGAATCATAAAAATGCTTACTCCACACTTCTTCTGCTGTTTTAAATGAGGAGAGATTAAGTTGCTCATTTTTTTTCAGAAAAATTCTACACAGTCGTTCAAATCCTTGCATATGAAAAACAGTGGCTTTTGGAAAAATGGCGTGAAGGGTTTCGAGGGTCATAAGAGGGAAAAGAAAAAATTATGCAAATACCTTTGGTTGAAAGTTTTCATTATTGAGAATTTGCATATTTCCATCTTTCGATTGCACGAAAACAAAAAGCCCTTTTTTTTCTGCATATTTTTCCACTTCATCTTTCACTACAAGCCCTCCGATGCCTCCTAATACGTTATATGTTTTATATTCTGGTAAAGCATCTTTAAATTTTGGAAGCTGTTCTGATAAAAATTTATCGATATGTTTTTGTGTGAGTTTATTTTTTACTTCAATTGGCAAAACCTCTGTTCCATTCACTACAATAACATCATATTCTGCGAATATTTTTTTATTGCGTACGATTTTTACATTGCGTCGAATAGTGTCAAATTTTTTTCCTCGTTTTTCGAGCTCTGTTGGAATTGCTCTATAAATTGCCTCTTCTGCTATTTCACCCTGCACCAATCCCAGTTCTCCAAATAGAACCCCAATATCATCTAACTTTTTTATAGTTTTAGCCAGTTGGGCATCTGTTTTAGCCAGTTGGGCATCTGTTTTAGCCAGTTGGGCATCTGTTTTGGCTTGAGATTTCTCAAGGCGAGTAATGGAAACAGCGAGGTTTTCCACCAAATCTCTCAGTGCTTGATCGGTCATATCTTATATTTAAATTATTTTCATTTTCCCAAAAAAATATAAAAAACGCAAGTAGAAGGTGGGTCAAGGAAGTAATATTATTTTTCATTCACTTCCACCCCTGTATAATAATACTTCAAAATCTCTTGATAGTTAAATCCTTCATTTGCCATTGATTCCGCTCCACAGCCAGAGAGTCCCACTCCATGCCCTTGCAAGATTCCCTTTCCTTTTTTGCAATGGGTGTCGTCGACTGCTTTCAAATATGGTGTATTGTCCCATCCCCACACTTCTTTAGCACTCCTAGTTCGTCCATCACTTTCTGAAAAATAAGGCGTTTTCACCATATTCCCCAAAAACATTACCACTTGATTTTTTGTGGCGTCTACTGCTTGGGAAAAATGGGGAGATCTTTTTTCGTATCCATATCCTAAATATTTTTGAAAACTCTCAGGGCTATCATCTCCATCATACGGTTTTCCTGGGTATTTTCGGTTGATTTCGTTCATATAAAAGGCGGCATATGTTCTGGCGATCACTGCTATAGCTTTTTGTTTTTCGGTGGGGGCTGAATCAGAGACTTCGGCGATCCCTTTTAGATAGCTTTCCAGAGGAAGTTCGTTGATTACCATGAGTTTTCCGTTTTCAGAACGCAGCTCCAATACCCCTCGAAACTGATTATCATTGAGCGATTTATTCCATGTTGGTTGTCGTTCCCAAGAATCAATCGTGAGAATACCAGAATCGCTACTAAGCCGTACGACATTTGCAAGAATTTGATTATTTACTAGCACTTGATTTTTCTGCGTTGACAGGTTGAGATTTAATCCTCCTGTAATAGTTTTTCCATCAAGGGTGATACTTAGCGGGTCTCCTGAGACAGTAGCGATATTTTCCGGATAGGAAAGCAAAATTCTAATATTTTCAGAATCACTTGACGAGCTGATGGAGCTGGATAAAGGAGTGGGGATTGGGCTGGTGAGCGGAGATTCCAAGGGTGTCAATTTCCATTTTGCTCGTCCTCCAGAAATATTTTTTTTGTTTCGCTGTAATGTGATTGTATAGTTTTGGTTTTTGCTTAGCGGTTCAAACGCCTTAATCGTGAATGTGGCAACTGCATTAGGAGGAACGTTCACTTCATTCATGGGAATATTTTGCTTTACGCCAAGTCGCTTAATCTGCAATGACACGATTCCTTTTTGCCACGTGGTGTTTCCTGTGTTTTGAATTGAAATGGTGCTGGTTGGAGTAGTGTTGATTTTTGCCATTTGTCGAATAATTTTATTACTCATAAGTTTTGCCTTCCAAACAGGGGTAACTGCTGATGTGGGAGGAGAAAAAATAGAGTCCTGAGAAAGTTTGGCATAGTCTACTGTGTTTGTTCTGATGGCAGGAAGAAGTGCATATAGAAATTTTCCAGGGCACGCAGTGCTTCCAAAATCTTTGTGTCCAAGCACATTAGGTGTAGTTTCTCCGTGAAATGAAGATGTTCCAGAAATATTGATATTATATTTTTGGGAAAGTTCTTTAAGGAGTTTTTCAAGAGCTTTTATTTGCTCCACCGAAGGAGTTCCTGTTTCAAAATTCCCCATGAGCGAAATCCCCATGCTTTGTGCATTGGCGCAATACACATGTCCTCCCATGATATAATCTCCTCCAGCCTTTCCTTCATAAATTGTTCCACTTGGACCTATAACAAAATTATATCCAATATCTCCCCATCCTTTGTTTTTGGCATGATATTTATAAATTGCTTGCATGATTTCTGCTTCTGTTCGAGTGCTTAAGCTTTCCATGCTTTCTGCCGTGTGGTGGATGAATATTTTTTTTATGACGGGAGAGTATCGATGTGGCCATGCTAGTTTTTTCCCGTTTTCATAATAGACCGATGCAGAGGTTTTGAAATCTTCTGGGGCAGCTGCTTGCCACGCCTCGCACTGAATATCTTGAGCAGAAGGAGTTGGGGTAGGTTTCCAAGGTGTGGGTTCTGGCGTGAGAGTAGGGATTGATGTGGGAGTTGGTACCACAAATCGAATCGATTCATCTGCTCCCCATGCTTCTCGTTTTACAATTCCTAAATTTTGAAAAAATGATTCATCCCTGCTGTATCCAATGCCTATATCCACCGTTCCTGCAAAAAACGGTTTTTGTGTCTCGATGGCAAATATTTGAAAAATAACGCTTTTCTCGCTTGTTTTAAACCGAAAATGATCGACAGAAGCTGGCAAGATAAAAAGTTCAGAAAACGATTCATTCGCTGTATTCTCATCGCTTAGCGTAAGTATCTTCCATGTCTTTCCTTGGTCAAAAGAAATTTCCACAGGGGAAAACGCTTTCACCGAAACTGCATCAAATTTTTTTGAAAAAGTAATTTCTTTATTTTGATGACTTGCATCCAGCGTATATTCCACGCCGTTGTATATATTTTGCGTTACATCAATCGTCATGGCAAACGTAGGAATTGCGAAAAATGCAGAGATAAAAAAAACAGTGTTTATAAAAAATCGTTGTATCATAGGATTGTAATAAGAATTTTCGAAAAAAAGTGTAGCATACTTCAAAGCAGAAAAAATGAAAAAAGAGAGGTGTTGATTCATTCTCTTTTTTTGAAGTTTATTTTCTCACTTTTATCCCTATCTTTAATAAAAATACATTTTGTGCAATTGACAAAGAAGCGAGTTGTAAGTGTTTTCACAAAAAAACTGGGTACAAACAGTTGATTTATACGCAAAGGGATAAGAATTGATGAAAAACTCCACCTAAAAAAGAGGGTTATAAAAACTTCTCTAATTCTAAAAAGTTTTCAATAATACTATCTGCTTTTTGTATCACTTTTTCTCTTCGAATATTTCCTACAAATGCTATAAAAGCTCCATTTTTAGACTTCATCGAGATATCATTTGATCCATCTCCAATTCCGATTACTTCAATTTCTTCCATTTTTTTTAAAGAAAGAGAATGGGCCAAAGAAATAGCCATGCTTCCTTTTGCATTTTCTTTCCACATCATGCTCCTATTCCAATCTATTCCGCATACATTTCCGTCTTTATTCCACAAAAAATAATTTGCAAAAATTTGATTTTGCAAAATTTCTTGTTCTTTTTTAGAAATATCAAGCTCTCGAATTTTTGGTGCAATCACTTCAAAAAAACCACCAGAAACGATATAAAATCGATTTTTCAGACTCCCATGTTTTTGAATAAGTTTTTGCAAAAAGACTTCCACGCCAGCAGAAAAAGAAAGATTATTTTTTGCTACTTCTTCTAAGTTTTTTTTTGTCAAAAACTTTTTAGTATTATCTAATGCGTCCAAAAGCATTTCCACTCTCATTTCCAAACTTTTTTGAAATGGAATAGACTCATTCCCGTTCATTTGTTGATTTGTAAAGGTGGCAATTTTTTCAAATAATTCTTTTGAAACGAATTTAGCAATTTCATCTAATCCTTCTTCTCGCATAAGAGTTGAATCATTATCGCAGAGGAAAATAAGATTTTTATAGCTATTACACATATTTTTGCGCTTATAAATAATTTAAAAACAAATTAGATTTTTATACAGAAGAGTCCAATACTTCTATTAATTGCTTTATGTCTTCCATTCTATGGGCAGGAAAATTAGCAATTCGTATTTCGGTATCTTTATATTTTCCATATCCAGACCCCAAAATAATTCCATGTTCTTTTACTTTCGTGATAATTTCAGAAGATGACTTTCCGGATTTGCTATCTATTTTAAAACATGGAGTGCTTACGGAATGCATTAAAATTTTTGGAGTCGAATTGGCGTGAGCATGAATATATGGAATTTTTTGAGAAATGGAGGAATATAAATATTCCGCTTTTAAAAGGGTGTATGCGTTTAAATGCTCTTTACTTCCAAAATCTTTTATAAATTGCTGACACACAAAGCCAAATCCTGCAATGCCCAGTACATTTGGAGTAGAAGGAGTTTGAAACACTTCCATTTTTTTTACCAAATTTTCAAAAATATATGGTTGCGTGAGTAATGCTTTTTCAACTGCTCGAGACGACATAATGCAAATTCCAAGCCCTGAAGGAAGTCCAAATGCTTTTTGCACTGAAAACACCCACGCATCAGCACTGGAAATATCATAGGAATACGCTCCCATGATAGAAGTGACATCTACTGCTAAAAATTTTTCAGGATATTTTTTTCGAACTTCATTAATTTCTTCCTGAGCATACATCACTCCAGAAGAGGTTTCGTTTGCGGTGATGGTTATAAGATTTGTTTCTGATGACACTGGAAGTGTGTTGAGGTCAGCCTTTTGCCCGTGTTCGACACTGTGAATAATAACGTTTTTTCCTGCATCTGTCGAAAGTTCACACCAAAGTTTTCCAAATGCACCGTTTTGAATTTGCACCGAAGTCGTATCGCACAAACTTTTGGAAACCAAAGAAAGCCCTTCGGTTGCAGAAGAGGTGTAAAAAATATGGTACTGATGCGGAATATCAAAAAAAGTTCGAAATGCCATCAGTGCGTTTTTTGAAATTTCTGAAAATTTTTTACTTCGATGAGAAAGGGATCCAAGATCATTTTGAATTTGTTCGCATAAAAATTCTTTTACCCCAGAATAGAGCTGTGCAGGACCAACGGTAAAGTGCATATAATAAGATGAAAAACTATTTTTTCTTATGAAGCATAAGCAATTTAAAAATATTTACAGAGTGCTGTGCTAAAATATAAAAACTTGGACCGAGGACATAAAGCGGACCCAAAAAAGTAGCAGCAATCCAAATCATAAATCCAACATTTCGTTGTCCATAGCATTGAGAAAACTCTTCGCTGCATGATCCTCCTATTTTTTTTCCAATCCAAAAATGAAAAATACACAACGTAAAAGCTATACCAATAATCGGAAAAATAATATATATTTGGTCGACATGTTCTTGCAAATACGCAGAAGCCTGAGCAACTCCACTCACAATTAAAATTGCCCATGCATAAAATCCAACTTCTTTTATACGGATAAGTTTTTGTGTAAGCCATGGAGAAAGATATTTTATACCTTTTGCAAGAAAAAAAGCGGGAGCAAGTAGCCAAAAAATCTTTACCAGCATTTCAGAAGAAGTTGCTAGTACAGACGGAGCAACAATGGGAGTAATAATCGGTAAAAATAATGCAATCCCCACATGGGTAAGCACCACCGCAGCAATCGCAAAACGCACATTTCCTCCAAAAACCGAAACCATAGTAGGAGCTGCTGCCGCAGTAGGAATTGATGCTATTAAAAATCCTATTACGGCAAGTTCATAAGAAAATGGACGAAGCATAAAAAATACAATCATGCTTATCGTAATCATCATAAGCAATAGCAGCCATACAGAAGGAATTGAAAAATCTTTAACCTGAATATCAGATGATAAAAATGGAAAAAACATTACGACCATTAAAATGAGCGGAACAAAATCTTTTAAAAAAGAAAGATCTGGAAACACTGCCCCCAAAAGCATAGCGATAATAAGAGTAATAGGCTGTTTCACAATAAGTAAAAAAATTAAGAACGAGATAAAAAATAACGACGCAGGAGTATCGTTGCAATGAATGAAATATTTATAAAAATAATAGCACTAGGATAAAAAGCAGTGATTATGGAAATTTCATCGAGTACATAAATCGTACAAAGAGAAACGAAGGATCCACTCACGAAAACCCCAAGAGGTTCTGAAAATGGATTATTCCAGCTTTTTCTAAGTGTTGGAAATACCAAAGCCCATCAATAAAATTGATAAGAATAACAGAATAAAGAGGGGTGTCGGTTGCAAGCCATAAAGGAATCGAAAACAGTGCAATTATCACATATAGGCGATAATTAAAACAAAATACGAACTTTCCGAGTTCCGTCAATTGCTTTCAGCATTTCTCCTAATTCTTCAAAATACCCATGTTCATCAATGTCAACAACCACATATCCGACCTCTCCACGGGTTTGTAAAAACTGTCCAAGAATATTTATTCCTTTTTCAGAAAAAATTTGATTGATTTTAGAAAGCATTCCGGAGCGATTTTCATGAACATGCAAAATTCGATGTCCTTGTTTTTGAAGAGGTAATGAAACTTCTGGGAAATTGACCGCTGATTTCGTTGACCCATTGTCAGAATACATTACCAGTTTTTCTGAAACTTCGATTCCAATATTTTCCTGTGCCTCCAAGGTGCTTCCTCCAATGTGCGGTGTAAGAATAACATTATCAAAGCCTCTCAATGATGATTCAAAAGGATCTTGATTGCTTTTTGGCTCTGTTGGGAAAACATCAATTGCAGCTCCTCGAAGTTTTTTTGAAGATAACGCATCACAAAGGGCATCAATATCAACAACATTTCCGCGAGCATAATTCAAAAATACAGCCCCTTCTTTCATTTGATCAAATTGTTCTTTTTTCATCATCATTTTTGTTTCCGTTGTTGCGGGAACATGCATGGTGACAATATCAGAAATCTGTAATAGTTCATTCAGTGTGGCACACAGCTTAGCATTTCCATGGGTAAGTTTTTTTTCTATATCGTAATAATAAACATGCATTCCAAGCGCACTTGCTAGCACTGAAAGCTGGGATCCAATATTCCCATACCCCACAATTCCAAGTTTTTTTCCTCGTACTTCGTTTGAATTTTTCGCCGATTTTTCCCACACTCCACGATGGGCTTTTGCATTTTTTTCAGGGATGCCACGAATAAGCATAATGGAAAGTGCCAATACAAGCTCTGCGACACTTCGAGTATTGGAAAAGGGAGCATTGAAAACAGGGATTCCAAGTCTTGCAGCGGCATCTAAATCAACCTGATTGGTTCCAATGCAAAAACATCCAATGGCTTTTAGCTTTGGGCATTTTTCCAATACTTCACGAGTCAATTTTGTATTTGACCGAATTCCAACAAACGAAGCATCTTTTAGCTTTTCCACCAGCTCATCACCCAAAAGAGCATTTGGTAAAAGCTCTACATTTTCGTATCCATGCTCCGCAAAGCAATGTACGGCACTTTTGTGAATTCCTTCCAAAAGAAGAATTTTGATAGATTGTTTTTTCATAAAATTATCAAGAAAGTTTTTTTTTCATTTCAGCTATTTTATTGGAAATGTCGTATATTATAGCAACTGGTAAAATGATGATATCTAATACTTTATGAATACTTTCTCGTACTACGGTTTTGAACAATCCAATTTCTTTTACGGCATCTTGAAATTCTTTACTTTCTATCGCTGGCAAAGAAAAAATGTTTTTTACACTCTTTCCAGTTTCTGATTTTTTAAAACTCATAATTATAATTTAAATATTAAAAAAATCATCAACACTTTATATAATTTGCTTCTTTAAAAACAATGTAAAAATGTAATTTCACATATTTTATTTGTCGAAAATATATCAACACTTTTTTTAAAAATAAAAAATCTGATCGCGTCAAAAAATTCTTGCACGGGAAAGACCAAGTGCGATACACTGCGTTGGTAGCTTTTGCGCAAGTGGTGAAATGGTATACACGCAGCCTTGAGGTGGCTGTGCCCGTATGGGTGTGGAGGTTCAAGTCCTCTCTTGCGCACCATTTTTTTTATAGATGCTCTGTCTGCACCAGCTATTTCTCTTGCGGAAATGGTTTTGATCAGCTGGTGCTTTTTTTGAAAAATTTAAGGAGTCTCTGCAAAATCTATCGTAGCCCCTGCCTTCCCCCTGCAGAGGATTCTAATGGTTGGCTGAGTTCCGAAAAAAATCGGGAGAAGAATTGTAATCTCCACAAAAAAGAGAGAGTATTTGCGTACCCTCTCTTTTTATGAAAAATCGGTATGTTGTGCAGAAGTTCCTTGGCTATTTTTTATTTGAGCGAAGCTAGGAATGGATCTTCATGTTGAGGTTGTGATTGCGTGGGCGCATCGGAAAAACCTTGAGGAGTTGGAATGCTTGTACGGAGCGAGGCGAGAGTGTCTTCTTCGCGGTGCATTTCTGAGTGGTGTTCCTCTAGTGCTTTTGCTACTTGTGCTCCAGGCGATGGAGTAGAAGGCAAAAACACTTCTCCTTTGGCATTATCCTGCATTTGAGAAATGAAATCTGCAAAATCATCAATCTGAACTTTTGGCTTTTCAAAACCTTCAAAGTTTGGTTTTTGGATAGTTTTTTCTGGAAGAGGCATTCCAAAGTTTTCTTGCCCTAATAGCTTCGATTCTTCTTCGCTCAGCGGAAAATCATCTAATAATTCTTCTTCTGGTTCAGTTTGGGGTGTTTGGGGTGCGTGGTATTCGCTTTCTGGTCGGTAGAAATGTTCTGCTTCCAATGTTTCTTCGTCTTTATTCTCTTCTTCGTGAGCAATTGGTTCTACTGGTGGTACGGGAGGAGGGGGTGGCATGTTGAGTTCTTCATTTTTTTGTGGAGCTGGTTCTGAAGGAATTTCCGAAGCATTTGTTGTTGCGAGAAATGTTTTGATGTTTTGCACAGGTGGAGCAATGCCTAGCCGTGTTGCTTGAAAATTCTTCGCCTCCCACACAATGTCCGAAACGATTTCTTCAAAGCTTTTTCCTCCCCAGTCTCGGATTTTAAATCCTGCAGCCTGCTTGTGTCCTCCTCCTCCAAAAAGCTGCGCGAAGGAAACAGAATCGACCAACGGAGAAGAGCTTCGCACGCTGGTGGAAATAATCCCGTCTTCTCGTTCTTTCACAAGCAGCACGAGCTCTGTTCCGGGGGTAGTGGAAAGCAGTTCGTCGATGAGTCCATCGGCATCTTCTGATTTTGATTGGGTTTCTTCTAAGTCAATTTTTGATACAGAGCTCCAGATCATTCGATAGATCGGATCGTTTTGAAGCTTGGTGAGGAGCCGTCCCCACAATCGGAGAGTAGAAAGGTTTTTGGTTTTAAAGAGGTTTTTGATAATTTCCTGATGCCGAGCTCCTTTTTCGATAAGATCTGCAGCGATATCAAGAGATCTAGGCGTTGTGTTGGCATGTTGAAAACTTCCTGTATCGGTTAACATTCCTGCCAGCAACAGTGTCGCTACATTTTCATCGATATAATTTTTTTCAGTGTCTAAGAGTGGAAGCAATGAATAAATCACTTCGGTGGTGGAACATGCTTTGTAATCTACTAAATTAACATCTCCAAAAAGAGTATTGGAAATATGATGATCGATATTGATGATAGGGGTTTTTTCGAACAATTCTTGGTTGTCGCTGTATATTTTCCCCAATTGCTGAGTATCTCCAGAATCAAGTGTAATGATGAGGTCTGGGCGAAAAGATGTTCCGATAAATGAAAAATCTTTTTCTTCAAATGGTGCTCCGTCAGAAAAAAACAGGATATTCACCTTTCCGTCTTTCATTTCATATTTTAGATCTTTAAATGATTTTTTATCGGTATTCAGGGAAATCATAAATGCTTTTTCATTGCCTAATATTTTTGGAATATCATCCGAAAAAACATCGGTGGATGGCAAAAATGCAAAGCTTTCTGGCACTGGGTCGGTGCAAATGGCGGAAGGGTTTTTTTGTAAATTGCGCAGCACGAGATAGAGAGAAAGCGCAGCAGACATTCCATCGCAGTCCATTTTCGCGTGAGGGATTAGCAAAATATTGGTAGCTTTGGAAATAAGCTCGGATGCTTTGGTAAACTCTTCGGAGATCATAGAAGAAGTGGCAGACATGGACGTATTGTGAAAAATGATATATAAAAAGTCTGTTAGGTAATAGTTTTTTGCTATCTAATTATTATATAATAAAAAAAATAAAAATGCAAATTATTTTATAGTATTTACACTGTGCTGGTGATAGAGGTATACTCCTTATGCGTAAATCTGGTTAGATTATTGGGTGATCTTTAACAGAAGAAGGGATTCTTAGTCCTAAATTCTGCAGATTTACGCTGTTTGGTATATTCTTTCTTTTATGAAATGCAAGGTCTATTCGTTGAAAATACAATACTATTATGAAAGTTTTTTCTCTTGCATTCATCGGCACACACAAATCTCTTCGACATTTGCCAAAGTTTTATGCAGGACAAGAAATTCCTGAAATTGGTGATTTGGTGGAGGCTCCGCTCAAAAGCGAACGAGGGGAAGGGATTGTGATGTATGTGAGCGAAGAAGAAGACTCAGACTATAAAACCCTTGGGAAAATCGTGAAAAAAAACGTTTTTTCAAGCAAATATATTGAGTGGCTTTCTCTTTCTGCTCGTCGTTTTTTTTGCCATCCTTCGCTTTTTTTGCAAAAGATGTTTTTGCCAAGTGAGAAAAAAAATCTTGCAGAAGCAACATTTCCAACATGTGCCTCAGGTCAATTTTTTTCAGAAGAATTGTTTTTAGGATTTCATTTTTCTGGGAAAAATCTGGAATTAGTGCAGCGTATAAAAAAAACCTTAGAGCAAAAACTTCCGGTTCTATTTATAGTTCCATCATACCTTGCTCTTTTTCAAGTCCATAAAAAATTTTCTGAGATTTTTGAACATGCAAATATCGCGACTGTGCATTCTTTTATCACCGAAAAGCAAAAGAAGAAAATTCACAAATCGCTGGCAAATAATGAAATTGATATTATTATCGGAACCCCTCAGTCCATTTGCCTTCCTTTTTCGCGTCTTGGGCTCATAGTGTTGCATGAATATGCCGATGATTCGTATGCGGATCTTCTTTCTCCATTTGTGCACTGGGGAGATGTCGCACGCTTGTTTGCCAAGATCTTTTCCATTCCGATGATACTCTCTTCTAATATTGGCAAAATAGAAGACTTGGCAAATCATGCGCTTCAGAAAAAAGAATTTCCAGAGTTGTTTCCTATGCCGATTACTATCGCCGATATGCGACTAGAAAAAGCTAATAAAAACGAATTGCCTCTTTCTGCAGTAGCTCTACATGCGATTGGATCCGCATTAGATCGAAAACATCAGAGCATTGTGCACATCAATAGAAAAGGGCTTCATTGGACGATGATATGTGTCAATTGTGGATATTCTCCTGTTTCTCCGTTTTCTGGGCTCAAAATGGGCGTGTTTCAAAACCAAAAAACAGGTACACAGTTTCTCAAGTGTTCCACCTCTGGTTACACCGAAAGTTTGAAACTCAAATGTCCAGAATGCCAAGGTGATTGGACGATGGTGGGTTCGGGTACGCAGGATGTGGAGCATTTACTGTCGAACTATTTTCCCACAGCAAAGGTAGTGCGTGCAGATAAAGATGTGCTGAGCACCAAGAGAAAAATGGAAGATTTTATCACTCAAGTAGAATCGAAAAATGTTGATATTATTGTGGGAACGAGTTTTGCGTTGAAAGGATTCGCATTTTCTCATGTTTCCACGGTGGTGGAGGTCAATGCGGATCTTGCACTTATGATTCCACAAATTGGAGGAGAGGAGCATGCACTCGGAAAACTTCGCCAGCTGGTGGATAAAATTGGGAATGCAATACATCCTGTTGCCATTTTGCAAACGAGTATCCCAACACATCCTGTGTATGCTTTATTGCAGGCGAAATCTGACGATTTGTTGCGCCGATATTTCCCACAGCGACAGCAGTTTTTTCATCCTCCATTTTCTCGAGTTGTTCGTTTGGTCTCTCGCGCCAAGCGAAAAGAAACAGTAGAAAAGCATCTTGCTGAATATGTTCACACCTATAGTACTTGGTTTTTTCATCTCTTTGCGCCTCGCGTACAGTTTTTTGAAAAGACACAAGCCTATGAAGGATTTGTGGAAGGATTTTTACGACCAGAATATGAAGAAATGTTGTTTGAGAGTAGGGCGGAGGTGGAAGTGAGGAAGTGAGGATACATAATTCACCTTTCCAAAAAATCTCTTTTTTTGTTATGCTTCTGGCGTTTTTTTAACCATCCCACTATGCTTGACAAATACGAACCAGTGATGGGGCTGGAGATTCATGCCCGACTCAAAACCAAGACGAAAATGTTTTGTAATTGTTCTAACGACACGTGGAAAGCAGAGCCGAATGAGCACACTTGCCCTGTGTGTATGGGGTTCCCTGGATCTCTTCCTGTTGTCAATAATCAAGCAGTATATTTGGGGAGAAAGATGGGGTTGGCACTTGGGTGCTCCCTTCGAAGCCATTCAAAGTTTGATAGAAAAAGCTATTTCTATCCTGATCTTCCCGCTGGGTTTCAAATCTCTCAATATGATGAACCTGTGGCAGAAAAAGGAGATCTCAAAATTATCGTAAATGGTGAAGAAAAGCATATTCGTATCAATCGGCTTCACTTGGAAAATGATGCAGGGAAGCTCACACACGTGGGAGATTCTTCACTTGTCGATTGGAACCGTGCGGGTTCTCCGCTTGCCGAAATGGTAACAGAAGCAGATTTTAGAAGTCCTGAAGAAGTGTCGGCATTTCTTAAAGAATTGCAAAGAATTTTGCGGCTTTTGGATATTTCTGATGCCGATATGGAAAAAGGGATGATGAGGTGTGATGTGAACGTTTCGGTTCGTCCTCGAGGGCAAGAAAAATTTGGAACGAAGGTGGAGCTGAAAAACATGAATTCATTTCGGTTTATCGAAAAAGCCTTGTATTTTGAAATCGATCGACAAATTCATCTATATGAAACAGGAAGGCAAACCGAAATTGTGCAAGAAACTCGGGGGTATGATGCTGATAAAAATAAGACTTTTTCTCAACGGAGCAAGGAGGAAGCAATGGACTATCGATACTTTCCAGAGCCCGATTTGCCACCGCTCACCATTTCGCAAGCCGAAATTGATGCTTTGCAATTAGAAATTCCAGAATTGCCTGCCACTACCATTCAGCGATATATGGCTTCTGGACTCACTTTTGTGGAAGCAGAAATTATTGTAAACGATGAGACGAACAAAACCGTGCTGGAAGAAGTCGCACAAAAAGTAGGAGATTATAAAAAATCAGCTAATTGGGTGTTAGGAGATCTGCAGAAGTTCAGGAATGAGCATGAAGATTTTTTGCCATCTGAAAAAGATATCGAAAACATTGCTGCTCTTATTCAGCTTGTAGAAAGCGGAGTTATTTCCAATAAAATCGCAAAGGATATTTTTGTAGAAATGATTGAGACCAAGAACGATCCCAAAACGATTGTTGACCAAAAAGGCCTTGGGCAAATTTCTGATTCGTCAGCAATTGAAGCGATATGTGCGGAGGTGCTTGCTGCCAATGCTAGTGTGGTGGATGATATTCGAGCAGGAAAAGACCGCGCATTTGGAAGTTTGGTGGGGCAGGTGATGAAAAAATCCGCAGGAAAGGCAAACCCTCAAATGGTAAATGATCTTTTGAAAAAGCTAATTGGATAAATTTCTCATTACAAAAAAAAGTTCTAAAAAATACCTTTTTCTATTTTTTTACATTCTTTCTATGCTAGATCTTAAAGCGATTCGACAAAATCCTGAAGCGTTTGTGGCACGACTCGCGCGAAAAGGAGTTTCATCAGAAACGATTCCCAATCTTTTGGCGGCAGATGCTGCGTGGCGAGAAATGACGCAAAAATCTGAAAGTCTCAAAGCATCACAAAATGCAGCTTCTGCGAAGATTGCTTCGGTTTCGGGTGTCGAAAAAGAAAGCTTATTAGCGGAAATGAAAATCATTTCAGCCGAACAAAAAGAAGCGCAGGCAAAAACTGATGAGCTGTGGCAATCGGTAGTGGCGATTCTTGAAACGCTTCCCAATCCTCCACGAGACGAAGTGATTGATGGAAAAGATGATTCGGAGAATACAGTGTTGAAAACAGAAGGGGAAAAGCCTCATTTTTTATTCACGCCCAAAGAACACTGGGAATTGGCAGAAGCTCTCAATCTGCTCGATATGGAGCAAGCGGCAAAGGTTTCTGGAAGTCGATTTTACTATCTTAAAAATGAATTAGCACTTTTGCAACAAGCGCTGATGTTGTGGGCGCTGAGAGAAATTGCTGCAAAGGGATTTTCTCCTACTATTCCTCCTTTTATGACCAGAAAAGAAGCGATTTATGGAACAGGGTATCTTGCCAAAGACGAAAACTATGTGATCAATCCGGGGGAAGATGATCTATATCTCATCGGAACGAGTGAGGTACCAATGGTGAGTATTCATGCCGACCAGATTATCGATCTTTCCAATGGTCCGTTGAAATATTGTGCCTATTCGCCTTGTTTTCGGCGAGAAGCAGGAAGCTATGGAAAGGATATGAAAGGAATTCTTCGAGTACATCAGTTTGAAAAAGTGGAGATGGTTATTTTCTGTAAGCCGGAAGATGCCGTGAAAATCCATGAAGAAATTCGAGAAATAGAAGAAGAATTGCTTAAAAAATTAAAAATCCCATACCAAGTGGTCAACATTTGCACGGGAGATTTGGGAGGAAGTGCTTCGAAAAAATATGATTTGGAGGCGTGGCTACCAGGGCAGGGGAAGTATCGAGAAATGACATCTACTTCGATTTGTGATGATTACCAAACCAGAAGGCTCAATATTCGATATCGAAAAGAAGATGGAACCTTGGAATACGCTTGCGCGCTCAATGGAACTGCGGTTTCTTCGCGTCCGCTAATCGCAATTCTGGAAAACTTTCAGAATGAAGATGGAAGTGTGGATATTCCAGAGGTACTTGTTCCATTCTGTGGATTTTCGAGAATTGAAGCGAAGTAGGGGGAAATTATGAATTGCGAGTATTTTAAATTGTTATTTATTATGACCATTGTAGCGCTTACAACTTGAAACACTGCGCAACATAAAGAAAGCACAATCTCTTTCTGCTAGTGCGTTTGTTAATAGGTAAAAGAATGATGTTTTTGTAATTTATAATTTTAGAATCTACTACTTATTGTTATTTATCATTTATTATTATTTATGCCGATTATTGCAGACTATGAAGTGAAAGCCGGAATGGCAAAGATGCTCAAAGGAGGAGTAATTATGGACGTGGTGAATGCCGAAGAAGCTCGCATTGCCGAAGCTGCTGGAGCTGTGGCAGTGATGGCGCTGGAGCGTGTTCCTTCTGATATCCGTCGAGATGGAGGTGTGGCAAGGGCTTCTGATCCTCAAATGATTAAAGAAATCATTGCTGCTGTAACGATTCCTGTGATGGCAAAAGCTCGGATTGGTCATTTTGTAGAGGCGCAGGTATTGGAATCCCTTGGAGTTGATTATGTAGACGAAAGCGAAGTGCTTACCCCTGCTGATAACGAATTTCATATTGACAAATGGCAATTTGCGGTTCCATTTGTGTGTGGAGCAACCAATCTTGGAGAAGCACTTCGGCGAATTGCAGAAGGAGCTGCATTTATCCGAACAAAAGGAGAAGCAGGCACAGGAGATGTGGTGAATGCTGTCACTCATTTTCGAAAAATTGATTCGCAGATTCGAGAGCTAGTAGGAAAAAACACTGCAGAATTGGTAAAGGCCGCAAAAGATTTAGGAGCCCCTCTTGATTTGGTGGAATATGTGGCAGAAAACCAAAAACTTCCTGTGGTGAATTTTGCAGCGGGAGGAATTGCCACACCTGCTGATGCGGCGATGCTGATGCAGCTTGGAACAGAAGGGGTGTTTGTGGGGTCTGGAATTTTTAAATCACAAAATCCAGAAAAACGAGCAAGAGCTATTGTAGAAGCAGTTACTCATTTTGATGATCCAGATACCATTGCCAGAGTTTCTGAAGGATTGGGGTTGTGCATGGAAAGTATTGCTTCGGCGCAGATTGTTGAAAAATATGAAACGAGGGGGTGGTAGGGAGTATCATGCTTTTGGATAGTTGTTTGCATCTTTTAAAAAAGATGTGTTGCCATTGCCCTTCTTTTGAGCAATGGCTTTTTTAGTTTTTTAATGCTCACATTTTTCACAGTGTACCACTTTGTGAGGCATGTGGATGAACATCGCCATTACCAATGCAGAAAAGAGAAGCACCACTCCTTCAGCACTTTCTGGAATAGCATGCAAAATATGATCGCTAGAGAAAAGCGCCAAAAACCATACTGCCGAAATACATATAAAGCTTATTAATTGTTTTGCTGGAGTCTGAAAGTATAAAGAAAGAATGATAGCAACGATGAGATCTACCAAGAAATGTGCTCCAAATCCTATAATTCCTGCAATGGATAAAAAATCATTCCACGAAAAGTTGGAAAGAAGCTGTGCGCGCACTTCCGCTTCTGGGAAAAAATGGAAACAAAGTGCGCTAATCGCAGCAATGTGTGATATTTTTGCTTCGGTGTGGCAGTGTTCGTGTGTGCAGGGCACCCATTTTCTCATTATAGGAAGTTGCCAAATCGCAATAAAAATAATAGCGGCACCAATTCCAAGTACCGTTTCCATGCTCAAAAATGATTCTTCTATCCCATGTTCATGATGTCCTTCAAAAAACGTCATGATTCCATGCCCTGCCATGTGCACTACTAATGCCACAAAGAAAGGAAGAGAAATAACCTCTAATACATACCGAAATGATCGAAGAAAAGAAAGCATACAGATAATTAAAAATTAAGAAGAGCAATTTTGGCACACTCCATACCATGTGACTTGGTGGTATGATGTCGTGAAATGTGGAATGTTTTCATGTTGGCATAATGGCGAGAAAATAGGGGTGATAATATGGCACTTGGTACAAAAAGCGTGATGATGATGTTCGTGTTGCAATTCGTAATAATCTGTTCCTAAGATTGTATTTTTACTAATCCTAGGAATAGTGCAAAAAAATTGTAATTCTCGAAACACGCTTGATCGGTTTGCCTTGATATTTTTGCTTTCCAAAAATTGATTGAGTTCTGCAAGGCTGAAAACGCAAGAATGATTTGTAAACATTTCGGCAATGGCTTTTTTGAGCGGAGTTATTCGTCCATTATTCGCTTGAATAATTTCTATAAGTTCTTTATTTTTCATTTTTTTACATAATGCAACATTGTTGCAATAATAAAAAAACAAGACATGCTGTGTCAATTCTATTTTTTATTCAATATACTGAAAGTAGTGTTTTTTTTATATGTATGCACTTTTCTATCCTTACCCTGTTTCCTCATTTTTTCACAGCGCCGCTCTCGGAAAGTATTTTGAAAAAAGCACAGGAGAAAAACGTATTTTCTTGGGAGGCTATTCAGATTCGTGATTTTGCCCAGAATAAGCACAAAACCGTTGATGATGTGCCGTATGGGGGAATGCATGGCATGCTGATGCAGGCAGAACCAGTGGCTCAGGCTATTACATACGCAAAGCGACAATATTCAGAAAGTGAAGTGATTTTTTTTGCACCTACTGGAAAGCCATTCACTCAGCAAGTGGCAAAAGAAAAAGCCGAAAATGGAAAAGATAAAATTTTTCTCTGTGGGCATTATGAAGGGATTGATCAGCGAGTTCTTGAGACTATGGTTGATGAAACCTATGCAGTGGGGTCTGCGGTGCTTACAGGAGGTGAAATTCCTGCGCTGTATGCGTTGGATGCGATAGTTCGATTGCTTCCTGATGCGATTGGAAAAGAGCGCTCTCATCAAGAAGAAAGCTTTTCTGATCAATTTTTTGGGAAAGGAGAATATCCTCAATACACTCGCCCAGAGGTGTGGAATAGTATTCGAGTTCCAAAAGTATTGCTTTCTGGAAATCATGCCGATATTGAAGCGTGGAAGCTTAATAATCTGCAAGGGTTGAGTGAGCTGGAAAAACAGGTGCTCTTTCTCAAAACAAAAGTATTTTCTCGAGAAAAAGTTACGAAATATCGACATTTTTGGTTTCGCCTTCCCAGACCGGAAGATGCTGAAATGTGGACCAAAGAGTTTTCTGATCCAGAGGTCACTCAATTTCTACGAATAAGCACAGGAATTACAAGAGAAGAAGAGCTTAAATTTTTGCAAAACGATGCGAAAGATTTGCACTCGATAACTCTTTCGGCGATTGATCCGAAAACCAAGCAGGTGTTTGCCAATACGTCTTTTTGTTTTTCAGAGGAATATCCCCATATCGCCACATTTGGGCTCGTGCTCCACAAATCACATTGGGGAAAAGGATTGGGAACGTTCATTACCCAAAAAATGTGTGAGATAGCGTTTGAGTATTTTCCTCAGGTGCACAAACTTCAGCTTGATGTATTTCCAGAAAATCTTTCGGCACGAAGGGTGTATGAAAAAGTAGGATTTCAAAAAGTTGGACTTTTCAAAAGCCATCAGTTGAAAGATGGGGAGTATAGGGATTTACTCGTGTATGAAAAAATGAGAGGAGAAGGTAATGGGTAAAATATTCATTTTCACTCACTCACTCACTTTCATCCGATACTGCAGCGCTTCGGCTATATGCGGGAGTTCGATGTTTTCTTTTTCTTCCAAGTCTGCAATTGTTCTTGCTACTTTAATTACGCGATGATACGACCGAGCCGAGAGAGAAAATTGTTTTACTGCTGCCGAAAGCATTGCTTTAGCATTTTCTGGGAGCGGGCAAAATTTTGTGAGGTGATCGGGGCTCATTTCGGCATTAGAATGAATCTTAAGAGTTTCAAATCGCTTGGTTTGAATATCTCTTGCCCGTTGAACTCGAATGGCAATGGTTTCTGAACTTTCTGCTTGATGTGTTTTTTGCAAGGCTTCCACCTTCACAGGTGATACATCCACATACAAATCAATCCGATCTAAAAACGGTCCTGAAAGTTTTTTCTGATATTTTTGTACCATTTGCGGTGGACAAGTACACTGTTTATCCGCATTTGGTACACGATAGTATCCGCACGGACATGGGTTCATTGCGGCCACAAGTGTGAAATGAGCTGGAAAGCTTCCAGAGCCAGACACCCGAGAAACGGTGATTTTTCGATCTTCCAATGGCTGACGAAGAACTTCCAGTACTTGAGGTGGAAATTCTGCCACTTCGTCTAAAAACAACACTCCATTATGCGCTAAAGAAATTTCTCCAGGAGATGGGTTTCGCCCTCCTCCTACCAACGAAATGCTCGAGGCAGTGTGGTGAATGGTTCGAAATGGTCGAGTGGTCATCAGTGCTGTATTGGGCGGCAAAAGCCCTGCTGCCGAATAGATTTCCGTTACAGCGAAGGCTTCTTCTCGGGTAAGCCGAGGGAGGATCGAAGGAAATGCTTTTGCCATTAGTGTTTTTCCAGACCCTGGAGATCCGTTCATCAAAATATTATGACTTCCTGCTGCGGCGATTTCGAGTGCTCGCTTGGATTGTTCTTGCCCCACAATGGCAGAAAAATCGAGCAGGGGAGCTGATTTTTTAGAAAAAAGCACTTCTTCGCTTGGGCTTGTTTCGGGCGAAATCGGAGCATGTCCATTGAGATGCGCAATAACTTCTGCGAGTGTATTGGCTCCAAATACCGAAATTTCTTCCACCAGCGAAGCTTCGGCAGCGTTTTCTTTTGGTAAAAATACTTGTGTAAACCCCATTTTTCGAGCTGCCGATACAATGGGCAACACACCGGAAACATGCCTCAATCGTCCATCTAGTGCCACTTCTCCCAAGAATAATGATTTTTGTAAGTCATCAGAAAAATCGAGCTGTTCGCTAGCGAGCAAAATACCTACAGAGATAGGAAGGTCAAAGAGTGGTCCTGCTTTTTTAATATCAGCAGGCGCGAGGTTGACGGTGATTTTTGTTTGCGGGAATTGCATTCCTGAATGCCGAATGGCGCTGAATACCCGCTGTTTTGATTCTTGCACGGCGGTGTCGGCCAGTCCCACGATGTGAAACTTTGGAAGTCCTTTGTTGATATCCACCTCCACTTCCACCCGAATGCTTTCGAGTCCAATCATCGTCATTGCATGAATTTTTGCCAGCATGGAACGCTTGTGTAAAAACATTTTTCATCATAGCATGGGCTGTGGGGTTTTTTAAAAAAATATTCATTTTTTTATGATTTTTAGAGTTTTTTCAGATATTCCAGATATTATGGCAGGGGTTTTGGGCAAGCCTTTTGATGGAAAAAAAGATGCTATCCAGCTTATTTTCCCATCAAAACAATGGAAAAAGATTCATCAAGTGCATGGAAATAGCGTTGTTTCGTTTGATTCTATTCAAGATGGAGTTTCGGAGGCAGATGGAATGTATACATCGAAATCTTTTCAAGGGTGCGCTGTTTTGCTTGCAGACTGCATTGGTGCATTTTTTTATCATACCAAAACGAAAGAAATAGCTGCAGTGCATGCGGGCTGGCGAGGGCTTTCTCAGAAAATTTTTTCTCAATACCTTTCCCGTTTTTCTAATCCAGAATATATCCGCGTAGCGCTTTCTCCATCATTGGGGCCGTGTTGCAGTGAATTTTCTGATCCTTACACCGAAACTCCCCCTTTTTTTCATCAGTCTGTCACCGAAAAAAACGGAAAATATTTTGTGGATCTGTGGGAAATTGCAAAGCACGAGCTGCTTCAAAATGGGATTTTATTGAAAAATATTGAAATGCCTTCATGCTGCACCAAGTGTAATAAGCAGTTTTGGAGTCATCGCCGTGGAGACATTCAGCGAAATATTGGATTTATTTACACTCTTTAATGAGATTGTATAGATGGCACTTTATAAATAACTTCTTCGGAAGGAATGGTAAAAAAAGAGCAAGATCCTTCATTGTTGAGGCACGTTAGCAATCCTTTTCTTGCATCGAGAACCGCGGATGAGCAAAGCCCAATATTCCCTTCTTCGTTTCGTTCAATGGTTGTATTAGGATGTTGAGGGCATATTTCATTTATAATAATTTCGTTGAAAAAACGCACAAACTATAGAATGAAGAAAAAAAAAGTCAATGTTTTTTTGCAAAGTAATTTTTTCTTCGGTTGTTATTTGGTATGCTGTACTAGAATTTTTTGCTTATCATGAAAGTAGCATGTCTATTTTACATTGCAAACAATCGTAAATTTAAAATTTTTTATGCTTAGAACCAACACCTGCGGACAACTCCGCCTTGCAAACGCTTCAGAAAAAACAACGCTGTGCGGCTGGGTTTTTCATCGCCGAGATCACGGCGGAATTATTTTCATCGATCTTCGAGATCGATATGGGATTACACAACTCGTTTTTGATCCCGAAGCAAGTCCAGAAGCTCACAAAAAAGCTGAATATATTCGGAGTGAGTGGGTTTTGCAAGTTTCTGGATTAGTTCGACCGCGAGGTGAAGGACTTGAAAATCCAAAAATGGAAACAGGGCAAATTGAGGTTTTGGTGGAAAATTTAGAAATTTTAAATGAAGCAAAAACTCCTCCTTTTGAAATCGATTCAGACCACGATGTGCGAGAAGATTTACGGTTAGAATACCGATATTTAGACTTGCGACGAGCAAAAATGCAAAAAAATATGAAACTGCGAAATGATATGCTTCATGTGATTCGAGGATATTTTCATGCTCAAGATTTTTTGGAAATTGAAACTCCCATTATGGTAAAGGGAACGCCCGAAGGAAGTCGTGAATATTTAGTTCCATCACGTCTTCATGCTGGAAGTTTTTATGTGCTTCCGCAAAGTCCGCAACAGCTCAAGCAGCTGTGTATGGTTGGAGGGCTTGACCGATACTATCAAATCGCACGCTGCTTTCGAGATGAAGATTTACGCGGAGACCGGCAGCCAGAATTTACACAGCTTGATTTGGAAATGAGTTTTATTGAGCCAAGTGACATTATGAATCATGTGGAAACCATGCTTCATGAACTGACGGAAAAATGTGCTCCGCAAAAAGAATGGAAAAAATATTTGGTAGACGGAAAATTTCAACGCATTACTTGGCAAGAAGCCATGGAAAAATATGGTTCGGATAAGCCTGATTTGCGGTTTGGAATGGAATTTGTGGATTTAAGTATTGATTCTAAAACTTCAGGGTTTTCTATTTTTGAAAAATCAGAGCATCTTTTTGCACTCAAAGTGCCTAAAAAATTGGGAGAACTTTCAAGAAAAGATATTGAAGATTTGACCCGACTTGCCCAACAACACGGAGCTGGTGGGCTTGCTTGGCTTCGGATTGGGGAGGATTCGGGTCCTGTGGCAAAAAACGGAACGCCCGAATTTTTGGCGAGTGTGAAAGAAAAAACGCAGAGCGAAGATGGTGATTTGGTGTTTTTTGGAGCAGGAAAATTTATTAAAGCCGTGGAACCGCTGGGAGCCGTTCGGTCTGATTTGGGAAGCCGTTTTGGCTTGAAAAATCTCAATGAATTTGCATTTGCATGGGTGGTGGATTTCCCAATGTTTGAAGAAAAAGATGGTGCTCTTTCGGCTGCGCACCATCCGTTTACCCGTCCGCAAGAACAAGATATGCATTTGCTTGATACAACGCCCGAAAAAGTGCGAGCGTATGCCTATGATGTGGTGATGAACGGTGTAGAACTAGGAGGAGGGTCTATTCGTATTCATTCCCCAGAATTGCAAGCAAAAATGTTTGCTATTTTAGGACTTACTCCAGAGGAAACAGAAATGAAATTTGGACATCTTATAAAAGCGTTTTCCTACGGTTGCCCTCCACACGGAGGTTGTGCATTGGGGGTTGATAGGCTTGTTATGTTATTCGCAGATGAACCAACGATTCGAGAAGTAATTGCGTTTCCAAAAGACCAAAACGCACGAGATTTAATGCTTCGCAGTCCTGCGCCAATGCCCGAAAAAGAATTGCGAGAGCAGAATATTTGCGTATTGGGGGAGTAAAAAAAATAGCCCCGCAGGTTTTTTGGTGTTTTGGATTTGAGGTAAAAATTTAGTAGTTAGAAGAAAAATTTGCTATAGTGAAAATGGTTTTTCTCCACTTTTCTCATGGCTCGCAAATCTTCATCCTTCGGAAAAGAAATTATTGGGATTATGCTTATCCTCCTCGGAACGCTTATTTTTCTAGGGCTTTCTGATAATTTGGGAGAAATGGGTCAATATAGTAATCTGTTTTTCCTTAAGCTTTTTGGGATTGGGATTTGGTTTTTTCCGTTTGTACTTCTTGTCATCGGTGGAATGATGATTGCGTCTTATCGATGGAAAATTGCTTCATGGTCGTTTTTTGGGGTGTTTCTTTTGTTTTTTAGTTTTCAAGGAATTTTGCACACCATGCAGGTTCCCAAGTCTCTTGCGGATAGCCCTTCGACGGAAGGAGGGGGGATGTTTGGCGTGGCATTTAGCTTGCTTCCGCGCATTATGTTGGGCGACACGGGAACTCTTGTTTTACTTTTTGCATTGATGATTATTGGTGTTTTGCTGAGTTTTCGCCTTTCTTTATTTCAATTGATTTTTGGCGTAGCAGAGGGCACGAAAGCTATTGTGGGATCTATTCCTACTGCCTCCATCAAGATTCCCAAAATTGTGAAATCTTCTTCTATCACTAAGAATAAAAAAACAGACTCAGAAGAATCTTCCATTCCCAAAACCCTTTCCAATCAGGTTTTTGAAATCAAACGGGGAGTAAATGAAAAACCAGAAAAGGTGAAGGATCCAAAAGAAGAAAAGCATATTCGTCCAGAAGATCAGGATTTTTCTGCTTGGCAAAAGCCTTCGGTCGATCTCCTCGCAAAAGGATCTTCTGCTGTACACATTCCCGACAAAGAGCTGCACGAAATGGGGGCAAAAATTGTGGAAAAACTGGGATATTTTCAGGTGGGAACCACAATGAATTCTGCCGTGGTGGGTCCAACAGTTACGCAATTTGCATTGGAACCAGAAGAAAGCGTGAAGCTCTCGCGCATCACAGGACTTAAAAATGAGTTAGCCCTCGCGCTTTCTGCCGAAAGTGTGCGGATTGAAGCGCCGATTCCTGGGAAAAATTTAGTAGGAATAGAAATTCCAAACCTCAAGCGAAGTTCCGTCTACATGCGAGAAATCTTGCAGAGTACAGCATTTGAAAAAACTTCAGGAAGCCTTCGGTTGTGCATTGGGAAAGATGTTTCTGGAAATCCTATTGTGGAAAGCCTTGATGATATGCCACATTTGCTGATTGCAGGATCCACGGGATCTGGAAAATCGGTGGGGATGAATGCGTTTCTTATTTCAATGCTGTTTGAAAATTCTCCCGCTGATTTGCGGGTTATTATGGTGGATCCAAAACGAGTTGAGCTGATGCCGTATGAAGGGATTCCTCATCTACTCACACCTGTGATTACTGAGGCTTCCAAAGCGCTTTCGGCACTCCGCTGGTGTGTATCTGAAATGATGAGACGACTTGATGAATTTTCCAAAATTGGAGCGCGGAATATTTCAGAATACAATGCGTTTATCGAGAAAAAACAAAAAACACAAAAACCCGATGACGAAAAACAATGGAAACACTTGCCAAAAATCGTTATCGTCATCGATGAGCTGGCTGATTTGATGATGCGAGAGCATAAAAAGGAGACAGAAGGAATGATCTGTCGCATTGCACAAATGGCGAGAGCTGTTGGAATGCATCTCATTATCGCTACACAAAGACCTTCCGTCGACGTGATTACTGGGCTTATTAAAGCGAATATCCCTACACGAATTGCATTTACCGTCACCAGTGCGGTTGATTCACGCACCGTTCTCGATTGCATTGGCGCAGAAGATTTGCTGGGGAAAGGCGATATGCTGTTTCTCAATCCTCGCCTTTCTAAGCCAAAACGGATTCAAGGAATTTATATTTCTGGGGATGAAATAGAGAAAGTGGTGAATCATCTGAAGCTCAATATGTCAGACGATGCGTTTTTTGAAGATTATATTTCATTAGATGATGTAGCAGGTGAAATGACGGTTCCTGGAATGAAGGGAATGGGGGGCGGAGAAGGATCTGATGATATGTTGCAGGAAGCACTAGAAGTGATTCGCTCTACAGGAAAAGCTTCTGCTTCGCTTCTCCAGCGCCGTCTTTCGGTTGGGTATGCTCGGGCTGCTAGGCTTCTTGATGAAATGGAAGAGGCCGGATATATTGGACCAAGCCGAGGGGCTAAGCCAAGGGAGATTTATTTGTAAAAGCGTATGAAAAAGAATCAAGAAATAGTTTTTAATGGTTATTTATTACAATTGTCAAAAACGCCACAGAGGTTTTGGTATACACGCTTTAACCCATCGCCAAAAACTCAAAATTCTCGCCTTCGCTCCAAATCTCCTATCTTTCTAAAATGTAAACTTGACTCTGCAATACAATAATTTTTAAGTTAGGGATTTAGAATCCGTCCGAGTATTCGGAACTAAACCAAAAAGGCGGACTAGATATAGCATTTGTAAATATTCAACTCTTTTTTATGCCCATTATTTCCAGCTCGTCATCATCGTCTCCTCAAAAAAAAGAAATCACTCAAAATATTTCAGAAAAAATATTTGAGGAAGGGCTTCGGCCTGAAAGTTTTTCTGAATTTATTGGGCAAGAACCGATTAAAAAAAATCTTTCTATTTTTATCGCTGCTGCCAAGAGTCGAAAAGAACCTTTAGGGCATATGCTTCTTTCGGGGCCTCCGGGGCTTGGAAAAACCACTCTTTCAGGTATTATTGCTAAAGAAATGGGAGGAGTGCTGCGTATCACTTCTGGTCCTGCTCTGGAAAAAAGTGGAGATATTGCCGCACTGCTTACGTCGCTTGAGCCAAATGATATTTTATTTATTGATGAAATCCATCGTCTCAAAAAACCATTAGAAGAAATGCTCTATAGTGCAATGGAAGATTTTGCATTGGATTTAGTGGTGGGAAAAGGTGCTGGTGCCAAGTCGATGCGTATTCCATTATCTCCGTTCACCCTCATTGGTGCTACCACAAAGCTCGGGAGCATTTCTAGCCCTCTTCGAGATCGGTTTGGAAACATTGCAAAATTTCAGTTCTACACACCTGATGAAATGAAAAAAATAGTATACCGAACGGCAAAAATCCTTTCGGCTTCTATTGTCTCCGAAGCCTGCGAATTGGTTTCGGCTGCGTCTCGTTCCACTCCTCGAATCGCCAATCGAATTGTTCGGCAGCTTCGAGATTTCGCCCATGCGCATGGAAAACAGTTGATTGATACGCTGGTGTGTGATGATGGGTTTACATCATTAGGGATTGATGAAGCAGGACTTGATGAACATGATCGAGCCTTTTTGCGACTTATTTGTGAAAAGTTTTCGGGTGGGCCTGTGGGGCTTTCTACTTTGTGTGCTGCTACTTCCGAAGAACGTGAAACAATTGAAGAAATTATCGAACCATATCTTTTGCAGTGTGGATTTTTACAAAGAACGCCTCAGGGAAGAATGGTGACGGAAAGTGGAAAATCAATCATCAAGTGATGGATTTTCAGCAGAGGAACTGTAAAACGATTTTCACCGTATTTAGAGCTATAAATAATTTCTTTCTGCATTTTCTTCATAAAATCAATTGTTGTTTTTATAAAAATTATATAAAATTGAGCAGTGATTTTTGTTTTTTTATATGTACCTTAGGGAGATTGCATCATCTATTGAA
>CAZHIF010000004.1:0-42872 GCA_964532505.1 uncultured Candidatus Peribacteria bacterium
TCCGTTCACAATCATATTTGGATATGATTGAGTAAATACTACTCCATTTACCGTAATAGTCGTATTTACCGTCTCCCCATCACTAGCTTCTGGAGTAAAATTACAAGACCAAGTATTCGAAGCAGTTGCAGTAGTGGTGCAAGTTGCCCCAGAAGGAGTAGTTGCTGTTACTGTTGAACCTGCAAGTGCAGAACCTGAAATTACTTTTCCATTTGATGGCAGAATAACATGTGCATAATAGGTATTTGCTTCATCAAAAAATTGACTAAAAAATCGAATCGTATAAGCATCCTCTACTTCTTTGAAATAACACCACCAAAAGCTTTCAGAACCAGGAGTTACATAAAATTCATATTTGTAATTTACTCCATCCCAATCCCAGTTAATTTGATTATTTTTCATAGCATGTCCAAATACTGGATCGATTTCAGTTCGAATTTTTGCATTAGTAAGTGAACCTGCTGCTTTTTGATCCATCATAGACTGAAACCCAGCCTGATCAACTTTCCCATACACCGTTCCTGCTTTTAAAGTTTTTGGTGCCGATGGCATACAAGCTGCTACTTTTGCAGGAGTTGGCCCTGTATACGCAGCAATAAGATTCCTATCAAGATCTTGACCATTCGCAAAGAAATCTCCTTTTAATTGACTAGCAGAGCCAACTTCTGCTCCTTCTAATAATACAGAAAGGGGATCCTGCTCTACTGAAAAACTTTCAGGATTGGCAAAATGAAAGACTGTTGCACCAGTGGCAACAACTCCCAAAGAAAGAGCTCCAACCAGAATACTTTGCTTGGTATTCATATTTGATTTTGATAAAAAAATAAGCAAATGTGAAAAAACCTTTTTCTTGTGTTTTTGGCTTTTCATAGCATTGTATCACAGATATTAAAAAAAAACAATGATTTTTTTCAGAAAAACCTGATAAATTGTAAACAATTACTTATAGATTATTCATGAAACCAGTTATAGACTACATCGACGAACTTATAATAAAATCTCAAAATGGAGATTCTGACGCTTTTTCTCTCCTCTACGAAGAATTCCTTACTCCTGTTTATAGATTTTGTGTATTTCGCCTTCCTTCTCAAGAAATCGCAGAAGATATTACGAGCGAAGTTTTCTTGAGTCTCTGGAAAAATTTGAAGTCATATAAAAAATCCGAAAATGTCCCCTTCTCTGCATGGCTTTTTAGAATTGCGCAAAATAAGATTATTGATTTTTTTCGGTCTCAAAAAAACACAGAAGAGCTCAACGAAGAAATATATGTGATCGATGAACGAGCAGAAACTTCTCGAAAGGAAGTAGAGAATTTTTATCTCAGGAAAGAATTGCAAAAAGCACTTTCTCTCATTCCAGAAACCCAAGCAGAGAGTTTAATCCTCAAATATTTTTCTGATTTAGAGAATAAAGAAATTGCAAGCATTATGGGAAAAAGCGAAACAGCAGTGAGAATCTTGCAATCAAGGGGGATAAAAGCCCTCAAACCTCTTCTTAATACTCTTGAGGATGATTTTTTGTGAAACAAATAACGTATTTTTTCGTTATATAGTTTGATAAAGTATCACACCTGAAAGAAAAGTTTTATACTCTTTATTTTTTTTCTTTGAATTCTTTTTGGAATACTCTTCGGGATTCTGTTAAGCCCACTGCTGAGTTTCGAGAAAAACTTAAGGCAGATATCTTAGAGCAAACCCTCGAAAAAGAATTTACAATATTTGAAAAAGTAGCAGAAAACATTGTTATTCCAGAGCCAAGACAAAAACTCAGCATTCAGCGAAAACTTCCTGCAAAACCTTCTGTCTGGAAGTCTTTTGGCTCTCGCATTCAAGAAATCATCACGTTTGGGGCAGTAAGATGGGGAATGATGCTAGGAGGGGTAGCGCTGGCTAGCTTTACCGTCTTGCCAGTAATAGTGCCATATTTTTCACCTCCAACGCAGGCAAGCCAAGAAACAATTATTCGAAACATAGAAGGAACGGTTGCTATCACCCGAAATAACACTACCAAAATTGCAAATAATGGAGGAAATATTATAGATGGTGATACGGTGATTACAGGAGATAATTCAAATGCAGAAGTTATATTTTTTAATGGCACTATCATCCGAGTCTCTTCCAATTCAAAACTGGTATTTGATGAGCTTTCACCACACCCTTTTCTCGTTTCCTCTGGAGGAATTTCTGTATCGCTAGAAGAAGGAGTGGTGTGGATGAAAACCTTTAGCCTTTCTTCAGAAAATTCTCAAGTATCAATACAAACCAATAATCTCACCGTTATTCCTTCTCGAACAGCTTTTCTCTTGCAGTATAAAAACGGAGTGAATGCACTTCAGGTTTGGGAAAATAGTGCCACTGTTGTTATTAAAGGGCTGAATGTAGACGATTCTATTGTTATTCGAGAAAATGAATCTCTTACCTTTTCTCCTTTCGATAAAATATCTCCAAAACCATCATATCTCGCCGAAAAAACAGACTTTGTAAATCAGAATCTTGAAAAAGATAAGTCCTACACCAAAGAATTTTTAGAACGCATCACAGCACAAATGAAAGAAGAATATATTATGAATTCCCTGTCTTCTCAAATTCATTCATATCTTTCCAATAATAATGATCCTGATTCTGTGGAATATTTGATTTCACAGCTCAACAATCTTATTCTTGTTGCACGAAATACAAGAGAAGAAGAGCCAAGCCCTTCTTCAGAGGAAACTTCTACAAAATATCTTCCCGTCATTTCGGCGAAATCTCAACAAGCTTCAAACCCCAAATTATCATCAAAATCACCACCTGAAATAAGCTCTACTCCTTCCGCAGAGCCACAAGTATTCCCTGTAAATAATCTTCATGAAGAAGAAAAAACAGCTCAAGAATTGGGGAAAGAGTATCAAGCTAAGCAGCAAGATGCATATCGAGAAAAGGTAAGCAAGAGTTTTGTAGAGCAAGTAAATCAGTTTTCATTTCCATCTTCCAGAAAAACAAAAGCCAAAAATCTGCTTAATAATTTACCTTCCACGGAAGATTCTCTTTCTATTATTCAAAAAATCGAAAGCATTGCACCAGATGATATAAAAGAAGAAGTGAGTAAAAAACGAGAAGAAATTGAAAAAAAAGTGATGAAGAACGCAGCACCTTCTCCGACTCCCACCCCAGAAGGCACCGTTTCTTCTGCAATAGATGCAAACAAAACCGAAGAATTGTAAAAATATTCCTTTCAAAACAACAGGAAAAACCATTGCTTTTTCCTGTTGTTTTTGATACACTGCAAAGAACAATTTTTTATTATTACATTTATGACTTTTCATGAAGATTATCTCAAGGTTCCATTTTCTCATAAATTTCGGATTGGAGTAATGGGATCCGCGCAAGGTCCTTCCATTGTGCAGAAAAAAAACAGCAAGCTAGCAGGAGAAGTGGGAACATACATTGCCGAAAAAGGACATATTTTCATCAATGGAGCATGCCCTGGATTGCCTAATGATGCTGCAATTGCGGCCAAAAAAGCAGGAGGATTTGTAATGGGAGTTTCTCCTGCCTTTTCTCGACGAGAGCACATCGATCGATATTTCTCTCCTATTGATGCCTATGATATCATCCTCTACACTGGATCTGGGTTAATGGAACGAGATATTTTAAATATTCGATTTTCTGATGCGGTGATTATCTTGGGAGGAGGTATTGGAACGCTCAATGAATTTACCATTGCATTTGACGAAGGAAGATATGTGGGAGTTTTGGTTTCCACTGATGGAATTGCAAAGCATATTGAAGACATTATCGAAAAATGCAATCGAGAGAAAGGAGATAGAATTTTTTTTGAGAAAGATCCCAAAGTGCTAATTGATAAACTTTTACACGCACTTGAAAACGGACCGAAGGTGACATTGGAAGATGAAAGGATTGTAAATAAATATACATTTTTGGTGTAAAAATTAAAGGTATTCACACCTTTTCAATGCTCATGAAAAGAACTTTTTTTTGAGGTATCGCATATTTTTTTGAAAAACTTACTCATACACTTCAGTTTTCAACGGAAACTCCTCCATTCGAACCGCTTTTGAATAATCGATCACTGCATTCAAAATGTGTTCTCGAGCATTCCCAAATCGGCGTAAAAATTTCGGAGTAAAGCCAGAATCTGTTTTCCCCACCACATCATCAAACACCAACACCTGACCATCTACAAACCTCCCAGCTCCAATGCCGATTACTTCTGCTTGCACGCTTTCGGATATTTTTTGCGCTAAATCTTCTGGCACACACTCTAATACAATAGACGAAACTCCTAATATATCTGCTTTTTTCGCAAGTGAAAAAATCCTATTCGATTCTTCTGAATTTCTTCCCACAACACGCGCACTCTCTCCGCTCTGCGGCAAATACCCCAAATGTGCAACCATTGCAAACCCTCTACTTCGGGCTTCCAATAAACAATGAACATTATCCTCACAAAGTTCTAATTTGAACTCCTTTGCGCCTACTTCTGCAAAAAACTCGAGCGTTTCCAAAAACGTAATTAGATCAGTGTCACACTGGAAAGGAATATCGAGAATAATTCGCATATCAGGCGCTGCTTTTTGCACAGCAACAAAATGCTGTCGCATCATCTCTCGTGTCACGGATTGAGTAGAGTCAAATCCGTATACTGTCATCCCCAAAGAATCTCCAACCAAAATAGCATCCACTCGGGCTTTTTGAGAAATAGTAGCCGAAAAAACATCATACGCTGTGATCCAAACCTTTTTCATACATAAAAAAAGAAACTCTCTTGCACAGCATATCAAATTCTGATAGGGTGGAGATAGTAATTCTTTTGTGGTTTGGCTTTCCATTTTTGGCACATGGGACGCAATCCAGCAGGGGTTGCGTGTTGTTTATTTTTTATTGGTACCGTATGTCAAAAAAATTGTTTATTGGAAGCCTCGACTGGGCAACCACAGAAGCTGATCTTATGGATCTTTTCTCTAAATATGGAGAAGTAGAAGAAGCGATCATCATCAAAGACGAACTAAAACGATCAAAAGGGTTTGGGTTTGTAACCATGGCGAATGATGCAGATGCAGATAATGCTTCTGAAGAAGTAGCAAATGGAGGATTGAATGGCGCACAGGTTGGAAAACGAAATATCGTAGTGACAGTCGCTCGACCAAAAGAAGAACGACCTCGACGAGATTTTGGATCTCGACCTCCTCGACAATTCTAATTTCTTTCTTTCAGAAAAAAATGAAAAACAGTACTGTGCCAAGTGCTGTTTTTTTTGATAGCATCAAAAACGAAGAAAATTAAGAATTTATTTATTATTTATCTTAAGTTTTAGTTTTTAACTTTTAACTATCCTTGTTCATTTAATTTATGTTTTTTCTCGGTATCGACCCAGGATACGCCACCATCGGCTTTGCAATTTTAAAAAAAGAAAATAATACATTCACCGTGTTCGATTATGGAGTGATTACAACTGATGCCAGTCTAGATTTTGGACAACGACTTTGTCAGATATCAGAAGATTTTTCTGAACTTTTGACGCAATATTCCCCTTCTATAGTGGCAATGGAAAAACTCTTTTGGGGAGAAAACGTGGATAACGCCATTCGAGTAGCAGAAGCGAGAGGGGTGATGGAATATTTAATCGCCAAAAAAGGAATTCTATTGAAAGAATATGCGCCCACAGAGGTAAAAAGTAGACTTGTCGGACACGGGAAAGCTCAAAAATTTCAAGTACAAAATATTATCAAAATGAGGTTACAACTCAGCAAAATTCCAACACCAGACGATGCTGCCGATGCACTGGCGATAGCTCTCGTCTGTGCCGAAGAACACCGAAGTGAAGGGATTAACTGAATACACTTCCCGTTCGAAATTCATACATTTTTCTATTGCATCATGTTTTTTGAAAAATTGCAAAAAGATTTTTCAAAAACACTATGATAGTATGTCTAAAAAATATAAGCTTAACTCTTAACTCTCTCTTATGATTATCGCGCCCTTTTCTCACCCACTTATTGCAAATATCAGCGTTCCTGGGTCAAAATCTATTACTAATCGACTCTTTCCTTTGGGGGTTCTGTGCGATAATCCGATAACCATTCAGGGAAGTTTGGAAAGCGAAGATGCAGAAATCATGCGCAATGCGCTGAAAAAAATGGGAGCCATTATCACCAAAGGAGAGAATGAAAACGAATGGACTGTGGGCCGAGGAAATTTTTTTGAAGATACAAATGACCATGAACTGTTTTGTGGAAATTCAGGAACCACTATCAGATTCCTTGCAGCTCTGTGCACCATGAGAAAAGGGAAAACGATTCTCACGGGAATTGAACGAATGAAAAAACGTCCAATTAAAGACCTTTGCCTAGCATTAGAACAACTGGGCTCGCAAGTGGAATATTTGGAAAATTCAGGATTTCCACCTATTCGCATCACTCCACCAAAAAAATATATCAGCAACACTGTCACTCTTTCTGGAAAACTTTCTTCCCAGTTTTTCACGGCTCTTTTTCACATTGCTCCTGTCATGGGACTCACTATTCATGTAGAGGGTGAGTTAGTTTCTGTTCCATACGTGGAAATGACCATACGAATACTTCAACAATTTGGAATAAAAGTGCAACATGATTACTATAAAACATTTGTCATTCCTGCTCAGCATTTCATTCCGCCCAAAACCATTCTCACCGAAGGAGATGCCTCATCTGCGTCCTATCCTCTTGCCATTGGTGCAATCACTGGAGGAAAGGTGAGCATCACCAATATTCCAGAAAATTCATTGCAAGGAGATGCCAAGTTTTTCGAACGGGTGATAGTTCCTATGACTCAAGCACAAGATCTCTCTCCTCTTGGGGAAATAGACATGGAAGACATGCCCGACGTAGCACTCACAGCTGCTGTATTGTGCGCTTATGCAAAAGGATATTCCAAGATCACAGGGCTTTCGACCCTTAGACACAAAGAATGCGATCGGCTTTGGGCACTCGAACACAATCTGCAAAAAATGGGAGCAACGGTAAAAACAGGAGAAGATTTTATCGAAATCTGGGGAGATCCCTGCTCATTGCACGGCGCTGATATTGAATGCTTCAACGACCATCGCGTAGCCATGTGCTTTGCAGTGCTTGGTGCAAGAGTGGAAGGCGTAAATATTTTAGATCCCGATTGTACCAAAAAGACGTATCCAACGTTTTGGGAAGAATTGGAACAGTGGAGAAAAATTTCTGGATAGTTTTTGATTTTTATTTCGTTTTACAGACAGGCATCTTTTTTCACAATCTTCAAAGCCCTCTTCCCAACTCCCACCTGCAGCACCTCATCGGGGATAATCTCTCCCACAGAAAACCCATGAGAAATGATGATACAGCCTTTCTTGAGAGTTGGATATTTTTCCTGTTCAAAACGTTTCATCATTGCAGGAAGCAAATAAAGAAAGACAACATCGGCATTTCGCAAGTCCACATCCCATAATGAAGCATGAATAATCTGTGCATCAGATTTTTTCAACCGTTGCAACAATCGTGCCAACAAAAAAATAGGAAAAGAAATTTCCACCCCGGTAGCAATTGCTCCTTTTTTTGCTGCTGAAAAAACAATTCTTCCATCTCCACAGCCTAAATCATATACTCTTTTATTCTTCAAATCCCCTGCCAATTGCATCATGATTTCCACCATATCATTACCAGAAGGCACAAACGGCGCACCAGAAACAGCCCCTCGAAAAAAACCAAAAATCCCCCAAAGAAGAAAAAGATTCAGGAATAAAATTAACAAAAGAAGTACCAAAGAAAGCATAGTTGATTATTTATATTTTTAACTTTTCATTCGTGAAGATTCCTTCTCTCATCATCTGCACATTATGCACTCGCACCCACGTTGCCCCATTTTCCAGCGCTGATAACGAAGTGATCACACTTGCCAAATCTCTATTTGCAGGATTGGTGGGATCTGAAACTACTCGTAAAAAACTCTTTCGAGATGTTCCAATCAAAATATCACATTTAAATGCACAAAGGGAGGAAAGTCCTCTAATCACCGTAAAAGAAACATTGGGATCAGAAGAAAGAAATCCTCCCATTCCCGGATCAAGAATAATTCGAGTTTTCTCAATACCCTTTTCTTCAGCGGTTTTCAGGATGCTTGTAAAAAAACTAAGAATCGCAGATACCACATTCTCAGGCGTCAACATTTCAGAAAAATGATTTTGAGAAAACATAACAACTACTCTCGCCGTGGGAAATTGCTGCAACAGGTTCCATTTTTTTTCACTTTCTTCACCCATTCCAGAAACATCATTGAGAAAAGTTCCGCCAAGTTGTAAAAACCTTTCCCAAGTTTCAGATTTATAAGAATCCAGAGAACACGGAATTTTTTCTGCCATCAAGACTTTGAGAATATCACCAATACGGCTCCATTCTTCAGAAGCGGAAATTTTGGACGCATTGGGAGCGGTACTTTCACCTCCTACATCAATGCAATCAGCTCCTTCTTCCATCATTTTTTTCGCTTGCAGTAGTGCCTTTGAGGGACTCTCAAAAAATCCTCCATCCGAAAAACTATCAGGCGTCAGGTTTAAAATACCCATAACGTGGGGAGTTATTTTTGACACACCTTTCCAGAAAAAGGCAATGCACAGCTTGGAACATCTGTTCCCACAATATCAAAATGAGTAAGAAGATGAAGCGTTGGATAAATTTTCATAAGTTTTTTTTCCAAATTATCGGCGACTGCATGCGCATCCATCAACAAAATATCACGCCGAAATTCCAAATGTACATCTGCTTGAAATTCACTTCCCGAACGACGAGTTCGCAAATTATGCCAGCCTTCTATTCCAGAATGAGTATTCAGTACTTCGATTATATGGGATTCGATTTTATCTGGTAGTTTTTCATCTAACAGCACAGAGCCACTGAGGCGAAGTAGCAAAAGGGCTCGCCACAAAATAATCGCCGAGGCAATAATTCCAACAAATGAATCAACCACAGAAGTCTGAAACAAAAGTGAAGAAACCACACCAATAAGTACCGAAGCATTTAAAAAGGCATCTGAGGAAAAATGCTCTCCCTCTGCAAAGAGAATAAGAGAATGTAGTGATGCGTTTTTTTTGAGAAACCACGAAAGTAAGAGAGGGACAAAAATCGACACAACCATCACCGCGATAGCCCATCCTTCATGCAAAAGCTCTTTGGGATTCCAAAACGAAAGCAGCGAAGAATACAAAACAACCAACCCAGATCCTAAAATAAATAGCCCTTGAATTGTGGAGGCGATAGCTTCAAATTTTCCATGCCCAAAAGGATGTTCTCGATCGGCAGAATGCTCAGACACTTTATGAAACCCAATATTCATGGCAGTGGAAAAGGCGTCCATAACGCTATCTAATGCGCTAGCTATCATAGCAACAGAGCCCGTGAAGAAGGAGATAAGTGCCTTGATACACGCTAGAAAAATAGAAACTCCAAAGGAAACTATCAACAAAAACCGATCATTCATCATTTTTTAGAGTGGAAGAAAAAATGGTACTCCTATACTATACAAAAGTATTTTGTGATTCCAATGAAAAAGTTTTTTTCTCGCGTAGTATCAGAATGTGGTGGCGCAATGGAGTTTTATACCACTCTTCGTCCAGAAAAATCACTCATGCTGCATTCGGCAAATGAGCGTGGACGATTTTCGTTTGTGTTATTTCAGCCAACGTGGCACCGAGTGGGAAAAGTGGAAATTCAGGAAATGAAAAGCCTTTTTAAAAAGGCAAAGCAAGACAAAGATCTTTCTTCGAAAAAAAATTCTGAAATCCCATTTTGCGGAGGAATTGGCTGCATTATTCCCTATGAGCAAAGTAGTGATGGCGTAGTGGGCATATATGACACTTGGATGGTAGAAGATCATGCCACTCAAGAATGCTTTCTGCAGGGATGGTTTGAAGACGAGACAGAAGCAATGTTATTTTTTAGTGAATTAGAAGGGGTTTCTTGGAAGAAGCCAAAATATGAACAGGTTTTATTATCAAAACAATTTTCTCCAGTCTGGGAGCCAGAAATCTACCTGAAACACTTTGCCAATTGCCAAAAAGAACTCGAGCTGGGAAATAGTTTTCAAATCAATCTTTCGCAAAAATTTGAAGCCAAAAGCGACTCTTCTGCTTGGGATATTTTTTGCATGGCGACCAAAAAAAATCCAGGTTCGATGATGGCATTTTGGGAGGAAAAAGAAAGAGCGATGATTTCATGCTCTCCTGAACGGCTTTTTTCCGTGAATTGTCGAGGAAAAATGCTCACACAGCCCATTGCAGGAACCAGAAAACGAGGAAAGTCCAAAGAAGAAGATCTTCAGCTAGAACAAGAATTGAAAACGTCCCAAAAAGAATTGGCGGAGCATTCAATGCTGGTAGATTTACTGCGAAATGATTTTGGGAAAGTGGCAAAATTTGGAAGTGTTCAAGTGCCATCCTTTGCAAGAATCGAACAATATGCGAGTGTGATGCACTTGGTGAGCGATGTAGTGGGAGTATTGTCCTTCGAAAAAAATGCCTTTGATGTACTGGAAGCAACGTTTCCAGGTGGAACCATCACTGGAGCACCCAAAAAAGAAACTATGGAAATTTTGAAACGGGAAGAAAAGGAAGCAAGGGGGTTCTATTGCGGATCAGTCTGTTATTTTTCATACGACGGTTCTGCAGATGCCTCTATTGGCATTAGAACACTGGAAAAACAAGGAAAAAAACTATGGGGAAGAGCTGGTGGAGGACTTGTGTGGGGAGCTGATGGAAACCGAGAATACGAAGAAACACGACATAAATTTGGAGGAATTGAAAAAATATTTTCCTCGTAAAAAACGTTACAATGCTTGTTCTTCTTTTTTTAATGCTATTTTCCTTTCTTTCTCCTGATGTAATTTTCTATCCATCAGATCAAAAGCATGCCGAAGCGATGAATAGACACCTCCATCATTTGAATGCACTCGAATCGGATCATGCTTTGGTAAAAACACTGTAATAGTGCATACAAATTGTTCTCCAGAAACCTTTACGGATTCTTTATCAATCTCAATTTTTACCTGAATGCTTTCTTCTTTTGCAAACACCTTGCATCGAGCTAAAACCGCTTGTGCTTTTTCGTGCGCATAAGTGCTTTCCTCTGGGAGTAAATCGATCCCTTTGTGATGAAGTGTAATGTTCATAAAAAAGAAGGGTTAAATGATATCTCTTACAATATCTTCCTCTTTTTTGAAAAAATGAAAAGCAAATAGCATTGCTAAAATTTGATAAGTCTTTTGATTTTATAAAAATCATATATTTACAAATTGAGATTTGAATTTTTTAAAAAAAATCTGTACTATTCTTATGAGCCTTGTCCGCGTAGTTCAATGGATAGAACACTTCCCTCCTAAGGAAGAAATTCAGGTTCGATTCCTGACGTAGATACCATTTTTGTAATACAATTTGTATTCTGGAACACACATCAAAGGGTTTGGACGAGGAGCCACTTTAGGATTTCCAACGGTAAATATTTCACTCGATGCGCTGCCAGAGGAAGAAGGAGTATTCGTAGCCCGAGTAATGATTGAAGAAAAAGAGCGGGTTGGTCTTATCCACATTGGTGCAAGACCCACATTTGACGAACCCAATCCTTCCATTGAAATATTTTTGCTTAATGAAAATTCAACCATTCCACTCAATATTCCTGTTCATTTTTCACTGCTCAAAAAGCTACGAAGCATTATTAAATTCAGCTCTCCAGAAGCTCTAGTGGAGCAAATTCAAAAAGATGTGGAGGAGGCAAAAGAATTTTTAGCACTCAACAATAAAGATTGCCAAAAAAAATAGTATATGCTAGCATACAAAAGCTATTTTTTTGTGATGTATGAAAGATCTATACGGTATATTAGGCTTAGAAAAAGGTGCAAGCGAACAAGATATCAAAAAAGCATATCGGCGTTTGGCGGCCAAATATCACCCAGATGTAAATAAAGAAAAAGATGCATCAGAAAAATTTAAAGAAATCACTTCAGCATATGAAGTGCTTTCTGATGCAAAAAAACGAGCACAATATGATCAATTTGGATTTGTGGGGGGGGCAGGAGGTGGCGCCGGTGGAAACCCTTTCGGAGGTGGATTTGGAGGATTTTCAGGAGGTGGATTTGAAGATATTTTTGATAGTTTTTTTGGAGGAGGAAGTCCTTTTGGTGGAGCTGCAAGTTCAGCAAAACGATCCAGACGAGGAAGAGATGTGGAAGTATCCCTTTCGCTCAGCTTTGAAGAAAGCGTATCAGGATGCAAAAAAAACATCTCATTAGAAATTTTAAGCGAATGTGAAGACTGCCACGGACAAGGAAAAGCTGCAGGAAGCAAGATGAAAACATGTGATATATGCAAAGGAACAGGACAAGTAACTAGAAGGCAGCAAACTCCTTTTGGAGTGATTCAAACGCAAAATATATGTTCAAACTGCGAAGGAATCGGGCAAATACCAGAAACTCCTTGTGTGTCATGTGGAGGAAGTGGACGAAAAAAACAAAAAAAACAACTCGACATCACCATTCCAGCAGGAATATTTGATGGCGCATTACTCAGGATTTCTGGAAAAGGAGAAGCAGGAGAGAGAGGTGCCGGATCTGGTGATTTACTCGTGCGAGTGCGGGTAAGCAAATCTGCAAATTTTCAACGAGAAGGAGATGATATTCATTCATTCCTCAAAATCCATGCCATCACGGCAATGCTGGGAACAACGGTCAAAGTCAAAACCGTATATGGCGAGCAATCACTTGAAATTCCTGCGGGAACCAATCATGGAAAAACATTCCGACTCCGAAATGAAGGAATGCCACACCTAAACAAAGGCGGAAAAGGTGATCACATTGTGCACATAGAAATAATTATCCCAGAGCGTCTTTCGGCAGAACACCGCAAAAAACTTGAAGAAATCGCAAAAGATTTACACCTCGAAGAAGGAGCAAAGCAAAAAGATGGATTTTTTGGACAGTTTTTTTCATAAACAAAAGAAGGAATTCTTTTCTCAAAAAAACACCCACCAAAAAATGGATGCTATTTATTTAGAATTAGCAACAATTTCTGTTCTATCATGTTTTTTGGCAATTGCAAAAATTATAAGGCAAGCAATTGTTGCCACGACTCTTCCTTTGAAATGTTTTTAAATTTGGCAGGAAGATATATTCGTCCGTATAGAATCATGCGCTTGTGAAGCAAGTTCCATTCTTCTTTAGGAAAGAGCTTTTGCAAATCTGCCTCTATCTCATCGGGTGAAGTTTTTTGGGTGAAACCAAACGCTTTCGCCACCCGTGCGATGTGCGTATCCACGGGAAAGGCAAAATCATAGCCTTTTTGAACGAGAAAAACTCCTGCCGTTTTGTTTCCCACGCCTGGCAATTTTACTAATTCTTCTCTGGTTTTTGGCAATTCTCCTGCATATTGTTCGTGGACAATCAATGCTGTTTTTAAAATATTTTTTGTTTTGGTGGGATAAAAATTGATCGAAGAAAAGGCATTTAGGAGCGCCTCTTTTCCAATCTTCAAAAAATCATTAGGCGTTTTACAGATTTCAAATACTGGTTTTGTGGCTTTATTTACTCCAATATCCGTCATCTGTGCTGAAAGCATAATGGCAACTAAAAACTGAAAATCAGTTTCAGCATGCAAAAAATTCTCAACATTTGGAAAAAGTTTTTGCATGGCCAATGAAAAGGATTGCGGAGAATGCATAGATCGTCTGTACAATTGCTACCATAGAAACATACTTTTAAAAGGATTACAATTTATAAAAATTTTATTATTTCCTCTTTAATATATTTTTTAAAATTACTATAATACCCCATGGGGTATTTAAAATAACTTTTATGGAACAATCTTCAAAAGAATTAAATTTCTACGGGAAATTAACGCACAACTTTATTCATAATCGTCCATTAGCAACGATTATTTTTATCACCTCTTTGGTACTGGGGATTGGCTCTTTTCTCATGACTCCAAAACAGTATAACCCACAGGTAACAATGCCTGCTTTTTCCGTGCAGATCAATTATCCCGGAGCGAGCGCTAAAGAAGTCGAGCAACTCGTCACTCGTGAATTGGAGGAAAAAATTACCGATATTCCGGGGATTGATACTATCGCCTCATATTCATTCGATGGAGGAATGGCGTTTTTGCAAGTCTCATTCCAAGTGGGAGAATCTATTGAATCTGCTCGGGTTGCGTTGCAGTCAAAAATTATGGAAAATTTGGATCTGCGCGAAGGGGCCATTGCCGAACCAATTGTAAAAACCATTTCACCCGATGATGTGCCAATTTTGGAAATTGGGTTTACATCGCCTTCTTTATCACAAAATGAATTGCGAGAAAAGGTCATTGGCGTGATGGAAGAATTGCAAACGGTGGAAGGGGTTGCCAATTTGGAGGTGACAGGAGGTGCTCCCAAAGCACTTCGCATTGTTTTAAATCCTGATAAACTGAAAAGCTTTGGAGTTTCGGCAGGCGAAGTCTATTTGGTCTTGCAAAATTCTAATGTGCAAATGCTCTCAGGAAGCATCAAAAATGGAGCAAGCCAAGAGGAAGTGCTTGTCTCGAGTTCTCTTACGAAAGAAAAGATTTCGGCATTGGCGGTGTCTTCTGGGGTGAGGCTTTCGGATGTTGCAGAAATAAGCGAAGGGTTTGCAGAAAACACTTCGTTTGTACAGGTTTTGAAAAATGGAAAAATACACGATGCAACGATTCTTTCTATCGCCAAACGGGAAGGAGAAAACGGCATCATTGTGGCAGAACGAGTACTGGACACCCTCAACGAAAAAAAAGATAAATTGTCGTCTCAAGGACTTTCCTTTGAAATATTTCGAAATGAGGGGAAAACGGCTTCAGAAAGCATTTTTCATCTCGGAAGAGATCTAGCAATTAGTATTTTTATCGTTGTTTTACTCCTCCTTTTTTTTCTAGGAAAAAGAGAATCGATGATCGTGGCAATTGCCATTCCCCTCACATTGGGATTGGTATTTTTCATAGGATACATGTTCGGTCAAACCATCAACAGAATTACACTTTTTGCACTGATTTTGGCACTTGGACTTTTGGTGGATGACGCAATTGTAGTGGTGGAAAATATTCATCGGCATTTGAAAAACGGAAAATCAAAAAAACAAGCCATTGTGCAGGCGGTAAACGAAGTGGGGGTTGGGCTTTTTCTCTGCACCTTTAGTGCAATTATTGTATTTCTTCCGCTCACGCAGATTACAGGAATGATGGGATCATATATGGGACCTCTTTCTTTTTTTGTTCCGTGGGCATTGGCAATGTCGCTTTTGGTCGCTTATATTCTTACTCCTTTTTTGTCAGATCTTATTCTGCCAGATCACCATCATTCTGAAAAGGCTACAGAAAAACCTGGATTTTTTGATGGAGTAGCAAATTGGTATGCTCGCCTGCTCAAAACTATTTTAGACAATACAAAACTACAAAAGACGATTATTTGGGGATCGCTTGGGCTTTTGGCAATCACGTTTATCATTCCATTTGTTCAGCTTGTGCATTTCAAAATGCTTCCCAAAGCCGATAAAGACCAGATCTATGTGTATATCGATGCGCCAGAAGGAACCGATTCACCCGCGACTCAGAATATGGCAATGAAGGTGAGTACACAGCTGGGGAAAAACAAAAACGTAAAGAGTGTTGAAATATTCACGGCAACGCCTCCTGTGCTCGATTTTAATGGGCTATATAAAGGTGCCAATATGCGAAGTGGATTGCATCAATCCACGCTTCGTATCAATTTACTTCCAAAAAACGAGCGACCAGAATCATCCGAAACGCTGGCGCAAGAATTTCGAAAAGAAATTTTAGAACTTCATCTTCCTGCTGATTATAAAGTATTGGAAGACCCCCCCGGACCTCCTGTGTTGGCAACGCTCTTGGCGAAGGTGAAAACTGATAATGAAGCACTCAGAACACAAATAGTGAACGATGTGCAAAAAGCCTTTCAAAATACTGATGAAGTAGTGGATATCGACACCACGCAGGTAACACTGTTTCCACGAACGATTTACGAAATCAACTATGACGAAGCCAGAAACGCAGGAGTGAGTATCGAAAGCATTGCCAAAACGCTTTTGGTAGCGCTCAGTCCGCAACGTATTATGCAATACTATGATCCTTCAGCGCAGGAGATGGCATTTGTGGAACTTTCAGTTCCATCAAGCATGCGGAATGAAAAATCTGATCTTTCAGCGCTTACCGTGGCGAACAATAGAGGGGAACTCATTCCCATTATGACACTGCTCATTCCAAAGCAAAGCACGCATGTGCCATATATTTTGCGAGATGAAAAAGTACCCACAGAATATGTGACCGCAGAAATGGGAAACAGAAGTGTGGTGTATGCCTCCCTCGATATTTTGTGGTATCTCTATTCAGAATATCGCCCAAACGGAGCAAAGCTCGATCATGCTAATCTTTTTGGGGTTTGGTACTCGTTTGATGACGGCACCAAGGCGTCTGTGGAATTTGGTGGAGAATGGGAAATGACTCTCAAGAATTTTCGTGATTTAGGAATTGCAATGATCGTTGCTATGTTTTTGGTATATGTGCTTCTGGTTGCACAATTCCGCAGTTTTTCTGCCACCGCACTCATCATGCTCACCGTGCCTATGGCACTCATCGGAATTATGATAGGATTTGTGCTTCTGGATTTTTTCACGATTTATCTCACCGCCACTGCGCTTATTGGATTTGTGGCGCTTATTGGACTAGTGGTGAAAAATGGGATTTTGTTTTTGGAATACTATGATTATAAAATTGCCGAAGGAATGGACATGAAAAATGCCCTCATCGAAGCAGGAAGAATTAGATTACAACCTATTGTGCTCACCTCTCTCACAGCTATTTTGGCAAACCTCACCATCGTGCAAGATCCTGTGTGGAGTGGACTCGCTTGGGCAATTGTCTTTGGGCTTTCTGTCTCCACTGTACTGAGTTTGGTGATTTTTCCAATTGTGTATTATATAGTAAAACCAAAGCGATAATTTGAAAATTACGAATTACGACATCTTGTGAAAATCTGAATGATAAGCATTTCTTATGTTTACCAACCTTACTTCCTCTCGAGTTGCTTCTCCAATCGCATCATGAACTTTCCTTTGCGCTTCTTCATGAGATAATCCATCTTCTATTGCAGTGTCATAGGTTTCATAAGTAAGGTCTGCAAATCTACATTTTAGCACATTTTTTTCCATAAAATAATTTGGCAAAATAAAAATGCATATAAAGTAATATATATATACATATGTCAAGATTTTTTTTTAAAAAAATTGATAAAATACTCAAGTGTCTTTTTCGTGATTTATCATTCATAGATTTGTCATTCGTAATGATTATTGGTCACTATGGCGTTATCAACTGGGGAGATGAAGCAATTCTCTCTGGGCTGTTACAGAGCATCAAAACAGATGTTCGATTTAAAAATCTCACCCCTGTGGTGGTTTCGGCGAATCCTCAGTTTACCAGTGCAGAATATAAGGTGGAAAGCGTTGCGCATCCCCCTTTCGGATTTCGGAGTTTTTTCTCGTTTCGTTGGTTTTCATTTTTCAAAGCGCTACAACAAAGCTCTGCAGTGATTATCGGCGGAGGAGGATTGTTTCAGCCGAATCCTTGGAGGGCGTTGTGGATCTGGGCATATCATCTTTTTTGGGCATTGCTTTGGCAGAAACAAGTATATATCTTGGGAAACTCGTTTGAAGCTCCTCAAAAAAAAGGAATAATCATTCCCCTACTCACAAAATTTTTGAGCAAAGTGACGGCATTCAGCACTCGAGATGAATTTTCCAAACAAGTACTGATCGATTTTTGGAAAGTGAATCCTTCAAAAATCACCGTACAAAAAGATTTTGCCTATAGTATTATTCCTCAAATCTCTATTCCTCAAAAGAAAAATGGAATTATTTTTATTATGCGCGAAGGAGATCTTTCTTTGGAAGAAGAAAAAATTCTCCTCGAAAGTGTAAAAACAAATTTCCCAAATGAAGAACTAAAGGTAGTATCCATGCAGTCTTCACAAGCTCATGACGAAGCATTTGCCAAGAGATATAATCTCCCCTGCATTATTCCAAACCATCTTTGGGAAGTGTTGGAAGCTATCCACCATGCCACATTGGTGGTGTCTTCTCGACTGCACGGAAATATCTTGGCAGATGTTTTACACACGCCATTTATTCCGATTATTACGCGAAGCAAAACAAAAGCCCTTTTTTCTGGTGTGAAGCATATTAAAAAAAAGGACTTGAAAGAAGGTTTTGAAATGCCAAAAATCGAAACACAGTAGGTTTTGCACAATTATCAGAAACCTAAATCCAAGCCAAATAAACACAAAATATCAGTACTATCCTACTTCTCTTTTTTCTCCTGACAAATTTTTTCCCAATTTTCCCTCGCGAAATCATCTGTCATTCCTGCCACAAAATCCGTCACGCGCAAAAGCGTTGGCTCTGCTGGCTCGAAGGTGGGAGGAATCAGTTCTGGAGAAGCTATAAACCGATCAAAAAGATCGGAAAGGATTTGAGTTCCTTGATTTGTTTGTTCCAAAACCATCGGATGCCGATAGAGCTTTTCCATAAGCTGTTGTTTGAGTTGAAAAAACACAGCCCTAAACCCTTCCGAAAATTGAATAATGGGAGTAGGGAAAAATCTAATTTCATCTGGAGAAGAGACATTTGCAAGCCTTGGCAACGCAGTGTTGGCAAGATCTTCCACCATTTTCTGAATAAGATTTTCAGGAACAAATCCCCAATCCTCTTTGGTGAGCAGCCCAGATGCCAAGCCATCTTGCAAATCTGCCGAGGAATATGCCATCGCATCAGCAAGATCAACGATTTGCCCTTCTAAATAGTTTTGGTGGGCGAGCTGGTATTCGTTTTTTTCTTGATGGGTGGGATGTTTACAAAGGCATTGAAGCGTTTCGATACAAAGATTTTTTGGCTCCAACACTTCTAGAATCCGCCGACTTTGCGCGTTGTGCTCAAAGTGCTTACCAAATGGTTTCAGCTTTTTTGCGAGCAATTCCTGGCCTGCGTGCCCAAAGGGCGTATGCCCCAAATCATGTGCTAATGCCACCGCCTCCACCATGTCTTCATTCGCCCGAAAAATCCGTGCAATGGTTCGAGCGATTTGCGCCACTTCAAGGCTATGAGTCAGCCGAGATCGATAGTGATCTCCAAAACCAGAGACAAAAACCTGTGTTTTCCCCTTGAGCCGCCGAAACGCCTTGGTGTGGATAATCCGATCTCTATCTCGTGCAAAATCCAGACGATATTCATCTTTTGGCTCTTTTTCAAGTCGTCCTTGGGAAAGAACGTTTTTGAGCGCATACGGAGCGAGAATATCATTTTCTTGCTGTTCTTGTTGTTCTCGGTTCATGAAAAAATCTAAAAAAACAACTAAAACAAGGTCTGTGCCTCTTTCTCTTTTTTCTGCTCTCCAAAAATCATCTTTGCCCTTCGCTGCAAACTATTTGACCCAATCGACGCAAAAAACGCACACGCTTCCGGTAAAGCAAATCGAGAAACCTCTCCCAAATCTTCTTGAAAATATTGCAATGGAACATCTCTATGCAGCGTGGCAAGCTCTCGAGTGAAAAATGCAGCGTCTTTTCCTGCTTCCAATTTTTTGGCAACCGATCCCTTTATTTCGCCATTTTGCAATGCTTCATAAATCCCTTCCAGCGTTTGATACGCATCCAAAAGCGAAATTGCCGTTTTCTCTCCAATCCCTTCCACTCCTTTCAGATTATCTGATAGATCTCCTGCCATTCCTTTAAAATCTGGAATTTGAGCAGGAAACAACGATTTTTCTGCCATCAAAAGTCCTGCAGTATATCGTCGCATTTCTGTTTTAATAGGACGAAGCACCACCACATTATCGCCAATAAGCTGAAATGCATCCTGATCCCCAGTAACAATACACACCTCTACTTCGTCTTTTCCTCTAAAATGCTCGGAAACCGTAGCAATCACATCATCGGCTTCATACCCTTCTTCCGATAAAACGCAAATATTCATCGCCTTCAGCATTTCATAAATCCGTGGAATTTGTGATTTTAAATTTGGATCAAGATCAGGACGCTGCCCTTTATAGGCTTCAAACAATTCTGAACGCTTTGTTTTTTTGGGCAGATCTTGCGCCGCAAAAATATGTGTAGGATGATAGGTTTCCAGCAATGAAAAAATCATCTGAGCTACTCCAAAAATAGCATTAACATGATTTTTTTGCGGATCCAACAAATTCTGTGGAAACGCATAGAAAGCACGAAAAAGCAGGTGAGAGGTATCTAAAAGAAGTATCTTTTTTGCCATGTTTTTAGGAAATTGCAAGAAGACTGAATTGAGAAAAGAGGTGGAAGTTTGGTACAATGATATGAAAAATATTTGGTATTTTTCGGTCTTTTCACAAAAACATAATTTTTTCACTTTTTTATGAATATCGCACCAGCCACAACAGAAGTGTTGCAAAAAACAGCACAGAAGACAATGCCTGTTTCTTCGCAAAAGATAACCACCGCCAAAGAACGGTTCCAAAAGAAACATGGACTATATGAAGATAAAAATCATTTTATGCTACTGGTCGCCACTCCGCTGTTTGAAGAAAACAACGCCAATGTGTGGGCAGAGCTTTTGGGAGGAATTTCGGATCTGGGATTTCAGATTGTAATTCGAGCAAATGCGTCAGCAAAATATAAAGAAATAGTGGAAAGCTTTTTGGAAGAACATTCGGGGCTTTCCACAATTATTGCAGAAAATGAATATCAGGAAGCATACGACGTAGCAGATGTGCTGCTCACTTTTTCCGAAGATTCAACAACGCAAAAAGAAGTATTCTATGCGCTTGAAAAAGGAGTAATACCTGTGGTGGCGCACAACTTCCCACTTTCATATTTGGAAAACTACAATCCAAATTTAGAAAATGGGAATTGCTTTATGTACTACAAGCATTCGGCATGGTCGATTTTTGCAACCCTCGTGCGAGCATACGAAAACTATCGATTCCCATACGACTGGAAAAACATCTGCAAAGCAGCCGTGCAATCGGTTAAAAGCGTTGATGTGTAAAGACCTATTTAAAAATGATTTGATATAAAAAATATTTATTTGCTCATTCTATACAAAAAAAATGATAAAATTGTTTGAAAAGATGATGGCGGTAAAAAAACCTACATACTATCTGAGATAATACTGTCTGCGTTCTTTTGACACTCAGAACAATTGGATGTTGGATCAACAGAGCATCTTAGTGTTCCTATTATGTGATCTCTAGCGCTAGCAACTGATGATGGTAGCGTATTACCATCAGATTCTAGCGTTTTGTGGATCTCAGAGAGATTACAACATGGTTTTTCCCTACCTAAATGCACATCTGGATTATTACAGGAATTTATACCATTACTCATAAAAAAAAATCTTAAAAAATAAGAACTCATTATGAATGAATGAATGAATGCAAGAGATTTTTGTAAAAAAAGACCTCCTGTTGTGGTGGTCTTTTTTCTTATGCGCAAAATCAACACAAATAAAAAACAATCTATGTACCCGTGGGACGTAAGAGATCAAGTAATTCTTTACGAATTCTAGCATTTTTCCCAAGCTCCTTTATCTGCAAGTGATACGTTAATTGGATAATTGTTTGTGTAAACTCAAACAGCAAGCGAGCTTCCTCTTGTACATTTGTTCTTTGCAATGTTTGATAAATATTTATCAAAACACGATAGGAAAGATTTTGTGCCAACAGTGATCGTATCCTCTCAATTTCTCTGGAGGTATGAGAGGAGAATAATTTAAAAAATTCTTCCTGATGAGTCCTGAGAAGGGTAAGAATATACGATACATATAAATCAAGGTGATTATTTTCCAAACTTTGTACTGGTGGCGCTTCTGTCATAAGAAAAAAATAGGATTTCTATAATATAATTTATTCCTACTTATGTCAACTTCCGTTGTGGTACATGGAAATGTTTACATTTTGAGAAGAGAAAAAGCATATACCATCATTACGATTATACGCTTTCCGCTATTTGCAATTTCTAATGCCCCCCTTTCTTAAAAATCCTTCTCGAAGCTTCTTCTACCTCAGGAAGTGTTGGCACCAGCGCAAATCGCACATACTTTTCTCCTGGATTTTTTCCTGTAATATCATCATGATGTGAAATAAGCGATCCAGGAGTCGTGACAATCGCCAACTCTGGAGAAAGTAGTTGTTTGGCAAATTCTTTTCCCGTCATTCCGCTTGGCACTTTTTGCCAAAGATAGAACGTGGCTGGTGGAGAAGAAACCAAAAGCCCAAAATTCTCAAGTGCAGGAATGAGCGCTGCTCGTTTTTTGGTGTATTCCGTTCGCATGGTTTTTACAAACATATCATCATCCAGCGCTGCAATGGCTGCCGACTGAATAAAATCTGGAGTTCCAGCGTCTAAATGGGTTTTTATAAGGCGAAGTCCTTTCACCAATTCTGCATCTCCGCATGCAAATCCCACTCGATACCCGGTCATATTCGCTCTCTTGGAAAGAGAATAAAACGCGATAATATTGCTACTAGAAACTTCTAAAATCGAATGCGGTGGTTCATTACCATCGCAGTAGATATCGCTATAACAGCCTTCATCACACGCCAAAATAATATTATATTTTTCTGCCCACGAAACCAATCCCCGATAGTATTCTAAGCTAGCAACCGCCCCTGTGGGAGCATTTGGATAATTGAGCCACAGCATTTTTGCTTTCTGAGCAACAGATTCTGGAATGCTTTGGTAATCAATCAAAAAATTATTTTCTTCCCACAACCCAACGGTGAAAATATTGGCATGCGCAAACATCGCACCAGCTCGCATGGGAGGATATCCGGGAGTGGGAATAATCACAGTATCTCCAGGATTTAAAAACGCGAGAGAAAAATGGAACACCGCCTCCTTGGAACCCAATGTAGAAGTGATTTGCGTGGTAGCATCAAGAGATACGCCAAACCGTCTTTTCATATACTGTTGTGCCGACTCTCGAAACGCCTTCCGACCATGAGAAATGGGATTTTTCACCGAAGTGTAATCAGAAAGCGAAGCCAAAAGCGCATCGTTTACAAAGCTAGGCGTTGGTTCAGATGGGATTCCTACGCCAAAATCGATCGGTGTAATCCCCTGTTCTTTGAGACGAAGTACGATATTTCGCATTTCTTCAAAGGCGTAGGCATCAGTGTTTTGCAAAGCTGTAGAAAACATAAAAATTAAAAAATTAACAAGAAAAAAACGAAGAAAGAAAATTACTCACACGAGAGTATATAGAAAAGATTCGCAATTTATAATTGCTATTTCTAATACTCCCCAGCAATTCCCTTCATAATTTTTGCTAATTTTTCGAGGTTTTCAATGGTGGTATATTCTTTCACTGTATGAATATGAAAACATCCATCTCCTAAACAATAGGCTGGAATGGGATTGGAAAGGTGCATAAAAAAACTAGCATCGCTTCCGCTTTGTGTTTCCACCATGGCGAGTCCATCATATCCCATCTTCCGATAGGCTTGTTCTAGCCGAACAAAGCTTTCAGATGTGGTGTCGTGTTCATATCCTTTGCAATAAGGCGTCATAATCAATTCCAACGAACAATCTTCAAATTCTGGAGTATTCAGCACTTTTTCTTTTGCGTTCACCAACATCAATTCTAGCTGATCAATCGCTTCGGCTGAAAATGCCCGAAAATCACCAGAAACAGAAAGCTTGGCAGGAACCGTATTTGGCGCCTCTCCACCAGAAATTACTCCAATATTCATTGTTGAATCATTGGAGTGTTTTCCTAGTTTGATCTCTTGTAAAAAGATTTGAAACATAGAAAGTACATTCTTTGCCAATTCTGGCTTGGAAGAATGCGCTCCTTTTCCTGTGAAAAACGCTTCAAAGCATGTCAAATATCCAGCTTTTACCACAACATTGTTGATATTCGGTTCATTCGCTTTGTCAAAAATAAATACCGCTTCTGCACAGCTTTGCGACATATCAAAATGATACACCTTTGGGAAATCCCCTTCTTCTTCAGCGGTAAATAAAAATTCTAAATGGGCATGATCCGAAAAATTCCCCAAAGAAATCTGATCAATCATCCACAACATGCAAGCAAGCGAAGCCTTATTATCCGCTCCCAATATAGTATCTCCCGACGAAGTGATTTTTCCATCTGCATGCACTATTGGCTTAATTCCCACACCAGGGGCCACCGTATCCATATGCGCACAAAACATGAGCGTTTTATCCTTGGTGCCTGCGATGCGACAAAAAATTTGATGATACTCATCCACGGTGTATGCAATACGCCGATCGTTCAAAAATGCTTGAATCCATTCACTCATATTCTTTTCTCGCCCTCCGCCCGTTTCGGAGTCGATTTGCACAATGGTGAGGAAAATATCAACAGGAGAAAGCATACAAAAAAGGTAAAAATTCTTTTTTATTGTACATACGTTTTTCTTTTTATTTTTGAAAAAAGTATAAGAGTACAATACATTTTACGCAATTGACAAAAAACCAATTTCGAAAATTTTGAGAAAAAAAGGAGAATAAAGGGAAATTTTCTATAAAGTTTTATAAAAATTATAGCGATATTTTCCCCTTCCAACTATTCACCAAGCCCAACGCCTGCATAGGAGTAAGGTGATTGGGGTCTATTTTTTTGAGCTCTTTTTCGATTTCGCTTTCTTTTGGCTCAGGAATAAGGGTGGGCTGAGGAGCAGAATACATTTCGAAAAGAGACACCTGCATTCCTCGGTCTTTTGGGGAATTTTCGTTTTTTTCCAGCATTTGCAAAATATGCTCCGCTTTTTGAATAACAGTATCAGGAAGCCCCGCCAGTTTTCCCACTTCAATTCCAAAGCTTTTTTCAGCGCCTCCTTCAAAAATCTGATGCAAAAAAATAACTCCTCGTTGCGGATCCTCCAAAATGCGAGCAGAAAAATTTTTGGCGTTTTTCAGGCGATCAGCCAAGGTAATAAGCTCATGATAGTGCGTTGCAAAAAGGGTTTTACATTTTTTTTCATGCAGATTTTCCATAATCGCCCAAGCAATGGAAAGCCCATCGTAGGTGGAAGTTCCTCGCCCAATTTCGTCTAAAATGAGAAAAGAATGCTCGGTGGAATATCTGAGAATACGAGCGGTTTCTTGCATTTCCACCAAAAAAGTAGACTCCCCAGTGCTCAGCGAATCACCAGAGCCAATTCGCGTAAAAATCGCATCCATCAATGGAATCTCTGCCAAAACAGCGGGAACAAAACATCCCACATGTGCCAAAAAAATAATGAGTGCATTTTGGCGCAGAAAGGTTGACTTCCCAGCCATATTGGGACCAGTGATCAAATGAAAACTTTCAGTGTTCGGCATTGAAAGATTATTCGGCACAAATCGTTTTTTTTGCTTCTCCAAAGCAGATTCCACCACCAAATGCCGTCCTTCTTCAATTTTCAAACTTCGGCTGTGGGCGAGCATTTTTGGCTTCGTCAATTTTCTTTTTTCTGCGGCGGTTGCGAATCCTTGCAACACATCAGCATTAGAAATGTACATTGAAAGTAGTTTGAGCGAATCCATCTGTTCTAAAATTTTTTCCTGAAGTTCCTTCCAAAGTACTTCTTGTCGCTCATACATTTTTTGCTGTGCCGCAAACACTTCATTCTCAAAATGCTTCAGCTCTTCGGTGATAAACCGCTCGGCAGTGGAAAGTGTTTGTTTTCGAATGAAATACTCTGGCATTTTTGCAGATTGAGACGGCGGAACTTCAAAAAAATATCCAAACACTCCGTTATATTTAATCTTTAGGCTTGAAATTCCAGTTTTTTGCTTTTCTCGTTCGCACATTTTTGCCAATTCTTCTTTTCCTCCTTTGGCAAGAGATCGGTAGTGATCTAGCTCGGCATCATATCCATGTTCGATAAAATCATCCTCCGAAGGAAGGGCAGGAATGGCAGAACCCAACAGATCAGAAAGAGCGGAGAGGGACACAGAAATGACAATGAAAAATGAAAGAATGAAAAAGTAAGGAAGGTTTTGTTGTGCTGAATAAGTGGTTTAAAGCCTACATATCGAAGCAAGTCTGAGGAAGGCATTTCATTGAGATATTTCAACATAATTACCCCTTTTATCAACTTGCTTTAAGAAAAAACATATCTTCCATGTTTCAAAAAGTGATTATTTAGAAGTATTGTGCTCAAAAGCTTTAAAATAGAAAAATTCTGGAGCGATGTCCGACTCATCTTTCGAATAATGGTATAATCTGTCGAAAAATTTTTAAACTTTTTGAGATTTGCAGAGAACAAAGGTGAATATCTGTCAATTCTTTCATATTTAAAAACATATTCAAAATATACTCACCCAAATATTTCACTTTCAATATTCCTAATCATCACTGTTAATTCTTCCTTAATGAATTTCCGTTCATCTCACCACGAGAAGAAAATATGAAATGAGAAGTATAAAAAAGAGCTATAAGCAATACTTCTTCCACACTATTGCAAATAGTGATAATAACAAATATTTTTTAGGCCTGAGCATTCCTTTTACCCAAACTTTTTTCCGTACACCCCCACGCACTCGGTGATAAATTCCTTTGCTACTTTCGCGTTTTGAATCCCCGCCACTTTCACAACTTTTTTTTCGAGGTTCTTATAGTTTTCCATAAAATATACCATCGTTTCCATTTCAAGAGGATCAATGTCTTCCACATCAGTAATATGAGAAAGTGATTTATCACCCACAGGAATAGCAAGTACTTTGTCATCTCTCTCTCCAGAATCATCTACCGAAAGCATTCCCACCACTCGACATTCCATCATCACACCGGGATGAAATGAATTCTTCCCAAGAATAATCACATCCAAAGGATCATGATCAAACTCATTCCAAGTACTAGGAATAAGTCCATAATTGAACGGATATGGCATAGGGGTTTTAAGTACTCGGTCCACCATCACCATTCCATATTGCTTGTTATATTCATACTTGACCACTTCTCCTTTCGAAATTTCCAAAATGGCGTGAATGGTTTGCTTTTCATCATCTGCAATGGCAGGAATCGCATGAAAAGGATTTTGCATAGAGTGTTTCATAAAAATCTGAAATAAAAAAATACCATAACAAAGTATAAAAAAATCATTGCTAGAAAGGCAATTGCATTTTTTTTTGCTGTTTGCATTTCTCAAAATTCACTCTATACTAAGCAGGATATTTTTTTGTTACATTATGATCAAAACACTATTGGAAAGAGGTGTGGTGGAGGTAAATGGGAAAAATGAACTGATAAAAAAAATCGAATCTGGAAAAAAACTACGAGTAAAATTTGGGATCGACCCAACGGGAAGCGAAATTCATTTAGGACATAGCGTGCCGCTTCGAAAACTTAAACAATTTCAAGATGCAGGACACCACGTCATTTTGCTCTTCGGAACATTTACGGGGAAAATTGGCGACCCAACAGGAAAAGATAAATTGAGAAAATCGCTCACCGATGAGGATATTCAAAAAAACATGGAAACCTATTTAGAACAAGCTGGAAAGATTTTGGATATTGAAAATGTGGAAATCGTGAAAAATGGAGACTGGCTTTCTCCCATGAATTTTGCAGAGGTATTGCAGTTGGCAGGAACTTTTAGTGTTTCGCAGATGCTGCAGCGAGATATGTTTCAAAAGCGAATAGAGGAAAATAAAGAAATCAATCTTGTGGAATTTATGTATCCGCTGATGCAAGGATATGATTCAGTGGCGCTACATGCAGATGTGGAAATTGGAGGAACCGATCAGCTTTTTAATCTCATGGCTGGGCGAAAAATTCAAGAACGATTTGGACAAGAGCCTCAAGCGGTGCTCACCGTGCCGATTATTGAAGGACTTGATGGACACGAAAAAATGTCAAAATCATTGGGGAATTATGTGGGAGTGATGGAAGAACCTCGAAATATTTTTGGGAAGATTATGAGTATTCCTGATGAACTAATGCCAAAATATTTTGAACTCCTCACCGATTGCACCGAAAACGAAATTATAGAAATTTTGAAGGGACATCCAAAATCTTCCAAAATGCGCCTCGCAAAAGAAATTACCAAAAGCTTGACGAATGAGGAAACCGCAAAGCATGCAGAAGAAGAGTTTATCAGAATTTTTGCATCGGATGACAAAAATGCTATTCCTGATAATATTCTGGAAGTGCAGGCCAAAAAAGGCAGTTATACTGTTTTAGAATTGGCGATTCTTTCCTCTCTTTTCCCTTCCAACAAAGAAGCAAAGCGAAAAATTGCCGAAGGTGCGTTTCGGGTGAATGGCGAGAAAAAAGAGAATGCAGAGGAAATGGTGGAAATTTTGGGAGAGGAGGTGCTGCAAGTGGGGAAAAAATTATTTTGTAAAATTATTATTTCATAGACATTATGGCTTCAGAAACTATTATTCGATTCGACAACGTTACATTTGAATACGAAAACCACAGAAAAACACTTCAAGAAGCAAGTTTTTCTATTCCTGCAGGAATGAAATTTACCATTATGGGACAAAATGGAGCAGGAAAAACCACTCTTTTTAAACTGATAACTGGAGAGCTCAAACCAAATCTTGGGAAAATTCATATCGATACCAAAAGCTCTATTGCTATTTCCAGACAAGTGATGGATAAAAAATACATGAAAATGACTTTACGAGAGTTTTTTGAAGATCAGTTTGATGAAAAAATATATGATATTGATCGAAAGATAGAAAAAGCACTTGACGCTGTAAACTTTTCTGCTCCGTATGAAAAAACCATAGAAAATTTTTCAGGAGGACAGCAAGCGCGGCTACTGTTGGCGTCTGCGCTTATTCAAAATCCTGATATTTTATTGCTCGATGAACCCACCAATAACTTGGATGCCGAAGGGATTGGGCATTTAATAGGGTTTTTGATGAGTTATGAAAAAACCGTATTAGTTATTTCGCATGATGCTGATTTTTTAAATTTATTTACGGATGGAGTCTTATACCTTGATGTGCATACCAAAAGTATTCAAAAATTTATGGGAGACTACTACACCGTGGTTGAAGAAATTGAAGCACAGCGAAAAAAAGACGAAATGAAAAACACTCGACTATTAAAAGAAATTCAAGACAAACGAGAGCAGGCAAATGTGTTTGCACACAAAGGAGGAAAACTTCGACTGGTGGCAAAAAAAATGCGAGAAGATGCTGATGAGGCAGAAGCAAACATGGTTTCTGTACGAAAAGAAGATAAAACCATTCGACCGTTCACCATTCCTTTTCAAAAAGGAGTAGTGGGAGAAATTCTTTCTCTTTCTTCCGTAGGAATTATGAAAGACCATCAGCCAACAGAAAAAGAAGTGTATGTTGATCTTAGAAAAAATGAACACCTACTCATTAAAGGTCCAAATGGGATTGGAAAAACAACACTTCTTGAATCTATTGCCAATAATACGGCGAAAGGAATGAAATTGAATCCTCAAGTAAAAATTGGATACTATCGACAAGATTTTTCAACCCTTGATTTTAGCAAAACAGTGCATCAAACGCTTATTGATGCGATTGAAGAATTTGAAGGGGAAAACATGGAAGAATATATGCGAGCCATCGCTTCTGGATTTTTGATTGATAAGCATATTATTACTTCAGTGGTCGGAAATTTATCAGAAGGACAAAAAGGACTTGTTGCATTTTGCCAGCTGGTGCTTCAAAAACCAGGATTATTGATTTTAGACGAACCCACGAATCATATCAATTTTCGACATATACCAGTAATTGCTAAAGCACTCCATGATTATGAAGGAGCGATGATCATTATTTCGCACGTAGATGAATTTGTAGAACAGATCAGAATTGACAAAGAATTGGACTTGGGGAAATAACGGGTACAAATGTAATTTTTTTAGTTTTTTGTGTCTCCTCAAAAACGAAATTTCATCAAAGGGCTTTCGAGAATCGGAACAGATTTTTTAGCAGCATTATCTGCTTGGGGAATGGCATATCTTTTGCGCCCAATTGCCGATCTCATCCCAGGAATTGATTTTCCATTCACCGAAGGAAACCTTCCTCCTCTCGAAGATTTTCAGATTTTCACCATCTGGTCATCGATTGCATTTGTGTTTATTTTGGCACAGCTTCGGCTCTATTCTTCATATCCAAAACCACACTATCTTTCGTTTGCCATTGTGAGAGAACTAGTGGTGGGAGTAGCTTTTTGGATTTTGATGATGATTGCCATCTATTCTCTCGTATTTCATGAATTATTTTTTTCACGAATTATGCTGTTGCATGCAGCATTATTCAGCATTATCTTTGCCATATTATTCCGACTTATTCTCTTTTGGTTATGGGAAAAAATTTTTTTGGAAAAGCGAAAAGCATTAGTGAAAGGATCCTTGGAAGAATATGAACTCTTGCAAGAACGACTTCAAAATAGTTCGTTTTTGCTGACAGACAAAGATGAAGAGCAGTTTGCTGATGTGTTTTTTTTCGAAGCCAGCCACACCGCAGAACAATTAAGAACCATGCGAGAATGGTGTGCAGAATATGGGAAAACACTGTTTCTCATCCCTGCCTATGCTTCAGAATTTTGGGGACACGCATCGTTTGAAATGATTCGAGGTGTGCCAATGGTGTGCGCCACTCCAACTCCGCCGAAATATTGGTGGTTTTTTGGAAAGAGAATATTTGATATTATTTTTTCTTTATTTTTTTTAATACTTCTTTTTCCCTTATTCCTTATTGTTGCTTTCGCGATTGTATGGGAATCGGAAGGGCCTGTTTTTTATGTCTCAAAGCGAGTGGGAAAAAACGGAGTACTGTTTTCGATGATCAAATTTCGTTCGATGTTTATCGACGCCGAAAAACGAAAAGAAGAATTATTAGCCCTTTCTCATAGAGACGGGCCTCTGTTTAAAATCAAAAATGATCCACGAATTACTAAAGTAGGGAAATTTTTACGCAAAACTTCCATCGACGAACTTCCAAACTTTATCAATGTATTACTTGGAGATATGTCGATTATTGGACCTCGCCCCCATCTTCCAAATGAAGTGGCGAAATATGAACCCAGCCAAAAACGAGTGCTTTCGGTTCGGCCAGGGATCTCAGGTCTCGCACAGGTTTCTGGACGAAGTGATTTGTCTTTTGAACAGGAAATGATTTTGGAAACCTATTACACCGAAAACATGGGAGTGTGGCTTGATATGAAAATCTTTTTCAAAACTCCTTTTGTGCTGCTAGGAGGAAAAGGGGCAGATTAACCCCCAAAATATCCATCTGCTTTTCTCTGTAAAAATTCAAACCAATTTTTGTCTGCCAATGCGTCAGCAATAATAAAAATATCTTTATCACCTCTTCCGCTTTGATTAATGATGATGCTTTCGTCTTTTTTCATTGTTGGCGCTTGCTTGATAGCTTCCGCCCATGCGTGTGAACTTTCGAGTGCTGGAATCATTCCTTCTTCTTTCATTACCATTTTGAGCGCCGCAATCGCTTCTTCGTCCGTTGCAGAAGTGTAGTTCACTCGTCCAATATCCTGCAAAAAAGCGTGTTCAGGACCGACTCCTGCATAGTCAAGCCCAGCTGAAACGGAATGAGTGTGTGAAAGCTGTCCATCAGAATTTTCCAAAAAAATGGATTTATACCCCTGCACAATTCCCAATTTTGCATCTTTTTCATTGGCAAACCGTGCCGCGTGTTTTCCAGAATGAGTTCCAAGCCCACCTGCTTCCACGCCAATGAGCTCCACTTTTTCATCTAAAAAATCAGAAAAAATCCCAATAGAATTGGAACCCCCTCCCACACAAGCGATTACTTTTGTTGGTAATTTCCCATCCAATTCCACGATTTGCTGTTTCGCTTCTCGCCCAATAATCCGCTGAAACTCGCGCACCATTTCTGGAAAAGGATGAGGCCCCAGCGCCGAACCAATAACGTAATGAGTATCTGAAACATTGGTAATCCAGTCACGCAGTGCTTCATTTACTGCATCTTTCAACGTTTTTGTTCCGCTGAGCACAGGAACCACTTTTGCACCCATTTGCTCCATCCAAAAAACATTGGGGCGCTGTCGCGCAATGTCTTCTTCTCCCATATACACGATGCAATCAAAACCAAACTTGGCGCATACAGTCGCCGTTGCCACGCCATTTTGCCCCGCACCTGTTTCGGTAATCACTCGATTTTTTCCCATTCGTTTCACCAAAAGAGCTTGTCCAAGAGCATTATTGATTTTATGTGCCCCTGTGTGGTTCAGATCTTCTCGCTTCACAAAAATTTTTGCGCCCCCTAATTTTTTTGAAATATTTTCGGCGTAATACAAAGGTGAAGGTCTTCCAATGTATGTTTTAGCATAGTGCAAAAATTCGTCCCAAAATGTGGAATCATTTTTTGATTCGTCCCAAATCTTTTGCGTTTGCTCAATGGCAGGAAGTAAGACTTCCGGCACATATCGCCCGCCAAAATCTCCAAAATATCCGTTTTGTGATTGGCTCATATTTATAAAAATTGATAAAATAAAAATAAAAATATCTTTTTTACAAATTGTGATTTCCTCTTTTAGAAAAAGGCTTTTGTTTTTTTGATAATTCCCCACAATAAACTTTTTGAAGCTCCCCCAATTTTATTCTGCAACCCTCTGACATCAAACAAACGTAATTGTAGCAAGAATGCCACGCTTTTTATGCTTCTCAAAAACTCAAATTCAAAATAATAGAGCCTTCTTTTTGATGTTGTAAAAAAAAGATCAAAGATAGCACGTTCATTCTTATCCATAAAATCTTGTACAAAAAATCATTCTCATTATTCCAAAAATCATCTTTTTTTAAAACCTAAAATTATCATAAATAAGAAGAAAAACAATCTCTTGTTTTTTATAAAAAAGCAATATAATGAGAGAAGTTTCTTTTTCTTTATTTTTGTGAAAACACTTATTTTTATTGCGCAGCCAAGTTCCAAAGGACTTATCCGACAAATGGCAAAACAATATGAAGGAACAGTGAAGACCAAAGGAGAGGATGTGGAAATTATCGATCTATATGAGGAGCAATATCAAATGCCATTTTTGCAGTTTGAGGACCAAAAAGCAATTCCAGAAAATGCGGCGAGAACCCTATTGCAATCAAAAATTTCTGAATCCGATCATCTTGTATTTTTCTTTCCAATGTGGTGGGGAGAGTATCCTGCCATAATGAAAAACTTTATCGATAATGTTTTTATGCCAGGATATGCCTTCAAATTTAAAGATGGAAGACCTGTGGGATTGCTGACGAAGAAAACAGCTGAAGTATATATGACGTGTGGCGCTCCACGATGGTATTATTTTATTTTTGGGTTTCCATTTAAAAAATTATTTACCAGCAACACACTCAAATTTTGTGGAATCAGCGTTCGACAATTTCGGCTTTTTGGAAACGCAGAGAAAGTCTCTCCAGAAAAAAAATCAGAGATTCTTCAAAAAATAACTTCGTATGCTCTTTCATAATAAAATACTATGGCAGAAATTCATATTTCAGGGATTAAAAAACCATCAACCAGCGATGAAGTGGAGCTTTCAATGGATATTTTTGAAGCAGAAGATACTATTTTTATCATCATCCCTTTGGCGGGAATCAATGCAGAAGACGTAAAAATACATCTTTCAGAAGATGTGCTGACCATTTCAGGAACGAGAAATATTCCTGATGATATCGCTCAATTTCATTCCAAGAGATATTTCATCGAAGAATGCCACTGGGGAAAGTTTTCCAGAAGTGTAGTGCTGCCAGAAGTGGTGCATTCGGCAAATATTCGAGCGACGTCTAGCCAAGGAATTTTGAGAATTGTGATTCCAAAAGCCAAAAAAGTGCATGAAAAAGATATTCCTGTGGAGCAATATAAACTGTTGGCACATCGGTAGTTTTTTGATTTTTTTTTCATCACCTCTGTTTTTCATGCTTTCTTTTGCTCTCACTCTTTTGGCTTCCAGAGACTATAGCGAAGGAGAAATGCTCGAAAAACTCCATAAAAAATATCCAAATTCTTCGGAAGAAGAGACGCAAACAGTAATTCAAACACTCAAAGATCAACACCTTTTGGACGATGAACGATTTTCAGAAAACTGGGTGAGACACTGGAAAGAAGAAGGGAAAATGAGTACAGCGATGATGAAGCAAAAACTTTTTCAGAAAAAAATCTCTCAAGAAATTATTCAAAAAACATTGACAGAAGCTGAAATAAGCGATGTTTCTGCAATTCAAACACTTGCACAACACAAATGGCAAAGCATAAACAAGCTGGATATTCCATTATTGAAGAAAAAAGAAAAACTCTTTCGATTCCTTTTGAGTAAAGGGTTTTCATTTGATGCCATAACAAACGCTTGGACATCTCTTTCTTTTTAGCTATTCACTTTTCAGCATTTCGCGTCGGCACGGTAGCGTTTCTTATCGGTATTTTTTGTGCTGATCTATGGCGAGAATATTCAGTGCTTTCAGGTGGTGTGCTTATTATTCTTTTGGGAATAGTCGCTTTCAAAAACCGTATTGCGCCTATCATTTTTGCAACGTTTGGATTTCTTCTTGGTTGTATTTTTCTCTTTTTTCGGCTTCCAGAACCCCAAAACCTTCCATTGTATGAATTGGCGAAAAATGAAGAGAATGTGAGATTAGAAGGAATCATTTGCTCATTTCCCCTGCAAAAAGAGAAAAAAACAGAGTTTGATCTCTGCGTGCAAAAACAAGGTGAAAAAAATATTCCTGAACAAAAAATAAAAGTAGCGCAGTATGGAATCCATTCATGGGGTTATGGAGAAAGCGTGGTTGCCAATGGAAAATTGCAAGTTCCAAAACCATTTGAAGGCTTTGCGTATGATCGATTTATGGCAAAAGAAAATATCTTTGCAGTAATGCAAAATGCGAAGATTTTTAAGAGAGAAACGGCATTCGCACTTTCTGGCTGGCAAAATTTTTGGAAAGGGTTATTTGAGTTTCGAAATCGTTTTGAATGGCAAATCCGCAACACCTTGGAATTTCCAGAGAGTGAATATGCGCTAGGAATTGTGCTGGGGTCGGAAGCAGGAATCCCTGAAGACATTTTGATGGAATTTAATATTTCAGGGCTTCGGCACTTGCTGGCACTTTCTGGGTTCAATATTACGATTATTCTCAGCATTGTATTGAGTGTGTTTTGGTTTGCACCACCCTTTTGGAGAATTGTCATTTCGATGGCAATGATTTTTTTGTTTGTAGGAATCACAGGAGGAAGTGCCTCGGTGATTAGAGCTGCGGTGATGGGAGGAGTTGGACTGGTGGCGATGCATTCAGGAAGGCCTCAGCATGCACTTTGGGTGCTTATTCTTTCATTGTCTATCATAAGCCTTTGGAATCCATTTTTGTTGCTTTCCGATCCTTCTATGCAGCTTTCGGTGTTGGCAGTAATGGGTCTCATTCTTTATCTGCCCATCTTGCAACAATATTTTTCGGGACTCAAAAAAATATTTCCTTTATTTTTAACAGAAGTATTTTTGGCAACACTTTCGGCACAGATTTTCACAATTCCATACATAGCATATTCGTTCCATACGCTCTCGCTCATTTCTCCGTTCGCAAATGTTTTGGTAGTACCCATTACTGCAATCGCTATGCTGTTGGGGTTTTTATGTGCTATTCCCTATTTGGGTATGCTTGCGATGCCATTTGCGTATATTTTATTGCATTTTTCATTGTGGATTGCTCATATCGCATCCAGTGTTTCGTGGGCACAAATCAGCATTCCAAATTTTTACGCCTGGCATTTAGTGTGGATGTATGCGATTTTGATTTGGGGAAGTATGAAGATGAAAAAATCATTATAGATTTCTAAAGTGTACTTTACAAATATTATTGTATTTCAGGGTCAAGTTTACATTTTGGGAAGATAGGAGATTTGGAGTTTTTGGGGCGCACAACCAAAGGTTCAGGAGAAAATAAATGGTTTGTAAAAAATATAAAAGTAAACAGGAAGCTTTGGTTTTTGTCCTGTAATATTTGATGTTCCGTATGATTTCATAAGAAAAAATGACAAAAAACATCTAAAACCCTACAAAAAAGAGAGGATATTTGCGCATCCTCTCTTTTTATAAAAAATTAGTGTGTTTTGCAGAGGTTCCTACAAAAATTTGGAAATTGCAAAAAAAAAGATATACTCTTCACATCTTCTTATATTTTTTGCGTATGACCATCGCAAAACGTGCCATTTTTGCCGAACAGCAACTGTATACGTTTTTCAAAAACACAGGCGTTCAAAAAGCGATTATTGGAGTTTCTGGTGGAGTGGACTCTGCACTTACGCTGGCAATTGCTGCAAAAGCATTGGGAGCAGAAAACATATTGGGAGTATGCATGCCTTATAAACTGGGAAGTGTTTCGAGTAGTGCAAATCTGGAAGATGCGCAAAATTTATGTGCACAGTTAAAAATTGAGTATCAAACAATTTTTTTGGATACATTTGCAAAGCCCTACGAAGAAATGTTTTCAGGAATGGCATTTGGAAACACTCTTGCCAGAATCCGTATGACAATTCTCTTCGGACTGGCAAATCAGCAAAACGGAATTGTGCTCGGCACGTGCAATAAAACAGAAATTATGCTAGGATATGAAACCAAATTTGGAGATGGCGCGGCAGATGTTTCGGTTATCGCACCTCTCTATAAAACTGAGGTGTGGGAATGGGCAAAACACTATCAACTTCCTGAAATATTTATCACCAAAGCACCTTCTGCAGAACTGTATGAAGGACACACCGACGAAGGAGAAATGGGCTTTTCATATGTTCAAGCCGACGAAATCTTGCGAACATTAGAGCAAGGAGAGTGGGTGCAAAGCCCTGTTGCAGAGAAAATCAAACGAATGATTGCTGCATCAGAACACAAGCGAAATCCAATCCCGTCTCTTATTTTTTAATTTTTAATTCTTCATTATTGTATGCCTCTTCACCTCAAATGGCTTCTTGGCGGACTTTTGGTCGCAATAACACTGCTCCTTGGAAATCGATTTTTGGCAGCTGATTTTTTTATTAATTCCGAAACAAACACCTTTGCAGAGCATCTCAAACAAAAAGATAAGACTTTTTTTGAAAGCCGATTACCAAACACAGAATCGAAAGACCTCTTTCTCAAAACGCTTGAAGGATATGAAAAGGTGATCGATCCGAAGGTCGAAAAATGGTCTCACACAACGTTTCTTTCATTTTTAGGGCTAAAAAAAGATTCTTCTCGGCTCTATTCTCACTTTGGGATTTTATCTGAAGAATTGGGGGAATACACCTTTTGGTTTGATAAACCACTGCTTGCCAGCATTGTTAAATCAGATAATCAGAGTATAACAATTCAAAACACCTCTCCTATTGCCTATCCACTCACTGGAAAAATTCTTATCGTGCCTTCTGATATTCCAGGAACGGCATTGTTTGATGGAAAATTTTTGCCAGCAGGAGAAACTGCCACCATTCGCTTCACCAGCGCTATCCCAAAAGAATATCAGTTTTTGGAAAGTGTTGAGTATGGGTTTCGGGTGAAGCTAGAAGCAAATAAGCAATAAGGCATGAAAGATATTCTGAAGAAATATCCAGCCCCTGTGTCAGCGATTTGGATCGCGCCAGATGAAAAATATTCGCCCGATTTTGTGATGGATTTGCATGGATATAGCCAAGCAGAAAGCGAAGAAAAGCTTTGTTGGCTACGAGCAGCTATTCAAGAAAAACACTGGAAAAAAGTGCGCATCATCACAGGCGTTGGAAGGGGTGTGTTGTTTGCATTGGTGCATCGCAAATGCAAAAATGGATTTTTTGCACCACTCGGGAAAATTGATTGGAAGGTACTGGAAAACAAGTGCGGAGTAGAGATTGTGATATAAAAAACGCATGGCAAGATGTAAACCAATAAAAAATTTTCCCATACACAAAAAAGCACGCTATAATTATCACGCGTAAATTTGGCTAGATTATTGGAATAATTTTTAACAGAACTTTACCAATTTATACTGCTTAGCATATTTTGTATCACCAAAGCAAGTACAAGCATTTTTTTGCTTCTTCCAATGCTTTCTTTTTTCCAAAATCTCCTCGATCTTTTCTTTCCTCCCACGTGCCTCGGATGCCGAGCAGAAGGATTTTTCTTGTGCCCAAAATGCATAGCATCCATCCCTCTTTCATACCAAAAAACAAACGCGAGAGGAGTTTCCATCTCTTATTTTTTCAACTACGGAAAATCAGTACTGCTCACAAAAAGCATTAAAAAAGCAAAATATAAACACATGAAATCACTCCTTACACTGCTCACAAAACGTATCATCGCATCTATTCCAGATGATTTGAAAAACACAGAATATGTACTGATTCCTGTTCCCATGCATTTTTTCAGAAAAAATTTTCGAGGATACAACCAAAGCGAAATTATTGCTGCAGAACTAGCAACGCAAATCCCCCATTGGAAAGTGGAAAATTTGGTGAAACGAGTGAAAAACACCCCACAGCAAGCACATCTTTCCAGAGCTCAACGATTGGTGAATGTAATCGATGCGTTTGAAGTGCAAAAAAATAAGCTTCCAAAGTCCACAAAACTGCTCCTCATCGACGACATTGTGACGACGGGGTCGACCCTTTGGGAAATGAAGCAAGTACTTGAAAAATCGGGATTTGAGGAAATAAAAGCGCTTACTCTTGGGAAAGCGTAAGTACGACAGGGCAATGATCTGAACCCAACTGCTGCACATCATAAAAAATATTAGCCACGGAAGAGAGATGAGACGACTGCAAAAAAAAGCTATCAATCCGCCATCCCACATTTCGCTCCCTTGCCCCTCCTCGATACGTCCACCAAGAATATTGATGAGGGATATCAGGATGCAACGATCTCCACACATCACTCCAACCATTGGCTATCCATCGGTCGATTGCAGCTCGTTCGAGCGGATGGAAACCGATACTCCCCTCGTTGTCTTTTGGCCTAGCAAGATCAATTTCGTTATGTGCCACATTGATATCACCGCAAAACACAACGGTTTTTCCAGATACTTCAAGGCTTCGCATGTATTCTTCAAAATGATCATAAAACCAAAGCTTTTGATTCCAAGCCTCTGAAGATTTTCCACCATTCGGGAAATATACTCCAAAAAGAATATACTTCCCTATTTCCACTCCCACAATTCTCCCTTCAACATCATCGAATAATGGCATTCCCGAGAGAAATTGAACATTTTGTGCAAAGGTGTTTTTGACCCACACCGCAGTTCCTGCATATCCTGGTTTTTCTGCTGAATGCCAAAAACATGTATACTCAGAAAACACCATCTGAATTTCTTCAACTTGGTGTTGAGACGCTTTAATTTCTTGCAAAAAAACAACATCAGGAGAATGCGTTGCAATACACTCCTGCAATCCATTTTTAGCAAAACATGCTCTCACTCCGTTCACATTCCACGAAAGAATTTTCATAGGAAATTATATAGTGACTTCAAACACCTTTGCCAAGGTTTTTATTTGATCTGGAAACAATCCTCCAAAATTAATTCGGCTGGAATCTGGCATAAAAATCCCCTGTTCTTTGAGCGATTGAACAGTGGACACATCAAATCCCATCAGTGTAAACATTCCTCTGGAATCTTCTAAATGAGGAAATTGATTCCCCACTTTTTCAAAAAGCGCGTTTCGGCGAGAATCAATTGATTGACGCATTGTTTCCAAATCCTCTTTCCAATTTTCCAAATAATGCGTAAAAATTCGATCCATTACCATCGCACCAAACGCTGGAGGATTGGAAATGCTTTCTCGCACAATGTTTTCCAAGTGTTCGTTGATGCGAGAACGAGGAGTGGTTTCGTCTTTCACATAGAGCATTCCAAGGCGATGTTTGTAGAGTGTCGCATTTTTGGAAAATGAAAAGATAATCGCACACCGATCAGCTTTTTCTGAAAAAATTTTTGCATATTGAACATCAATATCCCATCCCTCCCCCATCCCAAAATAGGCATAATCAACGAGAAGAAAAATATTTTTTTTATTTGCTAATGCGATGATTTCCTCCAGCTGTTCGAGTGACGCATTCATTCCCGTAGGATTGTGCGTTTTTCCTCCGTGCAGCAGCAAAACACTATTTTCTGGAGCCGATTGCATGGCATTTAGATATTCATGATGTGCAAACACCAAGCGGTTGTTGTTCCACACTGTATGCGGAAATCGAGTGAACGTTGCGCCTTCGAGCAGTGCAAAATGGTTTGCCCACGTGGGAACACCCACCAACACATGCGGAGCAGAAACTGCGCGGCGAAAGAGTTTCCCCATCGTCCAAATTCCGTGTGTTCCTCCCACCACTTGAGCAGAAGCCATAGTGGCACTTCCAAAAATCATCTGCGCCCAAGTATCCAAAAGATTGGCGTCTCCGCGCATAGAAACATAGTTATTGTTGGTGTGGTCGAGCTCTTGACCTACTCGCTGCACCGACGGCATCACAAATGGTCTCCCCGCATCATCAAAATATATCCCAATTCCAAGATTGATTTTGTGAGGCAACGTGCTGGTTTCAAAATCTTTTTGCAAGCCAAAAAGCGGATCAGCAGGAATAGGAGAAAGAGAGGAAAACATAGATACAAAAGTAAAACATTTTTTATATACTACCGCATCAGCAAAAAAAGAAGAAATAAAAAAATATTACAAACTTTTGAAAAAGGCAGCAAGTGTAATACATTTTGTGCAAATACTAAAGAAAGCAATTTCGGAAATTTCAAAAAAATCATCAAAACATGCCTTCCTGCTGACCTTTTACTGCTTCCACTTTTTTTTCTGCAACCATTTCAGGAATCGCTTGCAAAAACTGTTCTTCGTTCCAAATTTCCACCCCAAGGCTCTCGGCCTTTGCTTTTTTCGATCCTGCATTTTCTCCGCACACCAGCACCGATGTGTTTTTGGAAAGAGCGCTCATCACACTTCCTCCCAAACGCTCCACCTCTTGGCTCGCGCATTCTCGGCTCATAGCTTGTAGCGTTCCGGTAAACACAAAGCGCATTCCTGCAAATTGATCTTCTTTAGATTCAGAAGCGTTTTTAGAGTGTACTTGAAACGAAAAAAGAGTGCGATGTGCCTCCTCTTGAAAAAACTTCACGATTTCACTCGCTACTTTATCTCCAATTTCTGAAATCTGGGTGAGCTCTTCTTGAGTAGCGCTTGCCAACGAATCAAACGAATCAAAAACACTGGCGAGTGTCTTAGCGGTTTTTTCTCCCACCAATGGAATGGAGGCTGCAGCAATCCACCTCCAAAAAGGGTTTCTTCTGCTTCCTTGAATAGATGAATATAAATTATATACTGATTTTTTCTGAAACCCAGAAATCTTGAAAAGATCGCTTTCAGAAAGGGTAAAAAGGTCAAACAACTGCGCTACTATTTTTTTTTCAACCAGCTCACTCGCCACCCGCTCTCCAAGTCCTTCTATATTCATCGCTTTTTTACTGGCAAAATGCTCCAATTTTCCTTTGAGAATTTCTGGGCATGTAGGGTTTGAGCAGCGAATCGCCACTTCTTCTGGCTTTTGAACAACTTCAGAATGGCACACAGGGCATGTGCTGGGAGGAATAATTGGCTGTTCTTTGCCCATTCGCTTGGCAACCATCGGCATAATGATTTTTGGGATCACTTCCCCTGAGCGTTCCAAAATCACTTCGTCAAATACTCGAATATCATTTTGCTTTATAAAATCGACATTGTGGAGTGTTGCCCTCGCCACCACCACACCGTCGATGTTCACTGGTTCCAAATGTGCCACAGGAGTGAGCACTCCCGTTCTTCCCACTTGCCATTCCACAGCGTTCAGGCGAGTGGAAACCTGCCGAGCTGGGAATTTGTAGGCAATCGCCCAACGGGGATGATGATTGGTCGAACCAATTTGTTCTCGCAGGGCAAATGAATTGATCTTCACCACTGCTCCATCAATATCATAATCGAGCAAATCTCTCACTGATCCAAGCCATTGAATTTTCTCAGAGACTTCGGCGAGAGAATTACACAAAAAATAATGGGGAGGGTGCGGAATATCCTGCGATTCAAAATATTTGAGTACATTTTGATAGTTTCCAAAATGCGCTTGTTGGAGGGGTAAAGGCGTTTCGTAGAAAAACACTGAAAGATTTCTAGCTTTGGTAATGTTGGCATCCAGCTGGCGAAGCGATCCGACCGCGGCATTCCGAGGATTGGAAAACGGTTTTTTATTGGCTTTGAGCAAAGAAGCATTGAGCATCGCGAATTCAGATTTTTTCATCACCACTTCTCCTCTTATTTCAAAAAGACCAGTGGGAAACACCGAAAACCGAGGCAAAAAGGTTTTGATATTTTCCGTCACATCTTCTCCTTCGGTTCCGTCTCCTCGAGTGACCGCGTGAAGCAGTTTTCCATGCTCAAACACGCAAGAAATCCCCAAGCCATCAAATTTTGGCTCAATGATATAAAGGGCTTTTTCTTCTGTTATTTCGGGAACAAATTTTTTCCATCGCGTCTCCCATTCTTGCAATTCTTCAAGAGAATACGCATTATCGAGGGAAATCATCGGAACCAAATGCGCTTGTTTTCTGAGCTCTGTTTGAATAGCAAAATGTACCGTTTGCGTGGGCGAATCAGGCGTGATGAGCTGAGGGTAGAGAAATTCCCACCGCTTCAACAGGGCATAAAGTTCATCAAATTCAGCATCGGTGATTTCTGGAAGTTCGGTATAATATTTCGTTCGATGATATTGAATCGCTTCACGAAGGGGTTGGATCTGGGAGGAAATATCCTCGAAGGAGGTGAAGGAGGAAAAATGAGCGGTCATACAGGAAACAATGGAATTTCTATTGTAAGAATAGAATAGGATAGAATAGAATAAAGACCAAGAGGCTTTTAT
>CAZHIF010000004.1:42972-47394 GCA_964532505.1 uncultured Candidatus Peribacteria bacterium
AACGGTATATATGCAAGTAGAGAAAAGAGATATTCTCCATGCTATGCCAAAAACAAATATGACTGAAAGTGATATTTTAGGAAACGGTCTTTTCATTAATCTCACAGGAGTAAGGCCAAAAGATGAAAAAGAATATACCCTGCGACAAATAAGGACTCATTTGGGAAATATTTTAAGATGAAAAATAAAGACATATTTGCAGGATTACAATGTATTGTAACCCTATCTCATTTTTGTTTTTTTATTTCATTATTCTTTCCCCCATTCCAACATTTCTCCTTCTTTAGCAAAATGCCCAAAATTGGCATGCCGAATAACCCCTGAATCTGTAATGCTTCCAGCAATTTGCGCAGTAATCCCCTGCCCTCTCAGTAGTGAAATAATCAGCTCTGCTTGACTTGGCGAACACACGAGCAACATTCCATTTCCTCCGTTCCATGTTTTATATGCTTCCTTATCAGATACATTACCCAATGCTTGCAATTTTCTCATCGCTTCTGGCATGGAAAAAATGTTTGGCAAATCAGCTCCCAATCCTTTTTTCTTGAGCAGTCTAAAAAAATTTCCAGCGAGTCCTCCACCCGTAATGTGCACAGCACCTTTCATCGTCGCCATGGAAGGTTCTCCAAATCGACCGAGGACGGATAGGAGTGAAGAATGAAAAAGCGTACAAGGAGTAAGTAACACCTCCCCCCATGTTTTAGAATCAGAAAACATATCAGAATAGGAAATTCCTGCGTTTTTCAAAATATATCGAACAAGAGAAAATCCATTCGCTCGAAATCCTGTTTCTTGTAAGGCAATCACCACATCGCCTAACTCAATAGCTTCTCCAGTGATAAACTTGTGTTTTTCCACAATTCCCGTTGCCGAAGCATTCCAAATGGTTCCACGAAGAGTATTCCCTAATTCTGCGATTTCACCCCCAGGAATAACAATTTTTTGCTGAATACACGCCTCCGAAAGACTTTTCATCATTTCAGAAATTTCATGAGCATTTACCTTTTCGGTATCAAATGTATTGGTGATAGAGATAATTTCACTTCCCACGCAAATGGCATCATCTGCCACCATTGCAAGCAAATCATACCCTAAGCCAGAAAAATTTTGCGTTTCAAGTGCTATATCAATCTTTGTTCCCACGCCATCGCAGTTGTTTATAAGGTAATAATCTCCCATATCTAACGCTCCTGTAAATCCTCCATCCATCACCAGCGGTGCTCCAATCATTCCATTTCGCGAAGAAAATGTTTTTTTTGCGTATGCATAAGCCACTTCCGAAGCCTTATCTCCTTCAGAAATATTCACTCCAGCATCGGAATAGGTAGACATAGAAACAATGAAAAATGAAAAATAAAATATGAAAAATAAAAATATCATTTTTCACATTTTCTGTACCTTCAGTATTACATTTTTTTTTATTTGCAAAAATATTTTTTTTCGTGTATTATGGTATGAACTCTATTTTAAAAAACACATGCAAAAAAAAGGAAAAATATTATTAGGGGGATTATTTCTTGCGTTGTCTACTATTGTAGGAAGCGTTTTTGCAGCCTCTACTGATGACTTGATTCTTATCGAAGATACTTTTTCTGCAATAGAAAATACAGAATCAACGAGTGATATTATTTCCGAAAGCATCTTGCTTCCTATTCAACAAATCGGATCAGGAGGGGGTATTATAGAGCGAACTCACGAAATTTCAATCTGTGGCAATGGAATTATTGAATTTTCAGAAAGCTGCGATAAAAATAATTTTGGAGGAAAGACATGTGCCACATATGGAAAAAACTCAGGAAGTCTTTCGTGTTCCACTAATTGCAAAGCTATCAACACTTCTGCTTGCGTAAACGCATTGAGCCCAACACCAACACCAGTGCCAACCATTATTCCTACAGCCAACCCAACAATACATCCGACACCATCACTTGTAATAAGTGGAGGAGGAGGTGGTGGTGGATATAATCCCATTATTTGGACAACCCCAGCTCCTACCATCGGAACGCTGAGCAACATATCACCCTCCCCTGTTTTCAGCAATGCACCAACAGCAGAAGTAAGTCAAAATTCAAATCTTTCTACGCTTGGATCAAATGATCCGTGGTTGCATAATGCAGCGCCTTTAAATCCTTCAAACACTTTAATCACCTCAAGCACTTTAAGTGCTTCAAGCACTTCAAATCCTTGGCTTGAAAACGGAACAGAAGAATCTCTTGGAGGAGGTCTTGCCAAAAGTGGAATCCTTCCGTTTGAAGACTGGAGAAATCAAACTGGAATTGATGCATTGCCAGCATCTAATAACGAAGCGAAGCAAGTGACACAAAAGTATATTTCCTATGTGCAATCAGAACTGGAAAAAAAAGGAACACTTGACCCTATTGGAGTTGCCAGCATGATTAATGGAAGCATTAATCCCGATCGACAATTTGAAGACAGCGTATTTTGGAGTGGACATGAGGCGTGTCATTATCCTTGGATTTGGCTCATGATAGCATTTCTTTTGGGAATGCTCGCTGAATATCTTTTATATCGTATTCTTTTTTTAAAAAACTATGAAAAAAAACAGGAGTAAATTGTTAAAAGGGCTTACTGGAGCTCTTGTCGCAACTATTGCCTTTTCGGGGCTAGCCATTGCAGCGGTTCCTAAAGAACTCATTTATGAAGGTCGAATGCTTTCGAAAACGGGAGAAGTTTTGACAGATTCTTATGTTTTGCGATTCTCGTTTTGGAAAAGCGCAGATTTTGTTCCTTCAGATCTTTCTGCAGGATCCATCAATGAAACTGCTCCAAACTATGCGGGATGGCAAGAAACATCCCCCATTACATTCAACGAGCTAGGACACTTTTCTGTAATTTTAGGAAAGACCAACTCGCTTGCATCACTAAATTTTGAGAAGTATAAATTCTTACAAGTAGAAATCAAAAAAGCTTCCGAACCAGATTCAGCATATAAGCTCATGGATATTGATGGAGATAATGGAGCCAACGCTACCGACCGAAAAACAGTGGCATCGGTTCCTTATGCAAGACATGCCGATGAGGCCAGCATTTCAAATAATGCTAACTTTATGATTGATGCCCTTGATACAAAGTCGAATACTGGAACAGGACAAGTCAGCCTTCATTTTGGAAATGCGCTCAATAAAATGCTCAGCTATGATTTGGATACAAAGCAATTTGTGTTCAATGATAATTTGGCAGTGCAAGGAAATATCGCAGTGACAGGAACAGTGGATGGAGTGGACGTCTCTGCACTTGGAACAACAGTGAATAATTTGGCAACAGGATTGCAAAATCTAGGAGGAAGCGAAACAAATACTTTTATCCTCGACACAAACGATTCTGGAGGACCTATAACCCTTCAATTTGGAAATACTCTCAACGAAAGCCTTACATGGGATCCCACAAATAGCCGATTTAATATCAGCGATGATCTCAATATTGATGGGAATATTACCCTTCCGGGAACAGTGGATGGAGTGGATATTTCTGATCTCAAAACATTGGTAGATGGACACAGCACAAGCATTTCTACACTCCAAACAACCATTGCTGATCACGCATCACAAATTACAAGCCAATCTGGAAGCCTTAATACTATTACTCAAACATTAGCAAATCACACCGCTCTTCTCACTCAAAACGGAGTAGAACACACAAATCTCACCAACCAAATCTCTCAATTGGGAGCACAGATCACCACTCAAGCAGGACAAATCAATACGCTTACTACCCAAGTGGCAGCTAATACGAACGCTCTCAATACTCTAACCGATAGTGTGAATACGAATACAGCACTTCTGGCAACACACACTTCTCAAATCAACACCCTCACCAATACACTTGCCGCACAAGGAGCACAGCTAGCAGATCTTACTAGCAAGGTAAATACCAACACTGCTGATATTTTAACCCTTACCAATCAGGTAAATAGCAACATCTCAGATATTGCAACATTGAAAACAAAAACCGATGCACAGGGATTGGATATTGCAAATCTAAAGACACAAGTAGCCACCCATGCGGTTCAACTAGCAGATCATGCAACACAACTCGCAACACAAGCCAATCAAATAGCTACACTTACAGCAGATATTGCAACGCTCAAACCGATTGTAGCCCAAAACACTGCAAATATTGCTACAAATACAACAGATATTGCAACGCTCAAACCAGCAGTTGCTCAAAACACTGCAAATATTGCAGATCTTACTACAAAAGTAACTGCAAATACTGCAAATATTGCTACAAATACAACAGATATTGCAACGCTCAAACCAGTAGTTGCTCAAAACACTGCGAATATTGCTACAAATACAACAGACATTGCAACACTCAAACCAGCAGTTGCTCAAAACACTGCAAACATTGCAGATCTCAAAACTCGAATGAATGCGGTGGAAGCAAAAAATACAGCACAAG
>CAZHIF010000004.1:47494-64214 GCA_964532505.1 uncultured Candidatus Peribacteria bacterium
ATTGCAGATCTCAAAACTCGAATGAATGCGGTGGAAGCAAAAAATACAGCACAAGATAGACAAATTGCAGGAATCACAACTCTAGTAGGAGATGGAGTGTATGACTCTACTAACATTATTTCATTTGGAGATAGCCTCACTGATGCCATTTCAAAAATTGATACATTCTTGGGAACTACTAAATCACTAGCTATACACCTTCCTCTTGGAGAAGCAGTGATAATACCCGATGGAACCAATAACAAAGTAAATGTATACCACGCAAGTGAAGCAGGTATAAATCCTCATCAATTTCTCAAAGCGGTTTCAACCAAAGCAACACTGCAAGACATAGGAATGCAAATCAAAGTGCAACTTCCAAAAGATTTGAAAAAGCTCACAGCATTCAAAATGTTTTATAAAGCAGATGGAACCGCTGCTCAAAGTTCATTTGATGTAAAGATGACAGACAGCGCTGGAAACGTAGCGTTTAGCGATACTAATCAGAGCAATGCAGCATGGACCGCTCTAAACAAAACAATCGGAAATTCTTTCACTCCAACAGCAGGAGATTATATATACCTCACCATTACAGCACGAAGCATGAACTCAAAAGCTATGATGATGGGAGATATGGTTCTCGAATATGAAAGCAGCAGATAAAACTTACTTTTCCAATTTTTTTTATTTTCGTATGAAATATATTAAATCTACCATCATCGCAAGTATTATGATGGTTAACGGAGCATTGGCATTTACTTCCAACACCGATAGTGTGACGATCTTTCGGGGAGACACTCAAAATTATGAAACAATTCATGGCGAAGCTGGAGAAAATAGCACACTCTATTTTGGAGATAGCCTTAAACATTTCATCACATGGGATGCGAACAAGAATATGTTTGTTTTTTCAAATAATGTAGATTTTGGAGGCAATCAGATTATCAACGCTCGATTGGAAAATTTGACAACTGCTCCAACGTGTGATGCAAATGCCTCTGGAAGACTCTATTTTAATACAACCAATCAATTTTCCTATGTGTGTAATGGCACCACATGGAAACAGGTAGACGAAGAAGCACAAAGCCCTGTGCCGTATGTAAAATCCATAACTCCTTCAACATTTGCCGCTGGAGCCACTACATCCATAACCATATCTGGAGGAAATTTCACAGGTGCGATGCGTTTGGAAATTCCAAACTTTCATGGAAGTATTACCGGAACAACGATTGTTTCACCAACACAAATCACTGCCAATATCACTACAGCAGCAGGAGACAGCGGCTCGTATAATCTCGTGATTACAGATGGGAAAAACAGCAATACCGCATGGTCTGGAAACGGAGTAGGGCTCATTCAAGTGGAAACCGTGCTTGTGCCAAACAGCACAGGGAATACTCTTTGGACCAGAGGATCAGGGGTGACTGTAGGGCTTGGGAGTATTGTTCCCAATGTAACAACCTCTAGTTGGAACAAAGGAGCAAGCTTTGGAACAGCCCCTGCCAACACCAACTTCAAACTATCATTCCAGCCCAAATATATGACGGGATACACCACAGGAGGAGTCGCAATGATCGGACTAGATGCAACAGATCCAGATCTTAATTATAATAGTATTGATTATAGTATATACATGAATAATGGGACTCTTATGGTCATGGAAAATGGAAGCTATAGAGGAAGCTTTGGAACTTATACCAACAGCGATACATTGGAAATTCAGCGAAAAGGATCAACGATTGAATATTATAAAAACGGAACAAAGTTCTACACCTCTTCCACTGCTTCATCAGGAAGTATGGTATTTGATAGCTCATTATATCAATACCTAGGAGCTACTAATATCAAACTCACCTACTAAATAAGCACCAAAATATTTAACATCTCATAACTAACAGTAATATTATTCATAATTCTCGTAATTCATCATTTACAATTGTATGAAATTTCTTTCTCCTTTTCTATTGGCAATATTTCTTTTTTCTAGTGTTTCCGCAGATGTGGTTCTTATAGAAAACGATAAAAAAAACAGCGAAACAATAGGAGAAGCAGGATCAACTAACACTCTTTATTTTGGAGAACAGTTGCAACAGTTTCTCCAGTTTGACCCCTCTAAAAATGCGTTTATTTTTTCCTCTGATGTTGATTTTTCAGGAAATCAACTCATCAATATGAAATTGGAAAACCTATCGACAGCGCCAATTTGTAATGCAGCTGCAAAAGGGCGAGCCTATCACAATACAACAGACACCCATTCATATGTATGCAATGGGAAAGAGTGGAAAATACTGGATACAAATATGAACAGCAATCCGCCTCTCTCACCATTTATTGAGTCTATTAACCCTAAAGGAATAGCAATCAATACAACACAAACCATTCGTATAACTGGAATAAATTTTGATAATACAACCATATTTTTCACAAATTCCGCAACAGGAACCATAAATTCCCATAGGGTAATTGATGGAGAAACTGCCGAATTGGTAGTGTCAGCAGGTGGATCAGAAGCGGATATCGTGATTCAAGCAAAAAATGGAACGCAAGAATGGACTGGGAATAAGACTATTCTTAAAATCACTTCAAGTCAGTCTATTGACGATGTACTTATCAATTTTTCAAATGCTAATATAGCACAATATATTCCGAGTGTTTTTCCGATCAATTTTGATATGGGAACCGATGGAGCAACCTATATCAATGATGGAGGAACAGGGCTTCCAAACGAAAATGATATGTATGACAGAGGAAATTATCTCAGAACAAATCTAGCAACCAATATTCCATATACAGGAGGAAGACTTGTTTCAGGACATGCTGCTTGGGGAGGAGGAAAATATCTCACAAATATAAAAAATAATATTTTCTTTCTTGCTGGAGAAATTGGAACAGGAGTTGATAGCTTTTCCGTAACAGGAAATTTGGGAGCCGATGGAAGAGGATCGACGAATACCCTAAAGCTTTCATACGGAGGATATGACGCCTATATCAAACAAGTATACGGAGCCGGATCCAATCCTTCGGTAAACCATATGTTTATTGTGAAATCAGGAAGTGCAGTAACTCACACCGCCAGTACAAATACAGATAATGATTTAGATACCATTACAGGATTGCAAAGTGTAAAAGCATCCGCAGATCCAAAGTTTTACTACATCTTATTTGCTACTCGAATGGGAGGATATGTGGATAACACTACCATGAGCAATGTCTTGGCGTATGTAGTAGACACTATTATTCATTAAAAAACATTTACACCTCTTTGCAAATTTTATTTTTACAACTTTCATGATACCATGGGAGTTGTTTTTTAAACTTATTTATGAAAAGAAACGCTATCATTAGTATTATCATCGCTTGTTTTTTGGGAGTACAAATCAGCGTTGCTGCATCGTTCTCCGACGTATCTCCCACCAATCCCAATTACAATGCAATCGAATATCTGAAAACAAAAGGAATTGTGAAAGGATATGCAGATGGAAGCTTTAAACCAACGCAACCAGTAAATCGAGCGGAAGCATTAAAAATGATTTTTATCGCAGCAGGAATCACCCCAGAAACACCTACTGTTTCTTATTTTCCAGATATCAAACTTGGAGATTGGTTTGCGCCATATATCATGACAGGGAAAAAGAAAAATATCGTGAATGGAGACAGTACCACAGGACTTTTTGGAGCAGGAAGAACGGTGATTAAAGCAGAATTTCTCAAAATGCTTCTTCTTTCTTTCAATAAAGATATTTCAAAACATTTGAATACCACTGGAGTATCTGCGGATGTGCCTGATAGTGCTTGGTTTAAGCCCTATATGAGCTATTCAAAAGCAATTAATATCATTATTCCAAATGCCGAGAATCAATTGCTTCCATCAAAAACCCTTTCTCGAGGAGAATGTGCTGAGATTATCTACCAACTTCTGCTTATTGAAAAAGGAGGGAATGTGCAAAAATTGTTAAACCTCACAGAATCGAGCCTTATTTCTGTACTTCTCAGTCTTTCGGTGGATGATGTGGTGAATGCAAAACTGGGAGTGCAAAATGCAGTCGCCTATTCTCAAAATGCATTGAATGCAGCACCCAACGAAGGAATTGTGAAAGCAGCGCATGAAATTTCTCTTGCCATGCAAGACTTGGTATTGGGATATGAAGCAGGTCTTGTGCAAGATTGGACAAAGGTGACAACATACGCAAATGCTGCAAAAATAAAAGCAGGAACAGCATATAACTATAATAATTCTACACAAGCCATTGGAAAAAAGATTAAATCATATGCCGACAGCTTACTTTCTCAGAGAAAATAATATTTGCAAGAAAAAACACTTGCCAAAGGAAATACCATTTTGATAAACTCCTTGCGGCAAATGCGGGTATAGCTCAGTTGGTAGAGTTCCAGCCTTCCAAGCTGGCTGCACGAGTTCGAGTCTCGTTGCCCGCTCCAAATGAGAATTTGCACAAACTAAAGAGGTGTTCAGCCTCTTTTTTTGGCTTACTCTAAAGGAGTATCTGAATAATACCAGAAAAGAAATAAAAGAGTATTTTCAGAAGCTGTCAAATAATTTATGTCTAAAGAGGGAAAAATTAGAGGGTGGAAGGGGTTCTGTCTTGGAAATGGATATGGAGCTGAGAAATTATCTCTGACCAGTTTTGAATTGGCATTGTCCATTTTTTTATCATATTTCTTTGATGGTTATACCAATACTCCTAACAATTTATCATTTCTTTTCAGGGGATTGAGGTTGTTTTAAGATGTTTTTTAGGGATTTGGACGCAGTACTTCTTTTTCAAAAACTTGAAATTATAGAGAGAACAAAGGGAAAACCAGTGCATAGCATTTTTCATAAGTCCACGGTATCGAACATTGATGTGTGTATGATGCTCTGCTTTTGCTCTCAACGTTTTAGCAACTGGCTTCTTTGTCAATTGCACAAAAATGTATTGCCCCCATACCAAAAATGCAAGGGCTCAAAATTTTAAAACCTCTGCATTGTTTTGATAATCTTTGAAGATTTCTACTTTCCTCCCAATAAGAAGGATTGTTTTTTTTGAACACTTTTTGGAACCATCGTCCAAATAAGGTATCTGGTGACAACGATTGCTGTGAAAAGCGAAAGCAAAATACCTGTTGCCAACGTAATAGCAAATGCTTTAATAATCGAGGTTCCCACTGCCCACAGAATGAAACATGTGATAAGAGAGGAAGTATTGGAGTCTCGAATAGACGTCCAAGCTCGATCAAACCCTTCAGAAATGCTTTCTGTAAACCCTTTCCCTTCTTTCAACTCTTCTCGAGTTCTTTCAAAAATCAAAATATTTGCATCCACAGCCATCCCCACCGAAAGAATAACTCCAGCAATTCCAGGAAGTGTGAGTACAAATCCAGTAAGTCTAAAAATTACAAGAATTGCAATGCTATAAAAAATAAGTGCCAGCACCGCCAAAAACCCAAGATATCGATATGATGCAATCATCCAAAGAGCAAGTACCGCAAATCCAAGGATAAACGCTTTAAAAGAAAGCGCAAGAGCCGACTCTCCAAGCGTTGCAGAAATCGTTTGTTCGGCAATGAGATTGATAGGAGCAGGAGTTGCTCCAGAATTTAAGCTCTCAGCTAAAGCTTGGGCTTCTTCTTGTACTTGCTGAAAACTGCTTCCAGAAGTTTTTCCAAAGCTAATCTGAGCATTCCCAGAAATTTTTTCTCTTACACAAGGATCAGAAACCATCTTATTATCCACAAAAATAGCAAAGACATCTCCTGTAGGTCCACATCGGGTATTGGTGCGCTTTGCCAATTCTCCAGTAATTTGCCCAAAAAGAGCTGCTCCTTCGAGCGTAAATTCAATATTCGTCACGGGATAATTAGTATTTGGATCGGTTCCCACTTTCGCTACGGAAAACTGAGAACCTCCCAATTGTGTTTCTTTCCACTTTCCAGAATATTCGAGCAAACTTCCCATCAAAATGTTATTGGCAACGGGAGTGGCAATGTAAAAGAAAAATTGCTTTCCATCATTCTCCAAGACTTTTGGATACCATCCTGATGCTTCCGCATTCCACAAAGCTTTTGCATTTTGTGTACCAATTTTTTGCTCAAGCACTTCTTTACTGAATCCATTTTCTGCAGTATAAGGAACTCCCTCTCCACCACTCATCAGGTAAACACTCAAATCTTCAAATGATGTTTTTTGAGCAATAACTCCATCGAGCAAAATCTGCGCAGAAGCACTCGCTTCTGCCTCCGAAGTGTATGGCTCTCGAAATGAGAGTGATGTCACCTTTTCCAGCTTTGCTCTGTTTTCTGGAGTATCCACATCTTTTGTAAGTTCCACCACTACAAACCACTCTTCCCCTCTTTGTGAAGCAAATATCGAAACTTCTTTAGTTCCATCTGGATCAATTCGTTTTTTAAGCGTTTTTACCACACCTTCTGATATTTGTTTTTTATCAACCATTTCGGATTCTGTTTTTCCTGCTAATTTTGCTTTTTCAACTGCTTTGGTAAAATCCACTTGATATTCCAATTTCGTTCCTCCTGCGAGATCAATTCCCAATTTAAGTGCATGAGAATCAATAAATGCATTCCATTGCATTGGCAAAAAAGTTCGTGCAGAAGGCGAAAGCACAAAGCTTATCGTTGCCAAAACTCCGATCATCAAAAATGCAAATTTTGTCCAAAACCATTTACTCATATACTCAATCAGGTGAAAAACATATCAGCAAAAGAGTATCAGATTTTATGGAAAAATCAAACGAGGAAAATTACAAAAAAGTTTTTTGATATTCCTCTTTTCTTTCGTATACTATGACAGCAAAAAAACTTTCTTCCTTTTTTTTATGGCAAACACCACAACTTCTCATGTTTCAAACCCCGCAGCTCCTGTGCGATTTATTCCGAACATTAAAAAACTTTCTCAAAATACTCAACCCCTTTCCAATGGACATCGATTGTGTCCTGGGTGTGGAGAATCGGTAATCCTCAAACAAGCGCTTTCCACACTGAATGTTCCCGTTATCACAGCGAATGCCACAGGATGTTCAGAAATCTGTTTTGGAGCATATCCATACACTGCGTTCAAAACCCCTTGGATTCACTCCCTTTTCGAAAATGCTGCATCGGTGATTTCGGGAGTAGAAGCAATGCACAAAGCACAAATGAAACGAGGAAAGCTATCAGAAGCACAAAAACAGGTGAAGTTTTTGGCGATTGGAGGAGATGGATCAACGTATGATATTGGGTTTCAATGGCTTTCTGGAGCGCTCGAAAGAGGACATAATTTTGTGTATATCTGCTTTGATAACGAAGGATATATGAACACAGGATACCAGAGATCTGGAGCAACACCGATTCATGCACACACCGCCACATCTCCAGCAGGAAAAAAAGTGGCAGGGAAAAGTCAGAATAGAAAAATGCTCACGGATATTATCGCAGCGCACCACATTCCATACGTAGCACAAGCCTGCCCATCAAACTTTGCAGATTTGATGAAAAAAGCCCATCGGGCGTTTGAAGTGGAAGGGCCTGCGTTTATCAACTGCCTTTCAGTGTGCCCCACCAGCTGGAAAACAAAACCAGAAGACGGAATGACTATCTTACAATCGGCAGTAGATACATGTTTTTGGCCACTATTTGAGGTGGATAATGGAGTGTGGACGGTGAACTATAAACCAAAAACCAAACTTCCTGTGGAAGAATGGCTTAAAAATCAAGGACGATTTAAACATCTTTTGAAGCCAGGAAATGAACAGCTCATTGCTGATTTTCAAGCTGATGTGGATCTAAACTGGGAACGAGTGTTACGAATGGAGGCAGCATTTGGGAAAAATGCGCCAAGCATTACGGGAGTGTAAAATGTAAAGTAGCGACGCCCCTCAAAAGGGGCGTCTTTTTTTGTTTTAAAAAGCCTCTTTATGAAATCTTTTCCAAAAACTCTTTAAATTCAGAAAGCAAGATAGTTTCTTGCGTTTCACCTATATTTATCGTTACAGTTTTATTTTCTACATCTTTTTCTCCAATTACTAAAAACATTGGAACTTTATCAAGTTTTGCTTCTCGAATTTTTTTTCCCAATGACTCATTTCTTTCATCTACCGTAAAACGAATTTCATTATACTTTAAAGGTTTCATTAAAACGGTATCCTGCAAAACTAATTTGATATTTTTTACATATTCCGATACATTATCATTTACCGTCAAAATTCTAATCTGCTCTGGTGCAATCCAAAAAGGGAATTTTCCTGCATTCATTTCCGTCATAAATGCCATAAATCGATCAACTGATCCCATCAATGCCATATGAATAATAGCAGGAGTCTTATCCGTTCCGTCAGAGTCTTTGTAGGTGATTCCAAATTTTGGAGCAATGGAGTAATCAACTTGAATGGTGGAAAGTGAATCCTCTTTCCCATTCACATTTTTTACCTGAATATCAATTTTTGGTCCATAAAAAGCGGCTTCTCCTGGAGCTTCATAATAATCAACTCCTAAATCATCGAGTGCTTTTTGCATGGCAGAAATACTATCTCGCCACTCCTGTGTTTCTTCTCCATATTTTTCTTTATCATTTTCAAAATCTGGTAAAGAAAATCGAATTTTATAATCTTTAATTCCCAAATCGATATACGCTCTCGTAAATCTATCCAGCGCCTCTCCAATCACATCTTTTAACTGAGATGGCATACAATACACATGGGCATCATTTTGTGTAAACCCCCGAACTCGAATAAGTCCTGTTAGCGCTCCAGAATCTTCATATCGATAGACTGTTCCATATTCAAAAAGTCGGTATGGCAAATCTCGATATGATTTTGGCTTGTTTAAATAAATCATGTGGTGCATTGGGCAGTTCATAGGCTTCAAATAGAACTGTTCCACTTTTCCATCTACTTCACCTTCTCCATTCAAATTGGTCATATTGATAGGAGCAAACATTCCATCTCGATAGTGTGCCAAATGCCCAGAACGAGCAAATAAATCTGATTTTCCAATATGAGGAGTATACACATACTGGTACCCTGCTTTTTCTGCTTCTTGTTGCATATATTTTTCTAGCGTATTTCGCAACTTCCCTCCCTTGGGAAGATACAACGGCAATCCAGAACCTACTTCTTGCGAAATAGCATAGAGTTCTAATTGCTGCCCCAAAAGCCGATGATCTCGTTTTTTGGCTTCTTCTTGAGCTAAGACATAGGCATCAAGCTCTTCTTGCGTGGGAAAGGCAATTCCATAAATACGAGTTAAACTTGCATTTTTAGCGTCTCCTCGCCAATATGCTGCCGAAAGTTTTGTGAGTTTAAAAGCACCAAGCTCGCCAGTACTTGCAAGATGAGGACCAGCACACAGATCATAATAATAAATTTTTCCGTCTTCAGTGCAAAAATTATACAACGAAACATCTTCTCCTTTTTCTTGAATTCCTTCAATAAGCTCTTTTTTGAAAGGATCACCGGAAAAAATTTCCAATGCTTTTTCTACCGAAACAAATTGCTGCTCTATCTTGAAATTTTTGTTCACAATCCACCGCATTTTTTTCTCAATTTCTTTGAAATGTTCGGTGGAAACCGTTTCTCCTTGAAAATCAAAATCTTGATAAAACCCTTCATCAGTCCAAGGACCAACCCCTAAATGCACATTTGGGAAAATCATCTTGACGGCAGCAGTCATGATGTGGCTGGCAGAATGTCGTCTTTTAAGCTCTTGTTCTGAAAGGTTTGACATAAAAAAAGGGTTATTGGCAAAAAAATAAAAAATTGAAAAAATAGAAATAATCACGAACAAAGACCACCCTCATGATGCTTTCTCTTCCGTAAAGGCTTCTGTCTTGCATCTTACTTTTAAAACATAAAACCATGAAAATTCTTCTCAAATTTTATACTACCTCATCTCCTCACAAACTTCAAACATTTCAATTCGGAAGATATGGCTTTACTGCCTCAAAAAAATTCTTCTCATAGTTTTCAGTGGAAAACTGGTTCATGTCGGCAGATATTTCTGCTCTACGAGAACGCAATTCCTCTTCTTTATTTTCAAATTGTTCAAGCGCTTTTAAAAAGCTTTCCACTGTTTGCTCTTGGAAAAATACTCCATTCTTTTCGCTCACCATCCCTATAGCCCCTCCTTTTTCGAGCGCAATACAAGGAGTTCCTGTGCACAACGCTTCCATGGGTGCGATCCCTGCATCTTCGTTTTGAGGAAACAAAAACGCCCTCGCACTACCCATGAGCTGCACCAAATCATCATCAGGAACAAACCCCAGAAAATGAATATTTGGGGCTCCATTCGCCATTTTTTTAAGAGATTCTAGTTCTGGTCCTCGTCCTGCAATTTTCAAAATGCGATCAGGACGCTTCAAAAAAGCCTTCACTAAAAGATCAAATTTTTTATAGGGAATCACTCTCCCGCAGGCGATATAAAAATCTTGTTTTGGGGCGGTAATGCCTTGAGAAAATCGAGCAAAATCGACAGGAGGACGAAGCAAATAAGCATCTTTTCGATAGTATTTTTTAATTCTTTTTACTACATATTCTGAATTTCCAAAATACACATCGGGACGTTGAGCAGAAATAAAATCCCAAGGACGAAGTCGTGTAAAAATGGGTGGGAAAAATCGCTTGAAAGGTGAGAGCCAAGAAGGAATATTCAACCCTTCTTTGAGAAAATATTGCCATTCATCCCAAAAATATCGAGTAGGAGTGTGACAATAGCAAATGTGCGTTGATGATTCATCAGTGATGACCGCTTTTGCAACAAAAGTATTAGAAGAAAGCACCACATCATATCCTCGCATATCAAGTGTCTCCATTGCCGAAGGCAAAAAAGGAAAAAGAAGCTGATGTCGTTTTTTGAGTTTTTCGGGAAGACTCTGAAGCCATGTGGTTTTTACTTGGTGTTTTTGAGCAAATGGAAGCGCTTCGGGAATATACACAGACGTGAAAAAATCAGCATCTGGAAAAAGCCGACTCCAGCTTTCTAATACTTTTTCCGCTCCTCCCATGGTCGTCATCCAATCCGCAACAATCGCAATTTTCATAGGGATAATAAGATTAACAAAAAGTTATAAGAAATCGTAGGACGATTATTGGTAATTTTCAATTTTGCACTTTTCACTTTTTAAATCACTTCCCCTGCAATATTATTCATCATTATTTTCCGAAATTCAAGCGAAGAAGAGCTGTTTTGTGCTGCAAAATGCACTTTGGCATACGCCGCCCAAGTCGGAATATTTTTGAGCAAAACAATGTAAGGAGAGTTGATGGTATCGGCATCCAAAAAGAACTTTCGATCGTTGTTGTCATATTTGGCTAAAATCGCCACTTTGATTCCCGACAGACTAATTTCTTCAATAGCTTTCAGCACACTGGGCTTTATGGATCCATGCCCCAAACTCTCAATCATAATAGCATCCAAATGCTTTCGGTGCAAAATGTCGTCAAAATATTCGAGATCAAAATCAGGAAACATTTTGATAAAGAGAATATTTTTTTCCGGGTATAAAAAATGACATTCTCGCTTACTATTATTTCGATTATACCGATGTAAGTGCACTACAGGATTTCCATTTTCTATACTCCCGATAGGATCAATATCTGAAGGGAAAAAAAGAGTTTCGGAAAAAATATTACCTCTTCGAGCACGACAAGCACGCAAGAGCTTTCCATTAGTGCAAACCGCTACTTCTGAAATATCGGTTGTAGCAAAGGCAATGGAATCTTCAATGTTTTTTTTTGCCATTTCCTGAAATCGCTTTTCTCCCAGAGAAATAGGAGAAGCAGTGAAAATAATTGGCTTTCCAAAAGCAGAAAAGAGATAGGAAAAAAGACCAGCAGCAAAGAGAAGTGAATCGATTTCTTGAGCAATTACAAAGCCATCAAAAGAATCTCTTTTCCCTTTAATAAAATCATAAACTACTTTCCAATCGAGCATTCCCAAAAATGTTTTTCTGGTGGGAAAATTCGCATAGACCTTAACTTCTGCCTTTTTTTCAAGATCTGGAATATACTCTTCAACATCCCTTTGGGAAGAGATAGAAAAAATTCCATTCGTTTCAGGATCTTTATAGAGGGAAATAGCTCCTCCTAGGAAGAGAAAGGCAATACGCTGTTTCTTTTTTTCCATAAAAAGATAAGAATGAAAGCGTCTCCATGCTACTCTTTTCACGATAAAAATCAATTTTTGTTTTTTCGTAAAATTTTGTGATACAGTATTCAAGATTTTTTTTGATGATTATGTCGATGGGCTCTTTTTTTTCAAAAGAAAAATATTTGGTGCTGCTCGGAATTGTTATTTTTACATTTTTCGGCTTCGCGACAAGGTTCTATCACCTAGCAGAACCAAAAGCAGTGGTCTTTGATGAATTTCACTTTTTTCATTTTGTGACCGAATATGAAAAAGGAAATTATTTTTTTGATATTCACCCACCTTTGGGAAAATTGATTTTGTGGGGAAATGCCAAAATGTATGGATTAGAAGAATATGTTGCAGAAATCAAAGCAAAAGAAAATGCCAAAAAAGATCTGGAACGACAGATGAAAATTGTTCAAGAAAAATATCTCACCCTGCAAAAACAAGGAGCCGATGAAGCAACACTTGCGCCCATAAAAACGCAATATGAACACTTGGATGCACAAAAAACACTTGCTGATCAACAAAAAACTGAAAATTACGATATCGGGAAATCATACAATGAAGTGCTGAATATGTGGGGAATTCGAAGTATTCCTGCTCTTTTTGGAGCGTTATTGATCCCTCTTTTATTTCTTTTTGCGTGGGAATTGAGTCGAAATTTTTGGGCAGCAAGTTTTGTGGGAATACTTGCTGCGTTTGATACCACTCTTGTCACCGAATCTCAATATGTTTTGATGGACTCCATGCTTCTTTTTGCCATTGTGCTGGGAGCTTTTGCTACGGTGAAATATACCAAATCGCAAGATTGGAAATGGTGGGTCACCGCAGCCATTTTTTCTGCCATAGCGGTTTCCATCAAATGGACAGGAATTTCAGTGATTGCATTTGTGGGAGTGGTTTGGACCTGGAAAATGATTGCCGAACGAAGCTGGAAAAAATCAATCCTCCAAGCACTGGTCTATTGGCTTACTATTGCCATTATCTACATTGGAAGTTTTTGGATACATTTTATGCTCCTTCCGCATTCAGGTACAGGAGATGCCTTCCACACGCCAGAATTTAGAAAAAATTTAGAAAACTCAATAGATTATAATAAGACAGATATTGTCCCTATGGAATTTTGGGGACGGTTTATCGAACTCAACGTGCAGATGGGAGAACGAAGTGCAGGAATCCGAAATGAACATCCATTTGCTTCCCGACCAGAAGATTGGGTTGTAGGGGAAAAATCAATCTATTATTGGGCAGGACCTCAAAACATTGCTCCGAATGGGATAGTGGATACGGCTTGGAATGATACTATCGGAAGTGTATTCGCCTCCATAAAACAATGTGCCCAGCCAATTACGCAGTGGACCCAGCAAATACACCTTTTCCCAAATCCTGTTCTTTGGAGAATCTTTGCATTTGCACCCATTTTTGCACTACTGTTGATAGTGTGGGAAAGCATCGCACAATGGAAAACCCCTCGAGAAAAACGATCATTTAAATGGCTCTATATCCTATCAGGAATGAGTGCTATGGCACTGGCAAATATTCTTCCATTTGTGATGATCGCCAGACCTCAGTTTTTATATCACGCTATCGAATGGGCAACCTTTTCATTGCTCCTATGGAGTTGTATCATCGCGTATATTTCCAAGTATGTCCCCAAATGGATGTTGTGGGTCACTGTTGGAATTTTTGGAGGAGGAGCCTTGGTGTTTTTTATAGTTGAAATGCCACTGATGTATGGATTTTCGTTTCCAGAATGTTTGGCACCCATTCTCTTTGGAGGATTTTAAAAACTATCGATTGACCCATCTCTTTAAAAAAGAGAGAATGAATTTCGAAAACTCCTCGACAATTCTTTTTCGGATCAGCGGTATTTTCAAAACTCTCTACCATTTCTCCTAGGGAATTCTTCTTTCGATTGCACCGTGGTGCGTCGTCGGGAAATCCGATCTTATCATCTCTTGTGAGTTTTGAATTTCAATCGCTCCGGCTTTGTGGGGGATTTTTTTGTATTTTGATTATTTCGCTAATTTTTTTCTTAAGGCCAAAAAGAGAAAATCTTGGGGTTCAAATCCTTTTGAAAAAATGAAAATCTTCCTTCATTCTCCTTTTTTTCTCAAAACTTTAATAACTGGTTTCTTTGTCAATTGCACAAAATGCATTGCACCCTCTGCCAATTTGAAAAAATAAAATAGACAAAGGCAGATTTTTGTGCTACAATACTTTGAAAATTTTTAAAAAATAAAAAAATGTCAATTCTTCAGCATATCAAAGAGCTTCTTTCTACATCTTTTTTGGTGGCAGAAGAAACAAAAAAAGAAATTTTGGAGAGGCTTCCTGTTTTTTCTGAAGCTGTTTTGGTGCGGCTAGAAGATCTCTTAATGGAAGCGGAAAAAAAGCAGTATAATTTTTTGGAGGCAGCTGTGCACAGCAATCCTCATTTGGCAAATGAATTGGAAGAGATTTATCGAAAAGGAAAAAAGGAAGAAAGAACAGAGGAAGAAAAAAAAGCAATCGCAAAAGAAAAAGTGATTTTAGATCAATTGGAAGCAATCTTACAAACATAACTAATCTTTAATTTCTAAAAGATATGAAATATGACACACACAACATAGTTTGTGATTTAGCACAAGAGATTTTTGGAGAACCGAGAAGGGTGTTTTTTTCCGAAGACTTTACAAATCAGCTAAAGCCATTGTTTGCAGAAGCAGAAAAGGAAAAAAATATTCTAACAAAAACGGGAGAAAAAATTTTCAGTGTTCAGGAAGAAGCGGAACAAGCAAATAAAATGCTTAAAAATATCATCTTGCACACGCCAAACAATGCACAAGTGGCGGCAAGGGCCGCTATTGAAGCATCATTAAAAAATAGTGCCAATAATGGAGAAATACAAGGAAAAGATAATTTTGATGGAGCAGATGATGCTTTTACACGTGAGGAATTTAAAACGTATGCAAAGTATTTGGAAGGTGAAATAGAGAAGCTCATTTCGAATAAATCAAAGAATTATGCAAAAGAATCTGGAGAAAAAGCGATTGATGAAGACAACAGCCTTTCTGAGAATGATAAAAAAGCAGCTAAAAAAACCAATGAAGCACTTGCAAATGCTGGGCAAAATATCGAAGAAGCGATGAAGAGTATCAATGACAATATCGCAAAACTCACACTTCCAAAGGATGCAAATGAAGTAGACATAAACACTTTGAAAAAAACACTCAAGAGCCATGCCTTGAGCATTTTAGCAGAATGCACCGATAATATTTCCGAAAAAAATAAAAATAACGCATATGTGGTGTCGGCAGCTCTCAAAGATGAATCAGAGAAGATTATCACGAGTTTAATTCCGGCAGCACAGCAATATCTCTACTACCAATCTTCAGCATATAAACAAGAACTTAAAAACTCAGATTCGAAAGAGCGGGTGGAGTCTCAAGTGGAAGCATTTCAAAAGAAGGTGCTGAACGCTCAAAACATTACCGAAGTGCCAAGTGGAATTTATGGGAATGAAAAATGGTGGGAAACAGCATTGAGATGGGGAAGTGTAGCAAATGAAATGACAATGTCTCTTGGAAATATTGCCGATGTGGCACTGAACGGGATAGACGCGAAGGTGGGGAAAATAAAAGAGAAGGCTAAAAGTGATGACGAAAAACTCGGAGAAGAAAAAATTGGAGAGGAGGCATCATTGAAAGAGTTTGAAGGGAAATTGACTGCGATGAATTTTTTGTCGCCAGATTTAGCAGAAATTGATAAAAAAGCTCAAACATATTATTTGGCATTTGTAGCCATTAGTCTCATTCCTGGAATTGGAGAATCATTTGATGTGGCACAAGGGATTTCATTCGATAATGATTTGGTGGTAAGAATGATGAAACAAATGGGAGTAGTGCCTGATAATTATGAAGTAGAAGTTGCTACCTGGGAAAAAGCGTTGAATGTGCTGGGAGGAGTTGCTACTTTGGTTGGAATTGGGGCTATTACCAACAGAATAAGAAAAGCTGCAAAAATTGCTGCTGATGCCAGCAAAATACCAGAAGGAGAAATAGTGAACGCAATGGAGGCTATAGGGCGGCATTTAAAAATAGAAGATAAAGGTTCTAGAAAAATGATTTCTGTGGATAATCCTGCAGGAAGATCAGGAGCATTAACTACAACAGAAAAAGATGTAAAAAAAATAGAACCTGCAAATAATAGTGATATACTAGAATCTAATCTTCCAGAGGCAAGATCGTATCTAGAGGGAGAATATATACCAAGAGATAATGATAGAGCAGCACTACCTCCTATAAGCCCTAGAGAACCTACAACAATAGACGGTGAAGTTATTTCTAGTGCCTATACTTCTTCAGAACCTCCAGCAAGATCAATACGATTTCCAAGTAAATTAGCGACTGCCACAGTAGTAGCAGGGGCTGTTGGTGCATATGCTTTACACGAAAAAGACACTTCTGAAAAAGCACCAGAAACAGAAACAGAAACAGAAACACCAGCAACAACAGCACCAGAAACAGCAACACCAGCAGCAACAGAACCAGAAACAGAAACAGCAGCAACACCAGCACCAGAAACAGCACCAGTTCAGCAACCTTCTCCTCCAGCTGAAATAACTCACTCAATTGATGCAAGT
>CAZHIF010000004.1:64314-72505 GCA_964532505.1 uncultured Candidatus Peribacteria bacterium
ACCAGTTCAGCAACCTTCTCCTCCAGCTGAAATAACTCACTCAATTGATGCAAGTACTAAAATCAAAATGCAAACATTCTTGAAATCAAAAAAATCAGAATTTGAAAGTGCAACAATATCACTGCGAGGACGCAATATTGCCTTGGAAAATATTGCAAACAATTACCAAAAAGGAGATTGGAAAGAAATAAATACAGCATTGGTAGGCATAGCAACAAATGCGGGAGTAGAGTTTCCAGACTGGGCAAAAAGCGATCAAAATAAAGTTCGGTATATTCAAGCTCTTGTGATGGGAGGCGATTCCGAAAGCTATCTGAACTACAATGGGAAAGCAGGTCCTAAAACCATTGCCGCATTACTGGAGTATCTAAAATAAAGCCAAAATTAGATTTTTACAAAATACTCCAATGAGATTGGAGTATTTTGTTATTTTTCTCTATAAGGACGAATATTCGCAATAAAAAGTATATTCCATTTATAGAAAACTCACCAATGTATCTTCATTCTGTGCTTCTGATAATGCAGGTCGACAACTAGAAAACCTTGTATTTTGCAACTACGTCGCGAAGAAAAAAGTATTTTCTATCACAAGCAAAAAAAGAATGTGATTTCACTGTTCAGAAAAAATTATTTCTTGAGCAGGTCTCGAATTTCAGTGAGAAGTTCTGTTTCGGTTGGTCCTGCAGGAGCATCCACTGACTTTTCTTTTTTTGTTATTTTTTCAAATGTTCGCACGATGACAAATACTGTTGTTCCAATAATGATAAAATCAAAAATAGTTTGGAGAAATACTCCATATTTCAGAACCACCGCAGGAGTCCCACCCACTGCATCTTTTAAAATAAATGCAAGATCGGAAAAATTCACCCCTCCTACCAAAAGACCGATAGGGGGCATGATTACATCCGCCACAAGTGACGAAACAATCTTATTAAACGCTGTTCCCACCACCACTGCCACTGCAAGATCAATCACATTACCCCGAAGCAAAAAACTCTTCAAATCGTTTAGCATAGAAAAAAGAAAAAAAATACAAAAACTGTTTATATTTCTACACGTTTCAAAATCACAAAGCAAGAGAGTTTATCCCAAATCGAGCTGTGGAACATTTGGCATCCCTGCCCCCAAAAGCCCTTGAAAATCACCGTAGATCCCCGTGGTGTTCATCATCACTCGCTCCAGCTCTTTTTCTCTCCGATTCCAAATGCTTTGCATCGCTCGTTTTTCCTTGTCCAAATCATCTTTCATCGCAGAAAACGCCTCCACAATATTTTCGATACGATTTTTAAATTGAGGGCTAGAAAGATAATTCATAATCATCTGCATTTTTTCATCTTGCCCTTCTAAAGAAATTTTTGTTTTTTCTATTTCAAGCAAATGAAACCGAAGAATCGCCGCAAGAGGAAGCGCATATTGATACTTCACTACCCACACCCCATTGCGATATGCATAGTGATCAATACCTTCTGGCAACACCTGTGTGGCTAAAATAGCAATTTCGGATCGGGCTTCCACCTGATCATCTTTTAGTTTTTGAATCCATCCTTCAGTCCAGTTTTTTGTATTTTTTGATTCCCAGATAATCTTTCCAACTTCTTTTCCTGTAGGAGTTTTCACCGATTGCAACAAATCAGCTCCTCGCATTCCCGTGGGCACATCGTTGATACTATCGAGCGGAAACTGGAGAGAAAGAGCTTCTTTTAGGTCATTTTCTTGCACATCACCTTGAATTTGCATAGATCCTTGTTCCGATTTTCTTTTCAATTCATCTATTGTTTTTCGCATTTGTTCAAGTTGTTTTTCTTTTTCCATGTCTTTGAGACGATGATTTTCTTCTTCCTCTTTTTGAACTTGCGCACGAATAACATTCTGAGATTCTAATATTTTTTTCTGCATTTCTAATTCCATCATCTTTTGCTGCTGCTGCAACTCTTGCTCTCTTCTCAAAAACTCTATTTCTTTTTTTTGAGAATCTTCCATTTTCTTCTGAAAAAAATCGTTTTGCTCTTTCAAAACCTGCATCTGCGCAGCATACTCCCCTTTCAGTTTTTCATCAGCTTTTGCTTGAGCAATCGCCCATAATTTATGCTTTTCTTCTTGTATTTTTTCTTGCATATTTTTTTCTGACAATAATTCTTGTTCTTTTAGTTTTTGCTCCCATTGTTTCTTTTGCTGTTCTAAATCTTTCGCAAAAGATGCCTGCATATCTTTTTGCATTTCTTCAGAAAGAGAAAATTGATAAGCACATTTAGGACAAGTAGCAAGAAATGAAGAAAACATAAAAAAATATCAAAAATATACCAACAGTATCATACCGTTTTTTTACAAATAATATATTAAAAATTTTTACAAAATATATAACAAAGAGTATACTTTTTTTCGTATTATACTATTTTTTTATTCTTTATGATGCTCGAATCGTTTTTTAATGCAAAATGTGTCGCTGTGATTGGGGCTTCTGAAGCTCCAGGAAAACTAGGAAATTCAATCCTCCGAAATCTTTCGGATTTCACAGGGACTGTGTATGGAGTGAATCCAAAAGGAGGAGAATATTTAGGGGTAAAATTTTATCCAAGCGTGGCAGAATTGCCAGAAACTCCAGAAGTGGTAGTGATCGCCATTCCTGAAAAATTTGTGATAGAAAGCATGAAAGAATGTGGAGAAAAGGGTGTAAAATTTGCAGTAATCATTTCGGCAGGATTTAAAGAAGTGGGAAATGTGGAGGCCGAAGAAGAGCTAAAGGCAGTGGCAAAAGAATATGGAATCAGAATTTTGGGTCCAAACTGTCTTGGATACATCAACGCATATAATAACCTCAACGCATCGTTTGGAGGAAAGGCTGTATCGAAAGGAAATGTGGCACTAGTATCACAAAGTGGAGCAATGGCGGTAGCACTAATGGACTGGGCCATCTCTGCAAAGGTCGGATTTTCAAAAATCATTTCTATGGGAAATAAGAGTGATTTGGACGAAGCCAACTTTTTGGAATATTTGGAACACGATGACGAAAGCGAAGTTATTGTTTTTTATCTCGAAAGCCTGAATGCAGGGCGAAAATTTTTTGATATTGCCAGAAGAGTGACCAAGAAAAAACCAATTGTATTGGTGAAATCTGGAAATTCAGCCAGAGGAAGTGCCGCCATTGCATCCCACACAGGAGCATTGGCAGGAGAAAAAGAAATACTTCACACAGCTTTTAAACAGGCAGGAATTCATTACACCGACGCACTGAAAAAAGTTTTTTTGTGGAGTGAAACCTTTTCTCACACCATCGGAAAAGAAATCGCAGAAGAAATGATCATCATCACCAACGCGGGAGGTCCTGGAGTGATGGCGACGGATAATGCTGAGCGTTTTGGCGTGCAACTTGCTAATTTTTCAGAGGAAGAAAAAGCTATTTTAAAAGAAGGACTTTCTCCTGCAGCAAGTGTGAATAATCCTATCGATATTATTGGAGATGCGACTTCTAAAGAATATGCGCAGATTCTTTCAAATATTTCAAAATTGAAAAAAAATTACACTACTTTAGTAATGCTTACTCCTCAAGCGGTGACCGATGTGGAAAACATTGCAAAAGTGATAAATGATTACTGCAAACAAAATCCAGAAAAATTAGTTTTAACTTCGTTTATGGGAGGAGTTTCGGTATTAGAAGGTCGAAAATATTTGCAAGAACAAGGGGTTCCTCATTTCGAATATCCTCGAGATGCGATCAGCAGCTTTGCAGAATTGATTCGGCAAAAGAAATGGGAGTCCACTCCACCTTCTGCATCCCCAAACCTCACAGTTATTTCAGAAAGTGATTTGGCAGGATTTCGAGAAACCCTTGCAAACACCCAAGGGCTAGTATCTCCAGAAGTTTCAAACACAATTATGGATGCATTTGGCGTGAATTATGCAAAAGAATATGTGGTAACCTCTGCCGAAGATGCTGCAAGCGTCTTTGAAAAGCTTGGGCAAAAAGGAGTGATGAAAATAGTTTCCCCAGATATCGCGCACAAAAGCGATTGTGGAGGAGTACTCCTCAATATCGATTCCGCAGAAAAAGCACAAGAAGCGTATCAAGCCATTTTAAATAATGTGCAGAAAGTGTATCCGAATGCAAAAATTGAAGGAGTGAGCGTGCAGCCAATGCTCTCATCTTCGCGAGAAACATTCCTTGGATTCAAACGAGACCCATCATTTAAAGAAGTAATCTTGTTTGGATTGGGAGGAATTTTTGTAAATATCTTTGAAGACGTGAGCATGCGAATTGCACCTGTAAGCGGTGATGAGATTGATGAAATGATGAAGCAGATTATTGCCTATCCTATTTTGGCAGGAGCTCGAGGAGAAAAATCTATTGATTTTGATGCGCTGAAAGAAACGATTCTCAAAATCCAATCGATTTTTGTACAGATTCCTGAAATTAAAGAAATCGATGTAAATCCGATTTTCACACGAGAAGATGGGGCTTGGGTAATTGATATCAAGCTATATTGCTAAAAGGTTCCATCGTAAAGATTTTTGATGATTTAGTAGAGAGATAAGGACATGACCTTATCTCTACTTTTTTTTCTTTTCCTCTTCCTTATTTTTCATCGATCCCAAATCCGCAATTTCCATCTCCAAATTTTCAATCTGAAAAAGTAGATCCGAACGCTTTTCTTGAAGTTTTTTTATCTTATATCCATTCGTGGCATTTTGATTTTGGTACGAAATCGCAAACCATGTGAGAAGCAGAGAAACAATGATAATGAGCAAAGAAATCATTACACTCCCTTGTTTGAGTTTATCCGCCAAGCGAACGCGTTTTGAAGTGGGTGAAGTCATGAAGAGTATGCAATTTTTTCCACGACGCGCAGTTTAGCACTTCTCGATCGAGGATTGGAAGTTTTTTCTTCATTGCTTGGCTCCATTGGTTTTTTTGTGATGGGGGCTAATATGGATCCAGAAAAGGCAACGGCTGCATGTTGGGCATATTTTTGTTTTTTTTCTTTTTGAAAATACGAAGCAAACACCGTTTTCACGATACGATCTTCCAGAGAATGAAATGTTATGACGGCGATCCTCCCACCCACTTCCAGAATACGAATAGCCTCATGAAGAGCTTTTTCTAGAACATCTAATTCGGCATTCACTGCGATGCGAAGAGCTTGAAAGGTGAGAGCTGCAGGATGTCCTCCTGCGTTTTTGTAGCGATATGGAAAAGAAGATTTTGCAGAAGCCACACACGCTGCCAGCTGAAACGTAGATGTTATCCTTGCACGTGTTCGAGAAACAACAATCGCATTTGCAATTTTTCTGGCTTCTGGCTCCTCTCCATACGTTTTAAAGATGAAAAAAAGATCCTCAACAGAGTACTCATTTACAATTGTTTCGGCAGTGAGCGATTGTGCTGGGTTCATTCGCATATCAAGTGGAGCATCAAACCGAAAGGAAAATCCTCGTTCGGGCATATCAAACTGCAAAGACGAAACCCCAATATCAAATAAAATACTCTGAGGGTGAAACTCGGATAATTCCCCTATTTGAGAAAAATTAGCATCCACAATCTGATGGAGACCTTTCCACGGAGATAAAATTTCAGAAGCCTTTTCTCGAGCATACGGATCTTGATCTATGCCGATAATCTGTAATTGAGGATTCTGTGTGAAAAAAAATGCAGCATGTCCTCCCAAACCAAGAGTCGCATCAATATGCCGAGAAACCTTTGGAATGCATAATAAATCAGCACATTCTTTGGGCATAATAGAGGTATGAGAATAATCCATGAGAAATAAACATGTGAAAAAAATGTGGAAAACCTGTGGAAAACATGTGAATAACCACTCCCCTCTCCTTCATATGTTTTCGACACTGTCTCGCCTTGAAGAGTATGCCAAAAATACATCTTCCAAAGCAATGTCGAACTGCGAACATTCCTGTATTTATGAACACAAAAAGTATTAAAATCAAAGAAAACAGAGGAGGTAAAAGGATAGAAAGAAGGTCTCATGTGAAAAAAATGAAATCGCCTTCCCTTATTGTTTTTTAAAAAAGAAATAGCAAAACTATAAATAAATTACGAAACCTTATATCATTTTAACTTTTAGTTTTTAGCTTTTAATGAGTTATTGCTCTATCGAATTTTCTCCACTTCTCCATTTTCCTTAAGTCGCAAAATAGATGAAGCTGGAACAACAGGCAAATTACCAGCGGTGGCAAAAAGAATTTCTGGAAAATCAGAAAAATTTTTAATAATTTCTGATTCAAAGTAGATCGCAGGAAAGCCAGAAATATTGGCAGAGGTTGAAAACAATGGCTTTGTATAGGCATTCAAGAGTCCGAGAAGTGGAGGGAAATGAATCGGCACACGAATCCCAATTTCTGGAAAATCAGGGAAATATTCTTTGGGAATCGCTGAAGTCTTGGGAAGCAAAAAAGTGGTAGGAGTTCCTTCTTTTTGGATTTTTTCCAGTGATTGAATATTTTTTATGTTTCCAAACTTCGACATGTCGACAAGATCTTTCACCAATATCAGAAAAGGCTTATTTTCTCGCCCTTTAATACGTTCGACAAGAGAAATAGCATACTCAGAAAAAATGCTTCCAGAAAATCCATAGCACGTATCGGTGGGAAGAATAGTGGGAAGCCCAGCGTTGACATGTGCGATAATTTTGGAAAAATTTTCTGGATGAAAAGGAATGATTTGCATAGAGGTATTTCAAAAAAAACATAAAAACACTGAGATTATACAAGACGAAAAAAAGACGCCATAGCGACGTCTCATTGTTTGCAATTGAAAAATAATACAATTTGTACTAAAATCTCTAATAACTTACAAAGAATATCTGTATTTCGCCTTTCAATACTGCTGATATAAATTTTAAATTATAAAATGGATTTAATATATGTGCAGATTTTTTCGAAAGACCAGTAGATTTGGTTCTTTTATAAAGTCTTCATCCATTCAGGAACTGCGTTGGAAGATTCTTTCACTGGAATTTTTGCATCGGTTGCCTTGATGGGCATTTGCTCTTCTTCTTCTGGTATATCTGCAGAAGAAGAAGACGCACTAGAAGCAGAAGGAATCTGACTTTCCGATTGTTCGGTTGTGGGAAATAGCATAGTCTCTGCAATATTTTCTTCTTTCGGAGATGGAGGAATGGACTCTTTTGCTATTTCATTATTTTCTTGAAGATTTTTTTTCGTTTCGAAAGAAAAATCTTCAGCAGTAATAGCATTCAAATCATGGGTACTATTTATTCCTGAAACACTTTGTTCCACCTCATTCATCAGATTAATATTCTCATCAAGTGATGATTGAGGCACATTTTCGGGATCAACTGGAGGATTGACTGATTCAGAAGGTTCTTCTTCATTCCACCAATCTTCATCTTCTTCATCGTCCCAATTTTCCCAATCCTTCTCATCATTTTCCTCTTCCACCTTTGGAAGTATTTTTGCAATTTCAGATGATTCAGAAAGAAAAGAAGGAATCACGTCATCATCCGAAGGTTCAATAATCGGCTTTGGAAGAAAATCGATTCCATCTTCGCGCTGAATTTCTGGCTGAAAATATGGAGGTTGCAAAATATCTCGAAGCCATTCTGGATGATCGGTGACAAAAGGATTGTCAGACACGTCTTTGGTGGCAGGCATTCCTTCGTTCTCATCATATAAAAATGAAAGTTCTTCTGGCTGCTCTGGAAGAGCTGTTTCTCCTCGCAACCAATCAGGCACCGATCCTGTTTGCACGTCTAAAGGAGCAGGAACGGCTTCCGGAATATTGGCTTCAGGAGAAGCACTTTCTGACATCATCGCATTCACATTCTCATGCGTTTCTGCAATTTCATCATCCAGTGGAGAATCCACCACCGCCACTTTTCCCATCTCGTTATCATCATACGACCTCATCCACGAAGGCTGATCAGTTGTTTCTTCTGCAGGTTTTGGAGATTCGGGGGTTTGAGTTTCTGGAGCGTTTTCTGAAGTAACTTCTGGCTGAGAAACTGGCTCGAGCATCAGATCTTCATGCGATTCTGGTTGTTTACGCCAAAGATGCTGAATTTTTTCCCATGTTTCGTGCGTCAGCGTGCTAAAATCTTTATCAGGATTATCAATTTTAAGCTTGATGAGATAGAGCAAAGGCAAGAACGGCAACAGCAAAATAAGCAAAATCCACCATGGTAGCATCAATTGAGAAGCAGTGTTTGAGGGAGTGTCAGAA